>NZ_JBIDAJ010000018.1:0-33644 GCF_043202395.1 Streptomyces sp. NPDC048197
GGGAGGGGACAGACCGGAGGACGAAGTCTGTAGGGCTGGCACCGCACCCAACACCCACCCAGCCCGCCGCAGGCGCAACGGCGAGACCACCCGCGACGCCGCAGACAGCTACGTACGGGGCGCCGCAAAGCGCAACGGCGAGCGAGCCCCGCGGCGCCGCAGACAGTTACGTACGGGGCGCCGCAAAGCGCAACGGCGAGCAACAACCGCGGCGGGACAGCCAAGTACGTGGGGGTTAACGCACTGGCGGACGCCAGTCAGGGCGGCGGCCCGCGAGGCCCACCACCTTGTCGAGGAGGGGCGCGCCCTCCGGGACCGGGACCACCGTTCCGAACAGTGGCCCGGTCGTCGCGTCGCTCTCCGCCCAGGAGGTCAGGAGCGCGTACGAGACCTGGAGGGCGTCCGGGTCCGGCACGTATTCCTGGCTGGTGGCGCGGGCCAGGTCCCAGCCGTGGAGCACCAGCTCGTTGAGTGCGACCTGGCCCGCGACCGCGCCCGGGAGCGTGACGCCGCCCGCCTGCGTTTCGCCCTGCCACGCGTCCGGTGTCCGCCAGGCCGCCGCCATCCCCGCCAGGTTCCGGTCCAGCTCCGCACGCCAGCCGGGGTCCACGTCCGGCCGCATCGCGTCGGGGGACAGCCGGGTGGCCGGTCCGAGGTCCTTGTGGGCCACGTCCTGGAAGGCGGCGGCCAGGCCGACGAGATGGCCCAGCAGATGGCGCACCGCGTACTTCTCGCACGGCGTGGGCGCATCGAGCTGCTGCTCGGCCGTACCCGCGGCCAGCCGCGAGACCTCCCGGGCCTGCGCCGCGAAGTCGATCATCTCGGTCATCGTGCGGTTCCTTCCGTCCTGCGGAGCCCTTGTCGGCTGTCTGCCGGCCGGCTGTCGTATCCGCCGTACCGCCGGCCACCTCCACAGTGCAGACCCCACCCCGGAAGAACCCCTCGCCACACCGGACATCCGGCGAGGACGCCCCACACCGACCCAGAGCCAGGCGCAGACCCCGACCCCGACCGAGACCCGACCCCGACCCAGCCCCCGACCCGAGCCCGGACCCGTACTCGAACGCCGACCCCGACCCAGCCCCCGACCCGAGCCCGGACCCGTACTCGAACGCCGGCCTCACCCGAACCCGGGCCCGACCCCGCCCCCCCCGGCGGTGCGCCGAACGGCTACCGCCGTTCGTACCGCTCCCGCAGCGTCGTCTTCAGTACCTTGCCGAGTGGGCCGCCGCGTGGCAGCTCGGGGGTGATTTCCAGCTGTTCCGGCAGCTTCTGCGTCATGACGCCGGCCGCCCGCAGATGTGCGGTGAGCGCGTCGAGGGTGAGGGGCGGGGCGGCCGGGTCGGCGGGGGTGATCACCGCGCAGACCCGCTCGCCGCGGTCCCGGTCCGGCAGTCCTATGACGGCCGCCTCGGCGACCGCCGGATGGGTCTGCACCAGTTCCTCGACCTCCTGGGCCGAGATGTTCTCGCCCTTGCGGATGATGATGTCCTTGAGCCGCCCGGTGAGCACGAGGTGCCCGTCGGGGCGCAGTCGGCCGAGGTCGCCGGTGTGGAAGTACCCGTCGGCGTCGAACGCCTCCGCGGTCAGTGCCGGGTCGGTGTACCGCCGGAAGAGCATCGGGCCCTTGAGGGTCACCTCCCCGGTTTCCCCGGGCGCCGCCGCGCTCCCGTCGGGCCGGACGATGCGGATCCGGGCGCCCATCACCGGCCGGCCCACCGTCCGCGCCAGCTGGTCGTCGCTGTCGTACGGCGTGCCCATCGCGATCATCGGGCACTCGGTCATCCCGTAGCCGTGCACCACCGCACACCCCAGCTCCCGCCCGGCCGCCGCGTACAGCTCCGGCGACATCGGGGCGCCGCCGCCCGACAGCACCCGGAGCGTGGGGATCAGCCGCCCGGCGTCCGGCCGGGTGCGCCGGTACCGCTGGGACTCGTCGAGGAACGCCTGGTAGAACGCGGTGCTGCCGCCAGCCATGGTCACCCCGTACCGCCGGTAGACCGCGGCCGCCCGGTCCGGCTCGAAGGTGTCCAGTACGACCGCGGGAAAGCCGCTGACCAGCATGGCGATGACGTAGTCCGGCCCGGCGATGTGCGCGTACGGGAAGGCGATCGAGCCGATGTCCTGTGCGGACATCCCGAGCGCGGTCGCCAGCCCGACGCCGCCGGCGATCAGGCTCGCGTCGGAGTGCTCGACGCCCTTGGGCGACGAGGTGGTCCCGGAGGTGTAGTAGATCCACCGCGTCCCGTCGCGCTCGGGTGCGGCGACGTCCGGGAGTCCCGATGGATCCCCTACGGGCAGCCCGGCACCCACCGGTACCACCCGTACGCCGTCCGGGGCCGCCTTACGGGCCATCGCCGCGTGGTCGAATCCGCGCCACTCGCCCGGTACGAGCACGTACTCCGCCGCCGACTCCGCCAGGATGAAGCCGACCTCGCGCTCCCGGTGCAGCGGAATGACCGGCGTCTGCACGGCCCCGAGCCGGGCCAGCGCCAGCGAGACGATCACCGTCCGGATCTGCGTCGGCAACTGCCACGCCACCCGCGTTCCGGCCCCGATCCCCAGCCCCCGCAACCCGGCGGCCACCCGCAACGCCTCGTCCCGCACCCCGTCGAAGCTGACGCTCCGCCCCTCCGCGTCGAAGAACATCGGCGCCCCCCGCGACGCCTCGGCCCGGTACTCCACCAGCTCCCAGAGCGACCGCACACGACCAACTTCGAACACGACGCGCCTCCTGGCTGCCGGGGTCGGGTGGGGCGCACTGTAGCAGTGGATCTGATGGAGCGTCAGATAGCGTGTGGGTACCGGATGGTGTGCACATGCGACGGCAGCGGGACCATGCGTCGTGGCATGGTCCCGCTGCCGAGGTGCTCCGGCCGTGCCGTCGCAGGGCCTGCGCCGGTCAGGGCATGTGCTTGTCGGCCGGGGTGACGGCGGTGCCGGACGTGACCTGGCTTCCGGTGATCGGGGCGTGGTGGTCGAACGTCGAGACCTGGCCGGTTACGGGACGGGTGGTGTCCGCCATCGCCGGTGCGGTGGCCGCACCCGCGGCGGCGACCGCGAGAGCGGTGAGAAGGGCGGCCTTGTAAGCGCGGGTCATGCTGGTTCCTCCGTTAGCGATGGGGTGGCAGTGCATCGAGCGTAAGGAGGGTTCCGCTGACTTCAGCGCACACGTTCGAGCGCATGGCCGGAAACCGGTGCAGGTCGGCCGGATTGCCGAAGTCTGTGCAGATATGCGCGTGCGCGGAAAGGCCGCAGGGACCGTTGCCGATGGCTCCCCTCCGTGCCATCGGAACGGCCCCTGCGATCCCCCGAAACCCCTCCGGCGTGCGCTACTTGGGATCGCCCAAGATGTCACCGCGCGGCGTGCCGATGGGCTGGTGGTGGTCCAGCGGCTTGACGATGTCGTCGCCGGGCGTCACCGGCTGTTCGTTCTTGCCCACGATGCGACGGCCCTTGGGACCGACGATGGGCTGGTGGTGGTCGAGCGGCTTGATGATGTCCCGCTCGTCGGGCTGGGTGTTCTCGGTGGCCAAGCTGATCAACTCCAGTGTTTGGGCGCTTGTTTCCGGCCACCCGGCCGGCGACTCCCCCGTGGGTCGCCGGACAGGTGCGTCGGGGCCGAACACCATAACGGTGGGGCCAACTGACCGAACCGCTTGCCCCCCGAGGCGGCGGGTCGGTGAGTAAAAGACTGGCCTGAGGCGATGAACGATCGATAAACGTCCGCGTCCAACGCCGTCGCCGCGTGCGGCCGGCTGCGGTTGGTGCAGGTCAGGCGGCTGCCACCGGACGCAGCAGACGGCGCACCGCGGCTCCTTCCGGGGAATCCAGCCGTTCGTAGACGCTCAGCGCCTCCTGCCAGCACACCCGGGCCCGGCCGGACTGCCCCACACCGTCCAGGGCGCGCCCGAGCAGGGTCAGGACGTTGGCGTGCCACCACTCGCCGCCGATGGCCCGGAGCGCGGTCAGCGCCTGTTCGGCGTGGTTGGCGGCCTGTGCGGGGTGACCGGCGGTCAGGTCGGTCTCGGCCAGGCGGAAGTACGTCATGCCCTCCCAGAAACGCTGCCGGCTCGCCTGGAAGATCGCCAGGGCCTTGTTGAGCTGCTCGGTGGCGTCCTCCAGCCGCTGGGCGCGGGTGAAGGCCAGCCCGAGCGCGTACATGCCGTTGGCCAGCCGCCGGGTGGCGCCCAGCTCCCGGTAGATGGCGATGCCTTCCTGCGCCAGCCGGATGGCGGTGTCCACCCGGTCGGTGGCCAGGTGGACCCGCGAGAGGTTGCACAGGGCGCTGGCCTCGGACGGCTTGTTGCGGTCCTCACGGAACGCACTGAGCGCCTGCGTGAGGTACGCCTCGGCGTCGGCGTGGCGGCTCTGCGAGTTCGCGATGATGCCGCGGTCGTTCGGTGCGTACGAGGAGGCGAAGGCGTCCTGGGTGGCGAGGCCCAGCAGCATGGCCGACTGGGCGTGCTCGTCGGCCTTGTCGAACCGGCCGGCGAGGGTGTGCACGTTGGTGAGCGCGACGTGGATGCGGGCCTGGGCGCGCTGGTCGTCCATTGCGCGGGCGGCCTCCAGCAGGGCCATGTTCACGTGCTCGTACTGGCGGGAGTCGGCGCCGGATTCGGCGAGGTCCTGGGCCAGCAGCAACAGGTCCACCGCCCGCCGCAGGGTCTTCGGCCCGGCGGACTGCTGGGCGCACGCCAGCAGGCACCGGGCCTCGGCGAAGAGCCACTCCAGGGCTCCTATGCGGTCGGTGAAGGTGAGGCCCGCGTACTGGGGGCGCGCCATGTGGTCGGCCAGCCGGTCGCCCGGGCGCTCCAGGGTGTAGACCTCCTTGGCCGTCGCCAGGTAGAAGTCCAGCAGCCGGGAGAGCGCCGCTTCCCGTTCGGTGGGCGGGTGTTCGTCCCGTTCGGCGCACGCCCGGGCGTAGAGCCGGACCAGGTCGTGGAAGCGGTAGCGGCCCGGCGCCGCGGACTCCAGGAGGCTGGCGTCGACGAGGGATTCGATCAGATCTTCCGCGGACTCGACGTCCATGTCGAGCAGGGCGGCCGCGGCGGCGAGCGAGATGTCCGGGCCGTCGGCGAGGCCCAGCAGCCGGAACGCCCGGGCCTGGTGCGGCTCCAGCTGCCCGTAGCCCAGCTCGAAGGTGGCGGTGACCGCGAGGTCACCGGCGCGGAGCTCGTCCAGCCGGCGGCGTTCGTCGGCGAGCTTGCGGGCAAGGGTGGAGACCGTCCACGTACGGCGGGCGGCGAGCCGGGAGGCGGCGATGCGGATCGCCAGGGGCAGGAAGCCGCAGGCGCCGACCACCGCCATCGCCGACTGCCGTTCGGCGCTGACCCTTTCCTCCCCGACGATGCGGGTGAAGAGCTTCAGCGCCTCCTCGGGGCTCATCACGTCGACGTCGATGAGGTACGCGCCCGCCAGGTCGATCAGCCGGGCGCGGCTGGTGATCAGCGCCGCGCACCCTTCCGAGCCGGGCAGCAGCGGACGTACCTGCGCCGCGTCCCGGGCGTTGTCCAGCAGGGCCAGCACCCGGCGCCCGGCGAGGGTGGAGCGGTAGAGGGCCGAGCGCTCCTCCAGGCCGTCCGGAATGGAGGAGTCCGGTGTGCCGAGGGCACGGAGGAAGGAGCCCAGCACGGCCTCGGGCTCGGACGGGGTGTGGCCGGCGCCCTGGAGGTCGACGTAGAGCTGGCCGTCGGGGAAGTGCTCGCGGGCGGCGTGCGAGACGTGCACGGCGAGGGTGGTCTTGCCGACGCCGCCGATGCCGGTGAGCGCGGAGACGGCCATGACGCTGCCCTCGGCGGTGGCGAGTTGCTTGCCGAGCTCGTCGACGAAGGCGCTGCGGCCGGTGAAGTCGGCCACCGTGGCCGGAAGCTGCTGTGGCCGGACCACGACGGGGTCGGCGGCGTCCGGGCCGTCGATGACGACGGGCGGTGCGTCGAGGTCGGTGTCCGCCCGCAGAATCCGCTGCTGCAGCTCCGACAGTGAGGCGCACGGTTCGACGCCCAGTTCGTCGTCGAGGAGGCGTCGGGTGTCGGTGTACACCGCGAGCGCCTCCGCCTGGCGGCCGCTGCGGTACAGGGCCAGCATCAGCAGTTCGCGCAGGCGCTCGCGCAGGGGGTGGGCGGCGGTCAGGGCGGTGAGTTCGGAGACCGCGTCGGCGTGGTGGCCGAGTTCCAGGTCCAGTTCGAGGCGGGCCTCGATGAGGGAGAGCCGCCACTCGTGGAGGCGGGTGCGCTGGGTCTCGGCGTACGGGCCGGCCAGGCCGGCCAGCGGCTCGCCGTCCCACAACGCCAGGGCCTTGTCGAGGAGTTCCCGGGCCCCGGCCCGGTCGCCGGCCGCCCTGGACTTCTCCGCCTCGGAGGCGTACTGCTCCGCGTGGTCGTGGTCGAGATCCGGCGGGCTGCCGTCCACCGGGCGCAGCGCATAGCCGCCCGACTCGCTGACCAGGGCCGCGGCGTCGTCGCCCAGTGCCTTGCGGAGCCGGGAGGCGTACGTCCGCAGCGCGGCGAGCGCGGCGTGCGGAGGTTCGTCGCCCCACAGGGCGTCGACCAGCTCGGCCGCGGTGGCGGTCCGCCCGCCGCGCAGCAGTAGTGCGGCCAGCAGCGCTCGCTGCTGCGGGGAGCCCGCCGCCAGCGGCGTTGCGCCGCGCCAGGCCCGTACGGGACCGAGCACGGTGAAGCGGAGCCGCTCCCGCCCCGGACCGTCGTCCATGGTGTCCCCCTGCCCTGTGGCATCCATCCGCGCCGTATGCGCCATCTCGCTGTATGCACCTTCTCGCTGTGCGCAACGGCCAGTCTGCCTTGTCGCGGCCCCTTACGTCAGTAGGGGTCCGGACCGTGCACAAAGCCTCCCCGGCTGACGGGGCCGGGGGCGCCGGGGGCGCACGGCAGGGGCGCGGAGGGTGACCTTCCGTGCGCCCCTGGGGGCAGTTGGCCCCGCGCGTGCGGCGGCCGGACCGCACCGGGAGGCCGTCCGCGATAGCTGACGGTACGTCAGATCCGCGCTACCGTGGCCGCTATGGAGACCTTCCCCAGGATCATCTCGGTGGACGACCACACGGTGGAGCCCCCCACCGTCTGGCGGGACCGGCTCCCGTCGAAGTACCAGGACACCGGCCCCCGCATCGTCCGGGCACCGCTCGCGGAAATGACCTTCGTGGGCGGAAAGTTCGCCCCGAAGATGGGCGCCCCAGGTGACGACGGGCCGATAGCCGACTGGTGGGTCTACGAAGACCTGCACCGGCCGCTGACCCGCCTCGACACCGCCGTCGGCTACGCACGCGACGACATCAAGCTCGAAGGCATCACCTACGAGCAGATGCGCCCCGGCTCGTACAGCGTCCCCGAGCGGCTCGCCGACATGGACGTCAACCACGTGCAGTCCGCCTTGTGTTTCCCCACCTTCCCCCGTTTCTGTGGCCAGACCTTCACCGAGGCCAAGGACCGCGAGCTCGGGCTGCTGGGGGTGCGCGCGTACAACGACTGGATGGTGGAGGAATGGTGCGGCCCACAGGCGCAGGGCCGGCTGATCCCGCTCACCCTCGTCCCCCTCTGGGACGCGGAACTGGCCGCCGCGGAAGTACGGCGCAACGCGGCCCGCGGCGTACGGGCGGTCTGCTTCAGCGAGATCCCGCCCCACCTGGGGCTGCCCAGCATCCACACCGACTACTGGGACCCGTTCCTGCGGGCCTGCGACGAGACCGGCACCGTCATCGCCATGCACATCGGCTCCTCTTCGAAGATGCCGTCCACCTCGGCCGACGCGCCGCCCGCCGTCGGTTCGACGATCACCTTCGCCAACTGCTGCTTCTCGATGACCGACTGGCTGATGAGCGGCAAGTTCGACCGCTTCCCGGGCCTGAGGATCATGTACGCCGAGGGGCAGATCGGCTGGATCCCGTACATCTTGGAGCGCGCCGACGTCGTCTGGGAGGAGAACCGCGCCTGGGGCGGCGTCGCCGACAAGGTCCTCCGCCCGCCCTCCGAACTCTTCGCCGAGCATGTCCACGGCTGCTTCTTCGACGACGCCTTCGGCCTGCGCAACCTGGACGCGATCGGCGTCGGCAACGTCCTGTACGAGACGGACTACCCGCACTCCGACTCGACCTGGCCCAAGTCGCGGGAGGTCGGCGAGACGCAGATGGGCCATCTGCCGCCGGACGTCGTGGAACGCATCGTCCGCGGCAACGCGATCGACCTGCTCGACCTGACGCCGGAGGGCCTCTGGGCGGGCTGAGCCGAAGGTTCCCGCGCGCCCGCCCCTACGGCCGGCCGGTACGTGGGTCGGTACGTAGGCCGTACGTGTACATCGGTCGGTACGTGGGTCGTACGCGGACCCGTACGTGAGTCAGTACGTCTGCCAGGGCCAGTGCGGATCGTCCCAGCGGGCCTCGTCCGTGAGGCCGAGCAGCCGCACGTGGTGCAGCAGCTCGTCCGGAGCGCCCTGGGAACGCAGCCGGGCCGGTGCGTGCCGGACCAGCCAGCCGGCGAGTTCGGCACACAGCTCGTCCTCGCCCTCAAAGGCGTCCCAGGGCAGCTCGTCCCGCAGCAGGTCGTACTCCCACTGGTCCACCGCCGCGACCAGCTGCCGGTCGGCCACCGGGCCGCTCTGCTCCGCCCATGCCGCGAGCCACGGGGTGAGCGTGCCGGAGGCCTCGGCACAGCAGGCGAGGACCTCGTGGGCGGGGACGGCGGCGCGGGGGTCGGTGAGCGTGTGCGCCCACCAGGCGCGCAGGTACTCCCGCACCGCCGCGGCCTGCGCGTCCGGCCACGCCTGCCACCGCCCGCGGGCGAACGCCCGGCCGAGCTCCTCCATGCCGAAAAGCGGCTCGATCCGCCCGGCAATGATCTCCCCGGCGAGCTGCGGCAGGACCCGCCGCAGCACCTGCTCGGGGAACGACCAGTCGACCGCCTGCCACGTGCGCCGCAGCAGATCGGGCTCCAGCACCACGTCCGGCACCTTCAGCTGCGCCAGCTCCTCGGCGCTGCCCCAGTGGCAGTCACAGTTGGACTCGTCGGGATGCGCCGTCATCCCCCGGAAGGCGACGACCACGCCCTCCAACGCAACGTCGAGCCGGAGCGGGGTGCGGGAACCGCTTGCGCTGACCATCACCGTGAACCGGCTTTCCTGACTCCGCACACCGGCTCCCACCGGGCGAAGAGAGCGACCTTACCGGACGGGGGGCGGTTCGGCGACGCAGCGGCCTTGTCTGCTGACGCCCCAGGCACGACGATGTCCGCGCGAGTTTGAGCTGACGGAGCGTCAGCTAAGCGTGCGGCCGGGCGGAGGCAGCGATGGATGACCGAGGCGTGTGGCGGCCTGGGGGGGATGGGCGGCTGGCGTATGGGATGCAGTTGCCGGTGCAGGCGCAGAGTGGGGTTTTTGCGGAGGGGTGGGAGGCCGGGGCGGGGCCGCGGGATCTGGTGGAGATCGCGCGGGCCGCGGACCGGGGCGGGTTCGCGTATGTCGCCTGCTGTGAGCATCTGGCGATTCCGCGGCGGCTGGCGGAGGCGATGGGGACCGTCTGGTACGACCCGGTGGCCACGCTCGCGCATCTGGCCGCGGTGACGGAGCGGGTGCGGCTGCTGAGTCATGTGGCGGTGGTCGCCTTCCGGCATCCGCTGCTCACGGCGAAGCAGTACGCGACGCTCGACCGGTTGTCGGGCGGGCGGCTGATCCTGGGGGTGGGCGCCGGGCACGTGGCGGAGGAGTTCGAGGCGCTGGGGGTGGATTTCGCGCGGCGGGGTGCGGTGCTCGACGAGACGATCGAGGCGCTGAAGGTGGCGCTCGGGCCGGAGGAGTTCCCCGCGTTCGTGGGGGAGCGGTTCGCGTTCGAGGGGCTGGGGCAGGCGCCGCGGCCCGTGCAGACGCCCCGGCCGCCGATCTGGGTGGGCGGCTCCTCACCCGCCGCCGTGCGCCGGGCCGCGGTGCGCGGGGACGGCTGGCTGCCGCAGGGGGACCGGCGCGAGCAGCTGCCCCGGCAGATCGCGCGGCTCCGGGCGGCGCGGGCGGCGGCGGGGGTCACGGAACCGGTGGTGATCGGGGCGATCGCCGAGCCCGTGTACGTGGGCGAGCCGGGCTGGGACGTCGGGCGGCACACCGTCCGGGGCAAGCCGGAGGCCGTCGCCGAGTCGTTGCGGGCGTACGCGGAGATGGGCGTGCAGCAGATCCAGGTGCGGTTCCGCAGTCGGAGCCGGGCCGAACTCGTGGAGCAGATGGCGGCGTTCGGGGCGGAGGTCGCCCCGCACCTCGGCCTGTGACATCCGGCTTCCTCGCCGATGTGGCTCCGCACCTTCGGCGGGAAGGGCCCGGGTGCCCGCATCTTCAGCAGGGACAGGACTTTGCACCTTCATCCAGTAGGGAGTACCGGCATGGGCAAGCTCGACGGGCGGGTCGTTCTCATCACCGGGGCGGCGCGTGGGCAGGGTGAGCAGGAGGCGCGGCTGTTCGCGGCGGAGGGGGCGGGGGTCGTGCTGGCCGACGTCCTCGACGAGCCGGGCGAGGCCGTCGCGAAGGAGATCGGCGACGCCGCGCGCTATGTCCATCTGGACGTGAGCCAGGAGGAGCAGTGGGTGGCGGCGGTGGCGGCCGCCAAGCGGGCGTACGGGAAGGTCGACGGGCTGGTCAACAACGCCGGGATCCTGCGGTTCAACGAGCTGACCGCCACCCCGCTGGTCGAGTTCCAGCAGATCGTGCAGGTCAACCAGGTCGGGGCGTTCCTCGGGATCAAGACGGCCGCGCCGGAGATAGCGGCGGCCGGCGGCGGCACGATCGTGAACACGGCCTCCTACACGGGCGTGACGGGGATGGCGTACGTCGGGGCGTACACCGCGACCAAGCATGCGATCGTGGGGCTGACCCGGGTCGCGGCCCTGGAGCTCGCGGCGAAGAAGATCCGGGTGAACGCCGTCTGTCCGGGCGCGATCGACACCGCCATGAGCAATCCGGCCCAGCTCGACCCGGCGGCCGACGCCGAGGAGGCATCGGCGGCGCTGGACGAGCTGTACCGCAAGCTGGTGCCGCTGGGGCGGGTGGGGCGGCCGGAGGAGGTCGCGCGGCTGGCGCTGTTCCTGACGTCCGAGGAGGACTCGGCGTACATCACGGGCCAGCCGTTCGTGGTGGACGGGGGGTGGCTGGCCGGGGTGAACATCTTCTGACGTTGTGTCAGATGCGCTGTCCGGTGCTCTTGACGGTGCCGGGTGGCGGTGCCACAGTCGGCGCAATCGATAGCTGACGGTACGTCAGATAGTCGTCGGGCGGGCACCTCGACCCAGCGCGTCGGGCCACGCCGGGCGGCGGATACAGGGACGGTGATCCACTGTGGAATTCGGCCTCTTCGTACAGGGATACGTGGGCAAGCGGGCCAGGACCGACCCGCTCGCGGAGCACAAGGCGCTGATGGAGGAGACCGAGTACGTCATCCAGGCGGACGCCTCCGGGTTCAAGTACGCCTGGGCGTCGGAGCACCACTTCCTGGAGGAGTACTCCCACCTCTCCGCCAATGACGTCTTCCTCGGCTACCTCGCCCACGCGACCGACCGGATCCACCTCGGCTCCGGGATCTTCAACCCGTTGGCGCAGGTCAACCACCCGGTGAAGGTCGCCGAAAAGGTCGCGATGCTGGACCACCTCTCCGAGGGGCGCTTCGAGTTCGGCAGCGGGCGGGGCGCCGGATCGCACGAGATCCTCGGCTTCCTGCCGGGCATCACGGACATGAACCACACCAAGGAGATCTGGGAAGAGACCATCGCCGAGTTCCCCAAGATGTGGCTCCAGGAGGAGTACCCCGGGTTCCAGGGCAAGCACTGGCAGCTGCCGCCCCGCAAGGTCTTCCCCAAGCCGTACGGGGCCTCGCACCCGGCGATGTGGTACGCGGCCGGGTCGCCGTCCTCGTACGCGATGGCGGCCCGCAAGGGGCTGGGCGTGCTCGGCTTCAGCGTCCAGAAGGTCGCCGACATGGAATGGGTGCTGGAGCAGTACAAGACGGCCGTCCGGGACGCCGAACCGGTCGGCGACTTCGTCAACGACAACGTGATGGTGACGTCGACGGCGATCTGTGCCGAGACGCACGACAAGGCGGTGCAGATCGCCGTCAACGGCGGGCTCAACTACCTGCAGTCGCTGGTGTTCCGGTACCACGACACCTTCCCGCGGCCGGACGGCATCCCCGAGTGGCCCGAGCTGCTGCCGGACTACACCACCGAGATCATCGAGCTGCTGATCGCCGAGGAGCTGATGATCTGCGGCGACCCGGACGAGGTGCTCCGGCAGTGCAAGCGCTGGGAGCAGGCCGGCGCGGACCAGCTGAGTTTCGGCCTGCCGATCGGCATCCCGTACGAGGACACCATGAACACGATCAAGCTGATCGGGGAGCACGTCATCCCGAAGATCGATACGGACCCGGTGCACCAGACGACCCGGTTCCGCCAGGCGGCCGGCAACTGAGCCGCCGACGCGACCGTCCCGTGCCGGCGACCGACCGCCACGGGACCGGCACCGCGCCCGGCATACGAGCCGGCAACGAGCCGGCCACTGAGGGGAGGCAATTGCCGCCATGCTCGACCACCTGATCAAGGGCGCGACCGTCGTGGACGGTACGGGCGCGCCCGCGTACCGCGCCGACGTCGGCATCCGGGGCGGCAGGATCGCCGTCGTCGCCCGGCCGGGCGGCGTGCGCGAGGAGTCGTCCTCCGTGGAGGACGCGACCGGTCTGGTCCTCGCCCCCGGCTTCGTCGATCCGCACACCCACTACGACGCCCAGCTGTTCTGGGACCCGTACGCGACGCCCTCGCTCAACCACGGTGTGACGACCGTGGCGGGCGGCAACTGCGGATTCACCCTCGCGCCCCTGAACCCCGACCGCCCCGAGGACGCCGACTACACCCGGCGGATGATGTCCAAGGTGGAGGGCATGTCCCTGGTGGCGCTGGAGGAGGGCGCACCGTGGACGTGGCACTCGTTCGGGGAGTACCTCGACGCTCTGGAGGGCCGGATCGCCGTCAACGCCGGCTTCATGGTGGGGCATTGCGCGCTGCGCCGGTACGTGATGGGCCCGGACGCGGTGGGCGGGCAGCCGACCGGCCGGCAACTGGCCGAGATGCTCGCCCTCTTCCACGAGGCCATGGACGCGGGCGCCTGGGGCTTCTCCACCACCCAGTCGTCCACCCACTCCGACGGCGACGGCCGCCCGGTCGCCTCCCGGCACGCCGGGCCCGACGAACTGCTCGCGCTGTCCCGCGCGGTCGCCGAGCACGAGGGCACCCAGATCGAGGCGATCGTGGCCGGCTGCCTCGACCGGTTCAGCGATGCCGAGATCGACCTGTTCGTGGAGATGAGCGCGGCGGCCGGACGCCCGCTGAACTGGAACGTGCTGACCATCGACGCGGCCGTGCCGGACCGGGTGCCCCGGCAGCTGACCGCGAGCGAACGGGCCCGTAAGGCCGGCGGCCGGATCGTGGCGCTGACCATGCCGATCCTCACGCCGATGAACATGTCGCTGGGCACCTTCTGCGCGCTGAACCTGATCCCCGGCTGGGGCGAGGTCCTCGGGCTGCCGGTCGACGAGCGGATCGCCCGGCTCCGCGATCCCGCCGTCCGCGCGGAGATGCTGCGGCGCGCGGGCAGCGAGGAAGCCGGCGTCTTCCGCCGGCTCACCGACTTCGGCCGGTACGTCATCGGCGACACCTACTCCGCGGCGAACGAGGGCCTGACCGGCCGGGTCGTCCGGGACATCGCCGCCGAGCGCGGCCAGGAGCCGTTCGCCTGCCTGGTGGAGATCTGCGCCAACGACCGGCTGCGGACGGTCCTGTGGCCGATGCCCACCGACAACGACCCGGACTCCTGGGCGCTGCGCGCCGAGACCTGGCAGCACGAGGACGTCCTGTTGGGCGGCTCGGACGCCGGGGCGCACCTGGACCGGATGTGCGGGGCGCCGTACACCACCCGGTTCCTCGGCGACTGCCTGCGCGGCCGGAAGCTGATGGGCCTGGAGCAGGCGGTGAAGATGCTGACCGACGACCCGGCGCGGCTCTTCGGACTGCGCGAGCGCGGCCAGATCCAGGAGGGCTGGCACGCGGACCTGGTCCTCTTCGACCCGGAGCGGATCGACGCGGGCAAGGCCACGCTGGTGCACGACCTGCCGGGGGACAGCCCGCGGCTGGACTCCAAGGCGATCGGGGTCACGGCGGTGTGGGTCAACGGCGTCGAGGCGATCCGCGCGGACCGGGTGACGGGCGCGACGCCCGGCACGGTGCTGCGGTCGGGGCGGGACACCAGGACGGTGAGCACGCGGTGAGGAGACCGGGCCGTGGGTGCGGGGACGTGGGCGGTGAGGTTCCGGTGAGCGGGACCGTAGGTGCGGCACGTGGGCGGTGGGTTCTGGTGAGGCGGGCCGTAGGTGCGAGGAAGAGGCCGGTGAGGTTGCGGTGAGGGCGGCCGACCAGCGGCTCTTCATCGGCGGCGAGTGGGTCGCGCCCGACGGCGGCCACTACGAGGTGATCGACCCGGCGACCGAGGAGACCGTGGGGCTCGCCCCCGAGGCGAGCCGCGACCAGGTCCACGCGGCGGCCGCGGCGGCCCGGGAAGCCTTCGCGTCGTGGTCCCGGACCGGCCCGGAGGAGCGCGCGGCCGTCCTCTCCCGGGCCGCGGACCTCATGCACCGCAACGCCGGCCGGTACGCGGAGCTGGCCCAGGCGGAGAGCGGCGCCACGACCGCGACGGCGCGCGGGATGCAGGTGGCGGTGGCGGTGGCCCGGTTCCGGCGGTACGCCAAGGGAGCGCTGGAGCCGGTCGAGACGCCGCTGCCCCCGCAGATCAACGAGGCCGGCCCGATGGGCCGGGGCGGTGTGCTGGGCGCGCTGGCGGTCCGGCAGCCGGTCGGCGTGGTCACCTGCATCACCTCGTACAACAACCCGTGGGCCAACCCGGCCGGCAAGGTCGCCCCGGCCCTCGCCATGGGCAACACCGTCCTGGTGAAGCCCGCCCCGCAGGATCCGCTGTCGGTGTACCGGATGGCGGAGGCGCTGGCGGAGGCCGGGATTCCGCCGGGCGTGGTGAACGTCGTCAGCGGAACCGCGGTCGCCGTGGGGGAGGCCGCCGTCGACGCGCCCGACGTCGACATGGTCAGCTTCACCGGCTCCACGGCCGTCGGGCAGCGCATCGCCGCGGTGTGCGGGCGCGGGATGAAACGGCAGCTGATGGAGCTGGGCGGCAAGGGCGCCGCGATCGTCTTCGGCGACGCCGATCTGGACTCCGCCGTCGCCGGCATCGGGACGACCTACGCCTTCTACAGCGGGCAGATCTGCACGGCGCCGACGCGGGCGCTCGTGCACCGCTCCGTGTACGACGCGTTCGTCGCCAAGCTCACCGCGTACCTCGGGTTCCTGAAGGTCGGTGATCCGCGGGCGCGGGGGACCGTCGTCGGACCCGTCATCTCCGGCGCGCACCGGGACCGCGTCGAGTCGTACGTGGAGCTGGGGCGCAAGGAGGGCGCCACGGTCGTCGCGGGCGGGCAGCGGCCCGCGCATCTCGACAAGGGTTTCTACGTCGCACCGACCCTGCTCGCCGACTGCACCAACGACATGCGCGTGGTCCGGGAGGAGATCTTCGGCCCGGTGGTCGCGGTCGTCCCCTTCGACGGGGACGAGGACGAGGCCGTCGCGCTCGCCAACGACAGCGACTACGGCCTGATCGACTACGTCTGGTCGGCCGATGTGGCCCGCGCCTTCCGCGTGGCCCGGCGGCTGCGGGCGGGGGGCGTGGGGATCAACACCGTCGGCCGCAACATGGAGGCGCCGTTCGGCGGCTTCAAGCGGAGCGGCGTGGGCCGCGACGTCGGGTCGTACGCGCTCCATGCGTACAGCGAGCTGCAGTCGATCGTCTGGCCGGGGTGAGGGTGGGCTTTTCGGTGGGCTTTTCGGGGGCGGGCTTTTCGGTGACCGGGATGTGACGTCCGAAATTCGGACGGGAAATTTTGGAACCGCAACAAAACGGACAGTGCTGCGGTTCCCGGAAGACGAAAGGTGTAGCGGGAAGCTCGGGGGAGTGGCTCGGGGGAGAGGCTCAGGAGGCGCCCCTCGGCGATCCCTGGCGACCTTTCGGCCCCGTCCCTCAGCCCCTGCGGTCCAGGAACACCGGGTTGGTCAGGGCTGCCATGGGGCCCGGGAGGCCGGGTGTGGTGGCGGGGTGCCGGACCTCGGCGCGTATGTAGGCGGCGTGATCGGGCGTGGTCCGCCAGGTGACGGTGTCCGTGCCGGACGCCGGCAGGGCGGCCGAGTGCAGGCGGCCCTGGTCGGTGACGAAGGAGACCGTGCAGCCCGGGGCGCCGGAGACCTTGAGCCGCGCGGTGACCCCGGATGCGCCGGACAGCGCCAAGCGCTCGCCGATACCGGCGTGTTCGCCGCGCTCACCGGTGACCGAGAACGACAGGTCGATCTTCGAGGACTCGGCGATCCACACCCGGCCCGCCCGTATGCCGTCCTGCAGGGCGCGGCGGGAGAGGTCGTCGGCGAGCACCACCGTCTGCGGCAGGCCGACGACGTCCGGGTCGCGGTGGGCGTCGCTGTGCCCGACGGCCGGCAGCCAGTCCCCGCGGCCGCGGGCGTGCGCGACCAGGGTGTTGTCCCACTCGGCGAGGGTGACCTCGTCATCGGGGCCGTACGGGCCGTTCCAGACCTCCACCGCATCGGCTTCGCCGAACCCGAACTTCCAGTTGCAGCCGATGCAGGTGGCGTGCGGATGCGCCGGGATGACCAGGCCGCCGGCCCGCCGGATGGCGCGCGCGTACTTGCCGAAGGCGTTGTCCCGGGCGCGGTAGCGCCAGTCGATGAAGACCCCCGGATCGGTGCCCATCGCGACCACATGGCCGTTGCGGGTGGTGACCTCCTCGCCGGTAAGGATCAGCAGGTCGTCACCCCACAGCCCCTCCCAGGCGCGGTGCGCGGAGGTGGTGTTGTGCTCGGTGGTGGTGAGGAAGTCCAGCCCGGCGGCGCGGGCCAGCGCCGCGATCTCGGCGGGTGTGCGCCTGCCGTCGGAGTGGACCGAATGCAGATGGCTGTCGCCGCGGTACCAGGCGCGGCCGCGGCCCCGGGCGCGCTCCGGTGGGTAGGTGGGCCGGGGTGTCTGCCCCTGGGGGCCGTACCGCAGGGTGATCGTGACGTCGTAGGAGAGCCCCTGTGGTGCGACGGTGTACGGGCCGAGGGCGATGTGCCAGAGGCCTTCGTTGACGGGGCCGGGGAGGTAGCCGGGGGTGGCGTCGTCGGCGCGGAGGAAGAACTCCGAGCGCGCCCCGCCGGACCAGCCGCGGAAGCCGGCGCCGCCGAGGTCCGTACCCCGCTCGTCGAAGATGCCGATGTCGCAGGCGTTGCCGACCGTGCCCTCGGGGACGGTGGGTCTGTCGTAGCTGTAGGAGACGGCGATCTCCCGTACCCCGCCGGGCACTTCGAGCGGAACGTGGACGAAGTCCGGTGCGCCCATGGGCAGATGGCCGGTCACCCGCCGGGTCTGCTCGCCCGTCCCGCCGTTCGCCCCGTCACCCGGCCCGCTTCCCTGCCCGCCTCCCGTCCCGCCGCCCGGTGCTCCGGCCGCCGGCGTCGCGTCGGCGAAGCTCACCCGGCCGAGCGTGAGCGCACCCGTGGCGCCCGCGAGCGCCGAGAGCCGCAGAACCTCACGTCGTTCCATCCCGCTCCACCCCCTTCCGTGCTGCGTCCTGCTTCCGTGTTGCATCCCGTGAAAACTGTTGTACGCGGCCGTGACGCGCAGCGAAAGGCCTGTGGATAACCGTCGGTCGGTGCGGCAACATGCCGTCATCCACCCGCCTGACGGAGGTCCCCCACCATGCGGATCGCGACCACGATCTTCCTGACCGACGAGACGATCCGGCCGGTCCGGCTGGCCCGTGAGCTCGAACAGCGCGGCTTCGCCGGTCTCTACCTCCCCGAACACACCCACATCCCGGCCGGCCGCGACACCCCCGCCCCCATGGGCGAGCCGCTGCCCCGCGAATACGGCCGCACCCTGAATCCGTTCGTCGCCCTCGCCCAGGTCGCCGCGGTCACCGAACGGCTCGCCCTCGGCACCGGCGTCACGCTCGTCGCCCAGCACGACCCGGTGGACCTCGCCAAGCAGATCGCGACCCTGGACTTCCTCTCCGGCAGCCGCTTCACCCTCGGCATCGGCTACGGCTGGAACGTCGAGGAAGCCGCCGACCACGGGGTGGAGTGGTCCACCCGGCGCGCGCTGACCCGCGACCGGATGGCCCTGATGCGCGCCCTGTGGGCCGACGAACCCACCGCGTACGAGGGCCCGTTCGGGTCCGTACGGGCCTCCCTGGCCCACCCCAAACCGGCCCACGGCGCACCGCGCACCCTCCTCGGCGGCGCGGCCGGCCCCAAGCTCTTCGGGGAGATCGCGGCCGCTGCGGACGGCTGGCTGCCGATCGGCGGGCGGGGGCTCACTGAGGCCCTGCCCGTCCTGCGGCAGGCCTGGTCGGAGGCCGGACGCGCCGGCGATCCCGTGGTGGTCCCGTACGCGGTCCGGCCGACCCCGGGGAAGCTGGCCCACTACCGCGACCTGGGCCTTGAGGAGGTGGTGCTGCAGCTGCCACCGGCAGAGGAGAGCGAGGTCCTGCGCACGCTGGACGACTTCGCCCAGTACTTGTGACCGATGCCGCGGGCGGGCGGACGGCCGGTGCCGGGACGGGCAGGTGGCCGGCCGGTGCCGTGCGATGGGTGATAAACCGCCCGCAAGCACCTTTTGAGGTGCTCGGGGAAATATCGACCGCGGGGTTGGTCCGGACCTGGATGAATGTCGCTCCGGATTTCTCTGCCTTTGCTGAGTATTCAACTTGACAGGCCCTCTTTCCGTGGCACGATATCCGCCACCGACATCCTGATCGCCAGTAAAGAAAGCGCCTTCTACCTCATCTCGGGTCCTTTCTTCAGTGTCTCGCTCGCTGGCGGATCAGTACCTGTCACTGGGGGAGTGCGGATGGACGACAGAAATGTGGCGGCCTATCTCCGGGAGCTCGGAGTGGGGCCGCGCGAGGCCGAGGCGTTACAGGCGCTGCTGCGGTCCGGACGCTGCAGCGCCGGGGAACTCGGGGCGGAGCTGGGGTGGGCTCCCGAGCGGGCGGAGGAGTCCGTCGGCCGGTTGATCGAGCTGGGCCTGGTCGTCGCCGGCGGCCCTGACCACGCCACCCTCGCGCCCGCGGAGCCGAGCCTCGCCCTCGACCGGCTGGTGCACCTCCGGTCGGCGGAGGTCCAGCGGGCCCGGCTGGCCGCGCTGCACGCCTACCGGGACTACCGGCGCTGCACCGGTGCGCAGACCACGGACGATCTGGTCGAAGTGGTGACCGGTCCGCAGCAGATCGTGGACTGCATTTGGCAGTTCGAAAAATCGGTGGAGTCGGAAGTGGTCCGCTTCGATTCCCCGCCGTATCACACGGACGGCGGCCCGAATGACGTCGAGGTGCACAATCTCCGGCGCGGCGTTGAATATCGCGTGGTGTACTCGAACTCGGCGGTACGGAACGGCGCCTACTATGCGGCGAACATCCAGCCGTGCATCGCCGCCGGCGAAAAGGCACGGGTGCTGGCGGCGGTTCCGGTCAAACTCACGGTCTTCGACCGGCGCCTGGCCATCGTGTCGATGTCGTCCGTCGAAGCGGAATCCAATGAGTGCCTGCTCCTGGTACGGCCGTCGAGCCTGCTGACCGCCCTCCTCGGACTCTTCGAGACCTCCTGGCGGGCCGGCTACCCCATGCACCTCAGCGCACAGGTGCCCCGAGCGCTGAGCCCCGTGCAGCGGCGCATCCTGGAACTGCTCGGGACCGGGATCACCGACGACGCCATCGCCGAGCTGCTCGGCATCAGCCGTCGCACCCTCTCCCGCCACCTGGAACGGCTCTACCTCCTCGCCGGCGCCGCCAACCGTTTCCAACTCGCGTTGCACGCCGCCCGCAAGGAGTGGATCTGACCCCTCCCGGGGCGGCGCGCCGCGGACGACGACCGCTGCGTCCAACCGCTGCGTCCACCTGGGACCCGCGCCCGGGACCGCCACTGGCGCAGTTGTGACACCACTCGACGGCCCCCTGGGATACCAATTTCCCCACGGCGCCAGCGGACGCCGGTACCGCACCACAGGCAACACCCCATGGGTCGTCACCGGTGGCCCGCCCCCACCGGGTGATCGGTGACTGCCCGACTCCATCCCCCGGAAGTTGCCCCACCCCGATTGTGCGAAGGAGCAGCGAACCATGAACCACGGCAGGAAGATCGCTCTCACCCTCGGCGCGGCGATATGTGCCCTGGCACCACTCCCCGCGGTGGCGCAGGCCGCCTCCCCGGCGGCACCGGCCGCGCCCACGACGCAGGCCACCATCCGCGCGGACTCGCTGCCGTCCAAGAGCCAGTGGCTCGCCGACGTCGCCCCCGTGGCCGCTGACCTGCGAAAGCACCTGGAACAGCGCCTGGCCGGCGTCCCCCACGGCGAGAAGCCCGCGGTCGTCCTTGACATCGACAACACGTCCCTGGCCACCCACTACGACAAGGGGAAGCCCGTCAAGGCGATCCTCGACGCCACGAAGTACGCACACGACCACGGTGCGGCCGTGCTGTTCGCCTCGTACCGCAGCCCCGACTCGAAGGACTCCACGACCAGGCAGCTCACCTCGGCCGGATACACCGTCGACGGGCTCTGCCTCAAGCCGGAGGGGCACAGTCCCGGCAAGGCCGCGGTGAAACTCGGCTGCCGCAAGAAGTACGAAGAGGCGGGCTACACGCTCATCGCCAACGTCGGCAACCGCAGTACCGACTTCGAGGGCGGCCACTACGAGAAGGGGTTCAAGCTGCCGGACTACGACGGCGCGCTGAGCTGACCGCAGCCTCCCCGTAAGGGCCCGCCACCTCGTGTGGCGGGCCCTTCGCCGTTGCGCGACCGGAAGGCATCAACCCGCCCTGAAGCAACGGCAGTTGCGCACTCGTGCCACTGGCGAAGCTTTGCCGCCACCGGGGGCCGGCAGTCGGTACACCAAGGGGGCCGGTGTCCCCGACGCCGCTCGATCCCCCAGCTGATCTCCCCCCTCCCCCTAGGAGCAGCCGTGACCACAGGCATACGCAGGTGCACCGCGGCCGTCGCCCTCGCGACGGCGTTCCCGCTCTTCGCCGGCCAGGTTTCCCAGGCGCAGGAGCAGGCGCAGGAGCCGCGACCCGCGTCCGGCGTCCACAGCCCCGCCCGCGCCTTGCCCGGGCGGTACATCGTCGTCCTCAAGGACCGTGCGCCGGCGGCGGCTTCGGTGCCGGCCGTGAGCGCCCGGCTGGCGAAGACGCACGGCGGAACGGTCCGGCAGACCTACCGGACCGTGCTCAAGGGCTACGCGGCCACGATGACCGCCGCCCAGGCGCGCCGGGTCGCGGCCGACCCCCAGGTCGCCTCCGTGGAGCGGGACGTCGAGGTCCGGGGCTCCGCCGTGCAGAGCGACCCCCCGTCGTGGGGCCTGGACCGGGTGGACCAGCGCACCCTCCCGCTGGACCACAGCTACGGCTACGCCACCACGGCGGGCAACGTCACGGCGTACGTCGTCGACACCGGCATCCGCACCTCCCACACCCAGTTCCAGGGCCGGGCGTCCGTCGGCGCCGACGAGGTGGGCGACGGCGGCGACGGGCAGGACTGCGCCGGTCACGGCACCCATGTAGCGGGCACCATCGGCGGCAAGGACTACGGCGTGGCCAAGGGCGTCAAGCTGGTGTCCGTACGCGTCCTCAACTGCCGCGGCAAGGGCTCGGCATCGTCGATCATCGCCGCCGCCGACTGGATCACCGCGCACGCCACCAGGCCCGCCGTGGTCAACATGAGCATCAACGGGCCCAGGAGCAACAGCGAGGACAGCGCCATCAAGAAATCCATCGCCGCCGGGATCACCTGGGTCGTCTCCTCGGGCAACGACGGTGCCGACGCGTGCGGCAACTCGCCCGGTGACATCGCTGCCGCGCTCGTCGTCAACAACGCAACGGCCGACGACCGGCGCCGCTCCGACTCCAACTACGGCTCGTGCACCGACCTCTTCGCCCCGGGGACCGGCATCGCCTCCGCCTGGAACACGGGTGACCGCGACACCCACTCCCTCACCGGGACGTCCATGGCCGCACCCCATGTGACCGGCGCCGCCGCGCTCTACCTCTCCGCACACCCGGGCGCCTCCCCGGCACAGGTCCAGCAGGCCCTGCTCGACAACGCCACCTCCGGCCGGATCCCCAACGCCGGCAGCGGCACCCCCGACCGGCTCCTCCACACCGGCGGTCTGGGCACCCCGTAGCGACTGCGCACCGCAGCTGCGGCAATACGTGAGGTGACCGATGACGGATGCTCGTCGCCCACGGGACGGGCATCCGTACGGCGCCACCCTGCCCTAGGTCCATCGGCCTACGGGCCGCCCGAACGGCTGGGACCGCAGACCGATCCGCGGCCGGCCCCGCGGACGTAGCGTCGAAGGTGAACGGGAGCCAGAAATCGAGACCCACGAATCTGGATCCACGAGCTGGGGCCCCGGACCGGGACCCACGAAGAGCCTCGGCAGATCAAGGAGATCTCATGCCCAACCTCGACCACACCATCGTGCACAGCACCGACCGCTTCGCCTCGGCCCGTTTCCTCGCCGGCCTTCTCGACGCGCCGGAACCCAAGGCGTTCGGCCCCTTCGCCGCCCTCAAGCTGGACAACGGAGTGACGCTCGACTACGCCGAGCACGCGGCCGGCGGCAAGGAGTTCGTGCCCACGCACTACGCGTTCCTGGTGACGGAGGACGAGTTCGACAAGATCCTGGGGCGGATAACGGACCGCAACCTGCCGTACTGGGCCGACCCGCAGCACAGCCGGCCGCAGGAGATCAACACCCGGGACGGCGGCCGCGGCGTGTACGTCGACGACCCCGACGGCCACTACATGGAGTTCCTGACCCGTACGTACTCCGACGAGCTGCTGGCCAACCTGTAGGAGCCGGCTCCGGCGGGACCGCCCCCGGGCCAGTGATCAGCGGCACACCGGGGCGTCGTTCGCCCGCCGCGGCGCTGTCGGTCGGCGCTCGTATGCTCGGAGGATGACTTCCAGCGCGCAGGGACCTGACCAGGTATCCGACGAGGTATCCGACCAGGCGTCCGGGCCGGCGGCCGACCGCGGCACGGGCGCCCGGCCCGCCCCGGACAGCCGCCCGACGGCGAACGCGATGCGCCGTGCGCTCAAGCGGGCCCGCGACGGCGTGGCGCTGGACGTCGACGAGGCCGCGGTGCTGCTGCAGGCCCGCGGCGCCGACCTGACGGACCTGTGCGCCTCCGCGGCCCGGGTGCGCGACGCCGGCCTGGCGGCCGCCGGCCGCCCCGGCGTCATCACGTACTCCAAGGGCGTCTTCATCCCCCTGACGCGGCTGTGCCGGGACAAGTGCCACTACTGCACCTTCGTCACCGTCCCCGGCAAGCTGCGCCGGGCGGGCCACGGGATGTTCATGTCGCCCGACGAGGTGCTGGACATCGCCCGCCGCGGCGCCGAACTCGGCTGCAAGGAAGCCCTGTTCACCCTCGGCGACAAGCCCGAGGACCGCTGGCCCGAGGCCCGCGAGTGGCTGGAGGCGCACGGCTACGACGACACGCTCTCGTACGTCCGCGCCATGGCCATCCGCGTCCTGGAGGAGACCGGGCTGCTGCCGCACCTCAACCCCGGCGTGCTGTCCTGGACGGACTTCCAGCGGCTCAAGCCCGTCGCCCCGTCCCTCGGGATGATGCTGGAGACCACCGCCGAGCGCCTGTGGAGCGAGCCCGGCGGTCCGCACCACGGCTCACCGGACAAGGAACCGGCCGTCCGGCTGCGCGTCCTGGAGGACGCCGGCCGCTCCAACGTCCCCTTCACCAGCGGCCTGCTGATCGGCATCGGCGAGACCTACGAGGAGCGCGCCGAGTCCCTGTTCGCGCTGCGCCGCATCCAGCGTGCCTACCACGGCATCCAGGAACTGATCATGCAGAACTTCCGCGCCAAGCCGGACACGGCGATGCGCGGCATGCCGGACGCCGAACTGGAGGAGCTGGCCGCGACGATCGCGGTGGCCCGGCACATCATGGGCCCCTCGACCCGCATCCAGGCACCGCCCAACCTGGTCGACGGCGAATACGCGCTGCTGATCGGCGCCGGCATCGACGACTGGGGCGGGGTCTCCCCGCTGACCCTGGACCACGTCAACCCCGAGCGCCCCTGGCCGCAGATCGAGGAGCTGACCGAGCACTGCGCCGCCGCCGGCTTCGAGCTGCGCGAACGCCTCCCGATCTACCCCGAGTTCATCCAGCGCGGCGAGCCCTGGCTCGACCCCCGTCTGCTGCCGCACGTCCGCGCCCTCGCCGACCCCGAGACCGGCCTGGCCGTCGAGGACGCACCCGCCGTCGGCCGGCCCTGGCAGGAGCCCGACGAGGGCTTCACGATGGCCTCCTCCGGCCGTACGGACCTGCACCACACCATCGACACCGAGGGCCGCAGCGCCGACCGACGGGACGACTTCGACGAGGTCTACGGCGACTGGGAGGCGCTGCGCGAGGCCGCCGCGCCCGGTATGGCGCCCGAGCGGATCGACGCCGACGTACGGCAGGCGCTCTCCCGCGCCGCCGACGACCCCACCCGGCTCACCGACCCCGAGGCGCTGGCCCTGCTGCACGCCGACGGACCGGCCCTCGACGCCCTCTGCACCATCGCCGACGACCTGCGCCGCGCCACGGTCGGTGACGACGTCACCTACATCGTCACCAGGAACATCAACTTCACCAACGTCTGCTACACCGGCTGCCGTTTCTGCGCCTTCGCCCAGCGCCGCACCGACGCCGACGCCTACACCCTCTCCCTCTCCCAGGTCGCCGACCGCGCCCAGCAGGCCTGGGACGTGGGCGCCGTCGAGGTGTGCATGCAGGGCGGCATCCACCCCGACCTGCCCGGCACGGCGTACTTCGACATCGCCCGCGCCGTCAAGGAACGCGTCCCCGGTATGCACGTGCACGCCTTCTCGCCCATGGAGGTGGCCAACGGCGCGACCCGCACCGGACTGTCGATCCGCGAATGGCTCGGCGAGGCCAAGGCGGCCGGCCTGGACACCCTCCCCGGCACCGCCGCCGAGATCCTCGACGACGAGGTCCGCTGGATCCTCACCAAGGGCAAACTACCCACCGCCACCTGGGTCGAGGTCATCAAGACCGCCCATGAGCTGGGCATCCGCACGTCCTCGACGATGATGTACGGCCATGTCGACCAGCCGCGCCACTGGCTCGGCCACCTCCGGCTGCTGGCCGGGATCCAGCAGGAGACCGGCGGCTTCACGGAATTCGTCACGCTCCCGTTCATCCACACCAACGCCCCCGTCTACCTCGCCGGGATCGCCCGCCCCGGCCCGACGGCCCGCGACAACCGCGCCGTGACGGCCATGGCCCGGATCCTGCTGCACCCGCACATCACCAACATCCAGACCAGCTGGGTCAAACTGGGCACGGAAGGGGCCGCCGAAATGCTCCGCTCCGGCGCCAACGACCTCGGCGGCACCTTGATGGAGGAGACCATCTCCCGTATGGCGGGCTCCAGTTACGGGTCCTACCGCTCCATCCAGGACCTGATCGCCATCGCCGACCTGGCCGGCCGCCCCGCCCGCCCCCGCACCACGACCTACGGCCCGGTCCCCGAGGAGCGCCGGGCGGCCGCCCTCGCCTCGGACGGCCACCTGCCGGAGCTGCTGCCGGTGGTGGACTGAGAAGCCGGCGGGGGCCGCGCCCCGGCTTTCACTCCCCGTCGTACTCCGACTCGTGCTGGAGGATGCACTGCTGCCACTGGGACAGTGCCTCCTCGCGGTCGCCCCCGCTGTCCTGGGCGGCGACGATCAGGGCGTCGGCGGCCATCGCGGCGAGCCGTACGGCGATGTGGCAGACGTCGCTCTGGGGGAGCGGCCGGAGGAGTTCCACCGCGCCGTCGCTGTCCCCGGAGAGGGCCGAGGCGACAACGGCCATGGTGGTGCGATCCCACTCGTACTCGGACATGGGGAAAGCATGCCCACCGTGCGCCGCCGCCATCATCGAACGGATGAGCCCCGGCGCTGGTGCGCATCAGTTGAGTTGACGCACCGGAGTGCCCGCCAGGAAGGCGGTGATGTCCTCGACGGCCTGCTGGAAGTAGCCCTCGTAGTTGCGGCGGGTGACATAGCCGAGGTGCGGCAGGGCCAGCACGTTCGGGAGGGTGCGCAAGGGGTGACCGGCCGGCAGCGGCTCCTGGTCGAAGACGTCCAGGCCGGCCCCGGCGATCCAGTTCCCGCGCAGCGCCCGCACCAGCGCCTCCTGGTCGACGATCGCGGCGCGCGAGGTGTTGACGAGGTAGCTCGTGGGCCGCATCCGGCGGAGCTCGTCCGCGCCGAGCAGCCCCCGGGTGCGGTCGCCGAGCACCAGATGGACGGAGACGAAATCGGCCGCCTCCAGGAGCTCCTCCTTGTCGGCGGCGGCGCGTACGCCCACCTCCGCGGCGCGCTCGGCGGTCAGGTTCCGGCTCCACGCCACCACGTCCATGCCGAAGGCCAGTCCGATCCGGGCGACCCGGCTGCCGATCTTGCCCAGGCCCAGCAGCCCGAGCGTGCGGCCGTGCAGATCGGCACCGAGGGTGGACTGCCAGGGGCCGCCGGCGCGCATCGCGGTGTTCTCGGTGACGACGTTGCGGGCGAGGCCCAGGATCAGCGCCCAGGTCAGTTCGACGGGCGGCTCGGTGTTGCTGGCGGTGCCGCACACGGTGATCCCGAGCCGGGCGGCGGCCGCCAGATCGATGGCGGCGTTCCGCATCCCGGAGGTGATCAGCAGCCGGAGCCGGGGCAGCCGGCCGAGCAGCGAGGCGGGGAACGGCGTGCGCTCGCGCATCGCCACGACCATCTCGCAGTCACCGACCGCCGCGACCACCTCGTCCTCGGAGCGGAACGGCTCGCGCAGCGTACGGACCTCGACGGTACCGGCCAGCGGTGACCAGTCGGCCACGGAGAGCGCGACGTCCTGGTAATCGTCGAGTACGGCGCAGCGCAGTGTCATAGCAAGATCTCCCGGAGGTGCAGTTCGGCGTTCATCCGGACCGTAGCGCCCAAAAGCCGCCTAGCCAGCGACTATGCGCATACTCACCTGGCCGGAAACTGATCAATCCCGGTCGATTACAGTGCTGCGCCATGGGGCCTTCGCAAGGCCCCGGAACGTGGTGAGCTTCGGGAGGCACAGTGAGCGCAGCGGGAGGCGGCGCCGCCATCTGGGGGCGCGCCGAACAGCAGGACTTCCGCAGCCGGGTACGCGGCTGCCTGCTCGGTGGCGCGATCGGCGATGCGCTCGGTGCCGGCATCGAATTCGACGCGCTCGATGCGATCCGTGCGGCGCACGGCCAGGAGGGCGTGACGGACTTCGTGCCCGCCTTCGGGCGGCGCGGTGCGGTCACCGACGACACCCAGATGACCCTGTTCACCGTCGACGGGCTGATCCGGGCCCAGGTGCGCCGCGACACCGGCGCCTGGCACCCGCCCACCGACGTCCACCGCGCCTACCTCCGCTGGGCCGCCACCCAGCACGACTGGGGCCCCGACGAGCGCAAGACGCACGACGGCTGGCTGGCCCGCGAGGAGTGGCTGTACTCCCGCCGCGCGCCCGGCCGGGCCTGCCTCAGCGGCCTCGGCGACGAGGTCATGGGCACCGTGGAGGCGCCGAAGAACCCGGACTCCAAGGGGTGCGGCGCGGTGATGCGCTCGGCGCCGTTCGGGCTGCTGGTCGGCTGGGAGCCGCAGCTGGTCTTCCAGCTCGCCGTGGAGTGCGCGGCGCAGACCCACGGCCACCCCACCGGCTATCTGGCGGCCGGCGCGTTCGCCGTCATCAGCCACTCGCTGGCCCGTGGTGAGGACCTCGACAGCGCGGTGCAGAAGGCGCTCGCCCACCTGGCCACCCGCCCCGGCCACGAGGAGACCACCGAGGCCCTCAAGCGCGCCCTGGGCGCCGTACGGCAGGGCATGCCGACGCCGGCCCGGGTGGAGTCGCTGGGCGAGGGCTGGACGGCCGAGGAGGCGCTCTCCATCGGCGTGTACTGCGCACTGGTCGCCGAGGACATCCGGCACGGCCTGCTGCTCGCCGTCAACCACAGCGGCGACAGCGATTCCACCGGCGCCATCTGCGGCAACCTCCTCGGCACCCTGCACGGCGAAACGGCGCTGCCGCCGGACTGGCTGGTCGAACTGGAGGGCCGGGCCACGATCCTGCAACTGGCCGACGACTTCGCCATGGAAATGACCCAGGGCCCCGCCCTGCACGGCCCGGCCGGCTCGTCCCCGGGGTGGCTGGCGCGGTATCCGCGGGCGTAACGGCCGTACGGTCCGGGACCCGTACGGCCGTAATGGGCAGGGGTGAGGTCGCTACCGCATCAGCTCACCCGCATTGACCAGCAGTGACTGACCCGTGATGGCGCGCGCCCGGTCGGACGCCAGGAAGACCGCGGTCTCGGCCACATCGGCATCGGTGGCCAGCTCCGGCAGCGCCATCCGCTCGGTGAGCCGCCCGAGCACCTCGGATTCCGGCACGCCCTCGGCCTGCGCCTGGAACCGTACGTACGCCTCGACCGGCGGGCCCCACATCCAGCCCGGCTGCACGGTGTTGACCCGTATCCGGTCCGGGCCCAGCTCGCGGGCGAGCGAATACATCGCGGAGACCAGTCCGCCCTTCGACGCCGCATACGCCGCCTGCTGCACCTGTGAGGGCGCCGCGACCGACGACTGGGTGCCGATGAACACCACCGAACCCCCGCCGCGCGCGGTCAGCGACGGCAGGCAGGCCCGGGTCATCCGCAGCGTGCCGAAGAGATTGACGTCCACGACGGCGCGCCAGGAGTCGAAGTCGGCGTCCCGCAGCCCGCCGAACAGCGAGTCCAGCGCGGCGACATGGACCACCGCGTCGATCCCGCCGAACCGCTCCACCGCCAGCGCGGCCAGCGCCGTGCACTGTGCCTCGTCACCGATGTCGGTCACCCGCCAGGCCGTACGCGTCCCCGAAGGGTCGATCTGCGCCGCCGACTTGGCGAGGTTCGCCTCCGTGCGCGCGCCCAGCACCACCGACGCACCGTCCCGCACGCAGGCCGCCGCGACCTGATGGCCGAGGCCGGCCCCCACGCCCGAGACGACGACGGTCTTGTTCCGCAGCAGCATCTCCGCCTCCGGACGCCGAGCCCCACCTACCCGCTCTGACGGTCAGTCAGATTAGAGCGGTGGCCCCGGAAGGAACAGCCCCTCCGCCCGCGGATTTCCCGGGTGGGCGGCTGCTGCCCGGTCAGTGCGCGTGGCCCCGGCGCAGGCGGACGACGGACCGCAGCCGGCGCAGGACGGCGGCCACCCGCACCCGGGCACCGCACAGCCGGGCCCACAGGCGGCGGGCGAGGGAAGGCGGCGGCTCGGTCGGACAGTCGTCGGAGGAATCGGGGGCCGGCGCGCCGCCCGTCGGGTCGTCCGCGCCGTGGGGGTCTTGGGTGCCGTGGCTGCCTCGGGTCATCCGTCCTCCCGGAAAGGTGTTCCCACCCCTGTCCTTCCCCGTGGCACCCACCCCGAAGCCGCGACTCTCCGGAGGGCCCCGCCCTCACCTCTCCCCGCGCGCCTCCACCAACGCTCCGCGCAACCGCCCCAGGCCCGCGCGGATCTCCTCCGGCGTGTGCGTGACGAACGACAGGCGGACCGCGGCCGGGTCCGGCGTCCCGGCGTAGAACGGCGCCCCGGGCACGTAGGCGACGTCATGCCGTACGACCTCGGGCAGCAGCGCGGTCGCGTCGTAGCCGGCGGGCAGGGTGGCCCAGACGAACATGCCGCCCGCCGGCCGGTTCCACCGCGAGCCCTCGGGGAGGGCCGTGGCGAGCCCGTCGACCAGCGCGTCCCGGCGCTCGCGGTACGCATCGCGCACCCGCGCCAGATGGAGGTCCAGGTCCGTGGTCGCCAAGTACCGTGCCGCGGCCGCCTGATCGACGGTCGAGGTGTGCAGGTCGGCGGCCTGCTTGGCGATGACGCACGGGCGCCGCAGCGGGGCCGGCAGCCGCAGCGTGCCCAGCCGCAGCCCGGGCGCCATCACCTTCGAGAACGAACCCAGCAGCACCGTACGGTCCTCGGCCCCCGGGAACGACGCCACCCACGGCACGGCCGCGCCCTCGAAGCGGAGCTCGCCGTACGGGTCGTCCTCGGCGATCCACAGTCCGCGCCGGGCGGCGATCCCGGCGACCGCGGCCCGCCGCTCGGCGGAGAGCGTGCGGCCGGTCGGGTTCTGGAAGGTGGGGATGACGTAGAGCAGCTTCGGCCGCTCCCGGGCGGCGAGTTCGTCCAGTGCGACCGGGTCGATCCCCTCGTCGTCGGTGGGCACCGGCACCACCCGGGCACCCGCCAGCGAGAAGATCTGCAGCGCCGCCAGATAGCAGGGGTCCTCGACCAGCACCGTGTCGCCCGGCTCCAGCAGGACGGTGGCCAGCAGCGACAGTCCCTGCTGCGAGCCGGTGGTCACGAGCAGCTCGTCGGGATCGGTGGGCAGCCCGCGGGCAGTGGTGCGCGCCGCGACGGCCGCGCGCAACGCCGGGTCGCCCTCGCTGGTGGAGTACTGCAGGGCGCGCCGCGGGTCGTCGGCGAGCACGTGCTGAAAGGCGGCGGCCAGCCCCGCCGCGTCGAACAGCTCCGGAGCGGGCAGCCCGCCGGCGAACGAGATGACCTCGGGCCGGGCGGTGAGCGCCAGGATGTCCCGTACGGGTGAGCTGCCGGTGCGCGCCGCCCGCGCGGCGAGCTCGGGGAGCGGCGCCCGGGCGGACGTATCGGTGGGCGTACGAAGGGTCGTACGGGCATCGGTGAGGATCGCATCCGGCATGGCGGTTCCCCCTTCACTCCGGCCGCGGGTTAACCCGCGTTAGCTGTAGGTGCCAGGCAGCTTAGGCAGGGGCGGAACGGATGTGCAGGGATGCCCACATGGTGAGCATGACGGACGCACCCCTCCCGTTCTGACGCTGTGTCAGCTACACCTGTTCCCCATGACCGCAGACCGCGAGAGCACGAACGGGACCACACCGGAGGACGCCACCGCCACCCATGTCGCCACCTACGGCGAACTGGCCGCCGTCGGCCCCTACGGCGTCCGCCCCGGGCATGCGCTGATCACCATGGTCGAACCGCACCCCGGCCATGAGTACGCCTACAACCGCTGGTACGAGGACGACCACTACATCGCCGGCGCCATGGCGATGCCCTGGATGTTCGCGGGCCGCCGCTGGGTCGCCACCCGCGATCTCCAACTCCTGCGCTATCCACAGGAGTCCGCCGTCGCCCGCCCGGTCACGGCCGGCTGCTACCTCTCCACGTACTGGCTCACCGAAGGCCGCTACGACGAGCACATGCGGTGGACGGTGGCGATCAACCGGCGCCTCAACCGGGACGGCCGGGTCCACCAGGACCGCACGCACATCTTCACCGCCTTCCAGGACCACCTGGCGACGGTCTACCGGGACGGTGCGGCGGGCCCCCGGGACTTCCATGCGCTGGACCACCCCTATGCGGGGCTGGTGCTGGAGGTGGTCGACGCGGCCGGCCCTGAGGAACGGGCCGGGCTGCTGGAGTGGCTGCGGGACCGGCAGCTGCCGCGGCGGCTGGCCGGCTCACCCGCGGCGATGGTCACGGTCTTCCGGCCGACCCCGCTGCCCGGTGACCGGATGACGTACGTACGGCAGGTCGAGGGCGTCGACACCCGGCTGACGCTGCTGTGGTTCCTGGAGCGGGATCCCCGCGACGACTGGGCGGCGCACTTCGCGGGCCTCGGGGAGGAGGTCGCGGACGCGGGGCTCGGGCGGGTGGAGCTGGTCGCGCCGTTCGTGCCGACCGTGCCCGGGACGGACCGGTACGTGGCCGAATTGCGCTGACGGATGCTGACGCGCGGTGACGGCGGCGGGAGGGAAGGCGCGGTGGGGCGGGCAAGGCCGAGCCCCCTCGGCCGGGACGGCGATCCAGTCGAGAGGGCTCGTATCCGCGGATGCGGACTGTGGAGCGTGCCGGCTCAGGTCACGCGACGTCGAAGCCGCCGTCGGCGACGTCCGACAGGAAACGGCTCCAGGAGGCGTTGTCGAACGTGAGGCGCGGCCCCTCGGGGTCCTTGGAGTCGCGCACCGCGATGGCTGCGGTGGTCGGTACGGCGATTTCCACACAGGCGCCGTTACCACCGGAGTACGAGGACTTGGTCCAGGAGAATGCGGAATTCGGCTGCACGGCCATGTTCACTCCAACTTACTCTGAGTTACCGCGGATTCGGTAGTCATGACGCTACGCGCCAACATCACCAACCGCAGGGGCCGTTCACCCGTCCGAATGGCATATTCCTTGATCTCTTTTCATGGCGGTAGGGGCGGGTGTACCGTGCCAACCCGTTATCCGGAACCTCGCATTCCGCACCTTTTCCACCATGCCCGGTCCGTCATACGGTCCGCCGCTCCGGTCTCCCCTCACCTCAGGTCACTTCACCTCGGGTCACCTCACCTCTGGTCACCCCATCGCGTCCGCATGGGATTTCGCCGCTTCCGCGATGAACTCCCGGCTCGCTTCCGCGCTCAGCGCCTGGGCCCGCAAATGCTCGTACATGATCGTGTATTTGTGCACATCATTGGTTTTCTCCAGATAGAGGTCACTGGTGACGCCCTCGATGTACACCACGCTGGAATCCGCGGCATCGTCGAATTCCAGGATGGAGAACGTTCCCGACATTCCGGCGTGCGCACCGGCGTCATAAGGGAGCACCTGCACGGTCACATGCGGGAGATGGCTCACCTCGACGAGATGGTCGAGCTGTTCGCGCATGATCAGGTGGCTGCCGACCACCCGCCGCAGCGCGCTCTCGTCCAGCACCACCCACAGCCGCAGCGGGCGCTCGGGCTCGTTGACCCGCTCCTGGCGGCGCATCCGCACCTGGATGCGCTTCTCCAAATGGTCCGGCGCCAGCTCGGGGACGGTGCCGGGGATGACCGCCTCGGCGTAGCCGGGCGTCTGCAGCAGCCCGGGCACGAGCAGCGACTCGTAGATCCGCAGCGAGGCGGCCTCGGTCTCCAGGCCGATGTAGACGCTGTACGGGATGTCGCCGAAGGCGTGCCACCAGCCCTGCTGGCGGGAGTCCTTCGCCATCTGCATCAGCGAATCGACTATCCGGTGGTCCTCGACCTCGTAGACCCCGCAAAGATCGCGGACATCACGCTGGCTGATGCTGCGGCGGCCGTTCTCGAGTCTGCTGATCTTCGATTGCGAGACCAGCAGCCGCTCGGCCACCTCTTCCGCCGTCATGCCCTTGAGCTCGCGGAGCCTGCGCAGCTCCTGGCCCAGCCGGCGTCGCCTGACGGTGGGATTGACGTGGGACGCCACGGGATGTGCACCTCCGGCTCCGTACTGCTGTCATTTCCTGGTCAGCAGACTGCCACTCCGGAGTGACGCCGCGCAGTGAAATGCGCACACAAGGCGATCGAGCGTGTGCGCGGGGTGGTGGGGGGGGGGGGGGGGCGCGGGGGGGGCGGGGGCCCCCCCCCCCCCGCCAAGGGGGCAGCGCGCCGCCCCGGCCGGCCCGCAGGGGCCGGGCGGGGGGGGGTGG
>NZ_JBIDAJ010000018.1:33654-172136 GCF_043202395.1 Streptomyces sp. NPDC048197
CGCCCCCCCCCCCGGTGGGCCCCCCCGCAGGTAAAGGCCCCACCCCCGGCGCGCGGGGGGGGGGGGGGGGGGGGGGGCGGCCGGCGGGCCCCCCCCCCCCCCCCACCACCCCGCGCTTCCTTGCTGCGGCTCCCGAACGGGATCGTGGGACGGTGGTGCGCCGGTGGTGCTGGTGGGGCACTGGTGGAACGGTGGGGCGTCCTGACAGGGCGCCCGGTCGTACGGGCCCTTCAAGGCGTCAACGGGCGCCCACGCGGGCCATCCTGCCGTGACCGTGCCGCGACTGGCCCGGCGTGCCGGATGCGTTCGCCGTGGCCCGGGCCGCCGGTTGCCGCACGGCACCGCCGGCGGCGGCCTGCGACCGCCGTGGTTGCGCCGCGGCGCCGTTCTGCACGTCCATGACGGCGTGGGCCACCAGCCCGCCCATGGGGTCGTGCCGGATCAGATCCCGGAGACGGGAGCGCGATGACCGCCCCTCGTTCCCTGGGTAGAGGTGCTTGCCGAGTCCGACCGCATGGGCCAGCGCGGCGAGCGCCGCGGTCCGCGGGTCCGGGGGTACGCCGGTGCGGATCGCGTTGTCCAGCCGGGCCCTGATTTCCCGGCTGATGGCCGTCTCCGTCGCTTGGTAGCGCGTCGTCGGCAGTACTCCGCACATCTGGCCCGCCACGGCATGCACCATGCCGCACCGTTCGAGATGCGTGAGGTAGGTCTGGCGCAGCCCCAGCCGGGGCCCGCCGATCCAGTGGACCGCGCGCACCGGACTGCCGCGTCGGCGCAGCAGTTCGAGCGCGGAGTCCAGAGTCGGATCTCCTGTCGGCCGTGCCATCACCACGGCGATACGATCCCCGTCTGGGGCTATCCGTCCTGCCAGAGCCAGCTCTACTAGCTGGGCCCCGGCCAGGCCGAGGTCGAGCGACTGCGGCTGCGCTGTGGTGCCCGTCGCCGGGTCCAAAGCGAGCAGCAGAAGCTCCTCCGGAATTGTTCTGCGGCTCCTGCCCATCCATGCCTCCCCGCGTGGATGAATGACAGGGTGACCCCTCTCACATTCATCTGTCGAGAGTGCGTGGGGGGTTCGGTAGGGAACCGGTAGGTATGTCGTTCTCGTCTTGCACGTTGGCGACATCTATCCGTGGGGTGCGGCGCGTACCGATTCGCGTGGCGGCGAGGTGTTGCCACGGGAACACAGGACACTTGGAAACACTGGGCCAATGCGGCAGTGCGACATATGAAGGAGACATCGGTGGCGGGCGAGTCCCCCGACAAGTCGGACAAGAAGCAGTCGTCGGGGGAGACGGCGCGGAGCGAACGTGATCCGCGCCTGTCCGTCCTCCGAAGGGAGCCGGCCGAGCCGGCGGAGGAAGCGGCGACGGCCGGGGGCGAGGACTCGAATCCGGCCGAGGCGTCCGAGGCGTCCGGGGCGTCCGAGGCGGGCGAGGCACCCGAGTTGAACGGGGATGCCGAGGCGCCGGAGGCGTCCGAGGGGGCGCAGAAGGCCGCCGGTGACGAGAAGGACTCCGAAGCCGGCGACGAGCGTCTGCGGACGGCTGTGGCCGCCTGGGTCGCCGGGAAGGGCGACGAGGACGCCGAGGGCGGGGCAGCGGACGGGACCGAAACCGGTGCCGAGGCCGGCGCCGAAGCCGGTGCCGAGGGCGGTGCTGAGGGTCGCGCCGAGACCGATGGCGGGGGCTCGAAGGGCGATAAGGGGCGCGCGGAGACGGGCGACGCTTCCGCAAAGCCGGAGGGCGATGCCCGGGTCGAGGCCGAGGCGGAGCCCGGTGCCGGCGAGTCCGAGGGTGACGAGCCCGCGGGTGACGACAAGCCTGCGCCCAAGGGTTCGGCGGACGACGCCAAGTCCGAGGCGAAGGCCGAGTCCGAGTCCGCGTCCGAGTCCGAGGCCAAGTCCCGGTCCACGTCGAAGGTCAAGGCCAAGACTGAGGTTGTTGATCAGCCGACCGCCGTGTTCAAGACCGTCGGGCCGCAGAAGAGTAAGCCCGTAGAGGCGGCCGATGAGGAGGACGGGGCCGGCGGGTCGGCAGTGGATGACGCGACCCGGGTGTTCGCTGTTGCGAAGGCCAAGGGGAAGAGCGCCTCCACCGACGCGTCCGCCCCGGTCGACCAGGCGACCACCGCCCTCAAGATCAACCCGCCTGCCAAGGCACCCACCAAGTCCGCCGCCAAGGCCCCCACCAAGGACTCCGCCGAGGCTGCCGCCAAGGACTCCGACTCCACGAAGGATTCCGAGAAGGACTCGGCGAAGGACTCGGCGAAGGGCTCCGGCAAGGACTCCGCGAAGGACTCCGAGAAGGACTCCGGCAAGAGCGAGGACGCGAAGGGCACCAAGAAGGACAACAAGGAGACCAAGCCGCCCGCTGCCGAGAGTGATGCGGAGCGGACCAGCCAGTTCGTGGCGCTGAAGTCGGCGGACGACGGTACGGCCGGCAAGTCCCTCGGCAAGACGGCGCCCCGCACCCCCCTCGGGACGCCCGGCAAGCCCGCCGGCAAGGCGGGGGAGAAGACGACGGACAAGCCCGCCGACAAGACGACGGACAAGCCCGCGGACAAGGCCGGGACGAAGGAGAAGGCCTCCGGAGCCCAGCCGGCCGCCGCATCCACCTCGTCCGCCGCGCCCGCCGCCCCGTCCAAGCCCGCCGGTCCGCCCGGTGCGCTGCCGCCCGCCGCCCCGACGGGTGCCACCGCGCCGGCCCGTCCCGACGCGCTGCCCGAGTCCGAGCGGACCAAGCAGCAGCCGCTGCCACCGCTCGACCTCCTGGCGAAGCTCACCAACACCCCGCCGCCGCCCGAGACCCCGCTGCGCACGGTCGTCCGCCGGTTCAAGATCTGGACGCCGCTGGTGGTGCTGCTGGCGATCATCTTCGTGATCGTCCAGGGCGTGCGCCCGCTGCCCAACCCGACGCTCACCGTCGGCGACGCCACGTCCTCGTTCACCTTCGAGGGCGGCAAGCTCACCATCCCGTGGCCCGCGCAGGGCCAGGCGGCAATCAAGGTGGTGGGCTCCGGTGACCTGGGGACGTTCGGCCCGCAGAAGCCGGTGCCGACCGCGAGCGTGGCCAAGATCATGACGGCCTACGTCATCCTCCGGGACCACCCGCTCAAGAAGGACGAGGGGGGCCCGCAGATCGAGGTCGACGCCAAGGCGGTGACCGAGGGCGGTTCCAGGCACGAGTCCCGGATCGAGGGGCTGAAGGCCGGGCAGAAGTTCAGCGAGCAGAACATGCTCAAGATGCTGATGATCCCGTCCGGCAACAACATCGCCCGGCTGCTGGCCCGTTGGGACAGCAAGTCCGACAACGAGGCGGCGTTCGTCAAGAAGATGAACGCCGCCGCCAAGGACCTGGGCATGAAGAACACCACCTACACGGACGCCAGCGGCCTGGACCCCAAGACCGTCAGCACCGCGGTCGACCAGCTCAAGCTGGCCGAGGCCGTGATGAAGTTCGACGCCTTCCGGCCGATCGTCGCCACGCCCAACACCGAGATCCCGGGCCTGACGAAGCGGATCAACAGCAACATCGACAACCTGCTGCTGGCCGGCCTGAGCATCAAGGGCATCAAGACCGGCTCCAGCACGGCGGCCGGCGGCACGCTCTCCTGGGCGGCCTACAAGACCGTCGACGGCAAGGACCGGCTGATCCTGGGCACGATGATGGACCAGCACTTCAAGGGCCTGGACCCCGACGGCTCCAACAGCCTCACCCTGGTCAAGGACAACAGCCAGAAGGTCATCGAGGCCGTGCGCAACGCGCTGACCTCTGCCCCGGCGGTGAAGAAGGGCCAGGTCGTCGGCTATGTCGACGACGGCCTGAACGGTCTCACGCCGGTCGTCGCCACCAAGGACCTGAAGGCGGTGGGCGTCCCGGGCCAGAAGCTGAAGCTGAGTGTCGGTGACGGCGGCAAGACCGTCCCGCACACCGCGAAGGCCGGCACCGTGGTCGGTGTGCTGACCGTCGGCAACGGCGAAAGCCTCCAGAAGGTGCCGGTCGCCCTGAAGGAGGACCTGGTCGAGCCGACCTTCGGCGCGAAGCTGGTCCGCATCGGGTGAGCTGACCCGATGCGGAAGTGCGGCCACGGACTCCGGTGGCGGTGACGGGCAGACCGCCCGGCCCGTCACCGGAGTCCGTTCCCGGTCCCGCACCCGCCTCTCCCGCTCGCCCGCCACGCTCGCTCGCCCCGTTCACCGCCGCCCCGCTCCCCCCTCTTTCGCTCGCTCGCCCGTCCTCTCCGTCCCGTACGTGACCGGAGCCCGTCATCGATGTAGCGCAAGCACCGAAGCCGGCCTATGCGTCCGCCGTCGCCACCCGCCGAGCGTGGGCGGCGCAGGGCGCGGTGATGCTGATGCCCTCCGGGGTGATGCTGCTCCTGGGGGCGTGGGGGATCCGCCGCCAGGACGCCATATGGCGCGACGAGGCGGTCACCTACGACATGGCCCACCGCAGCCTGCCCGACCTGTGGCACACGCTGCTGCACGTCGATGTCGTCCACGGCCTGTACTACGCGCTGATGCACGTCTGGTTCCGGGTCTACGACGCCACCCTCGACGGGACGTTCGGCGAGGTGGTGGGGCTGCGGCTGCCGTCGGTGGCCGCGATGACCGCCGCCACCGCCGGCGTCGCCCTGCTCGGGCACCGCCTGGTCGGTCGGCGGGCGGGCCTGCTGGCCGGCTTCACGTTCGCGTGCATCCCCGTCGTCCAGCAGTACGCGCAGGAGGGGCGTTCGTACGCGACCGTCTGCGCGCTGGTCGTCTGGGCCACCTACCTGCTGGTCCTGACCGCGGCCGCGGCGGTCCCCCCGTCCGCGCCTCCGCACCCGCACGCGCCTCCGCAACCGCGTCCGTACCCGCGCCCCCGGCTGTGGCTCGGCTACACGGCGCTCATGCTGGCCGCCTGCCTGCTGCACGAGTTCGCGTGCCTGGTGCTGCCGGTCCACGCCGCCGCGCTGATCCTCGCCCGGCTGCCCCGCCGCGTACTGCGCGCCTGGGCGCTGTCCACGACCACCGTCCTCGCCGGGCTGGCCCCGCTCGCGGTCTTCAGCACCCGGCAGTCGGCGCAGATCAGCTGGCTGATGTGGCCGGACCCGCTGCAGCTGCTGACCTTCGCCGTGCTCGCGGTCCTCGGCCTGGCCTGCGCCCGCGTGCGGATCCGCTCCCGCGGCCCGATCGGCCTGCGCGCCCTGGGCATCCCGCTGCTGCTCCTGCCCACCCTCCTCCTGCTGCTGCTCTCGCACGTCGAACCGGCCTACGTCGACCGCTACGTCCTCTACTACGTCGTCGGCTTCGCCCTGCTCGCCGGCGCCGCGCTGGCCCGGCTGCTGCGTCCGGCCGGCGAAGCGGGGCAGACCCGGGCCCGCCGGCTGCGCCGGACCGCGGCCGTCGCGCTGGTGCTGGCTGCCCTGCTGCCCATCGACGTCCATCTGCGCAGCCCGGACAGCCGGGTCGACGACGTCACCGCGGTTGCCCAGGCCGTGCGCGCGGTGGCCGAGCCGGGCGACGGCCTGCTCTTCATGCCGGCCCGGCGGCGGATCTGGACGGCGACCCGGCCGCACGACTTCCGCGGCCTGACCGATCTCGCCCTGGACAAGAGCCCGTTGGCCTCCCACACCCTCTACGGCACCGAACGCTCCGGCGACGCCATCCGCGCCCGGATGCTGGCCAGCCGCCGCATCGTGGTCGCCGGTGACCCGGACGGCCAGCCCGCCGACGACAACGACCAGGAGATCGCCAAACGGTCCACCCTGCGCGACGCCTTCGACATCTGCAGCACCACGGAGGTCCGCGGCGCCCGCATCACGGTGTACGGGCGGGCCGGGGCATGCGGGGCGGGAGCCGCCCGGTAGGGCACCGGACCAGGGGGCCGATCCTGACCTCGGGCCCTGGGCCACTCACCGCAGCCCCGCCGCCGCCCCGTCGAGCCCCAGCAGTTCCTGGAGGGCCGCCGCGCCGTCGTCGGTGAGGCGTACCGCCCTGCCGCTGCCGATCCGGCGGACCCAGCGGCGGTCGAGCAGCCGGTCGCAGAGCCGGGCACCGGCCGTGCCCGCGAGGTGGTTGCGGCGCTCGGTCCAGTCGAGGCAGCCGCGGGCCTGCGGGCGGCGGCCGGTGCGCAGGTCGGCCGGTTCGACGCCCAGCGCGTCGGTGAACCAGTCCCGGCCGGCGTCGGTGAGCGCGAAGCCGCCGTCCTGGTCGACCAGGCCGCGGGCGGTCATCGCGTCGGTGATCGCCACGCCGAGCCGGCCCGCGAGGTGGTCGTAACAGGTGCGGCCCCGGGCCAGCGCCGTGGAGGCGGACACCGCGCGCAGCCCGCGCGGCGCGCCCTGCGGCGGATCGAGGTGCGCGGTCAGGGATTCCAGCAGCTCGGCGACGTGCGGGCCGGCGAGCTGGAGGTAGCGGTGGCGGCCCTGGCGCCGTTCGACGAGCAGTCCGCCCTCGGTCAGCCGGGTCAGGTGCTCGCTCGCCGTCGAGGGCGCGACCTGCGCGTACGCGGCCAGTTCGCCGGCCGTCCAGGCCCGCCCGTCGAGCAGCGCCAGGCAGAAGGCGGCCCGGGTACGGTCCGCGAGCAGCGCGGCCAGCCGTGCGAGCTCGGTGCTGTACGGCGGAGTGCCGTCCGCCGGGGTGCGGTGCGTCCCGGTCCGGTTCGTCACCGCCGGGTGCGTCCCGGTCCGGTTCGTCACCGCCTGGTTCGCCGCGGTCCGGTTCGTCGCGGTGCTGTACGCCGGAGTGGTCATGACTCGATTGTCCGCCGCGAGTCTTCGGTGCGTACCGAAGGGACTCGTGCCTACGGTGCCCGTATGAGCACCTCCCCGGAGTACGCCACCTTCCACTTCCACGCGTTGCACCACGCCGACCAGCCGCTGCTGCTCCCCAACGCCTGGGATGTCGCGTCGGCGGTCGCCCTCGCCGCGGCCGGATTCGCGGCGGTCGGCACGACGAGCCTGGGGGTCGCGGCGGCCCACGGCTATCCGGACGGCCGCGGGCTCGCCGAGGTCAAGGACGCCACCCTCGCCCTGGCACTGCGCCTCAACGGCCGGCTGACCTGCCCGTACACCGTCGACATCGAGGGCGGGTTCGGTGGCGGGCCACAGCAGGTGGCGGATCTGGCGGGGGCGCTGGCGGAGGCCGGCGCGGCGGGGCTCAATCTGGAGGACGGGCTGCCCGGTGGCGGGGGGCTGCAGGACATGGCGCGGCAGGCCGAGGTGCTCGCGGCGGTGAAGCAGCGGGCGCCCGGGCTGTTCCTGAACGCCCGGATCGACACCCACTGGCGGGTGACCAGCCCGCCTCCGCTGTCGGAGACGCTGGCCCGTGCCGAAAGCTATCTGACGGCGGGCGCGGACGGGGTGTTCGTCCCGGGGATCGTCGCCGACGAGGACATCACGGTGCTGGTGCGCGAGGTCCAGGCCCCGCTGAACATCCTCTTCACGCCGGGCCGGCACACCCTCGCCCGGCTGGCGGACCTCGGCGTGCGCCGGATCAGCACCGGTTCGCTGCTCTTCCGTACGGCCCTGCAGGCCACCCTCGGGACGGCGGAGGCGATCCGCACGGGGCAGCCGCTGCCGGAGCCGGGCGGTGCGGCGCTCATGTACGAGGACGTCCAGCGGATGGTGGGGGAGGAGCAGGGGGAGTAGGTCCCCCTGCTCGGCGCTCAGACCTGCCGGCCCCGGCCCGCCTGGCGGCGGCGGTGGACGGCGACGGCCGCGCCCGCCACACCCAGTGCGCCGGCGCCCCCGATCAGGCCCGCCTTGGGCAGGTGCCCGGCCTTCTCGGCCAGGCCGGCCAGCCCGTTGTCGGGGAGCATGATCGACGTACGGCTTTCCGTGGGCACGGTGGAATCCGCGGCGAAGGCGGCGCCCGTGGGCAGCAGCAGGACGGCGAGCGCACCGGTGGCGACGGTGGCGGTACGGATCATGGAGCGGCGCTGGGCCCGCATGGGTACTCCTCGTCGGGGGCGGCTCGGGCCGCCCGGGGTCACGGTACGGGAGGCACCTTACGGAGCGTCCTTAACGGCAATCCGTACGTTGTGTAACAGTCAGCAAGATCTCTGGGATCGGTCCCGTGACAATGCGCCTGCCAGTCCGGTCCAAAGGCCGCAACCCCGGCAAGGCGCTCGGGCCGTCGGCGGGGCTTCGGACGGGCGACGGCGGAGGCGCCCGCGCCCCCGTCGGATGGCCGCGCTGAAGATTCCCCCGCCCGCCGCGTTGGATAGCTTGAGGAACGGGCCCGACGGGAGGCGGTGACGACGGGATGCGAGGCGGCGAGGACGGCGAGGGCGGCGGCGCGCGAAGACGCCGCCGCTCCTGGGGGCGAGTCAGCTCGCGGCGGCGCAACGGTTCCTGGCGGTGCATCTGCCGCGCCACCGCCCTCTGCACGCTTCCGCTCCTCGCCGGATGCGCCGGTCTGGAGGGCCTGGAGAGTGACGGACCGGCCCGCGACGTCCAGGCGCCGCTCGCGCTCTGGCCGGAGTACACCCCCGCCCCGCTCGGCCGGGAGGACAACCCGGCCGCCCTCAGGCCGGTGGCCGGTGTGCCGCACGTCCCGAGCGGCAGCATGGCGGACGCCGACCCGCTCGCCGTCCTCGACGCGGACATCTCCGCGGAGGGACAGCATCCGCCCGCTCCCCGGGCCGTTCGCCGCCCCGCGCTGCACGACCTCACCGACGACGGCAAACCCGACCTGATCACCGTCATCGACCTCGATCCGCGCACCAGCGAACTCCGCGTCTACAGCGTGCGGAAGACGGTGGTGACCCGGGTGCTGGTGCTGCGCGGCGTGCTGGCCGGCGTCGAGCTGGCGGCCGGTCACCTGGCGGTGCGTGAGCCCACCAAGGACCCGCGCTTCGTGAGCGTCACCGACCTGGTCTGGGACGGCAGGGCGATGGCTCTGTGGGACCTCACCCTCGATGAGGTTCGCAGGCATCAGACCCGCCAGACCGGCGGCGGCAGCGCGAGGAGGGGAAGCGGGGCGAGCCGGGGGAGCAGGGGGAGCAGGGGGGCCGGGGTGACCGCGGGTGCCGGGGGGAGCAGCGGGACCGGGGCGACCGCGGGGGCCGGGGGGAGCAACGGGACCGGGGCGACTGCGAGGGCCGGGGGGAGCAACGGGAGTGCTGGGAGTGGCGGTAGCGGCGGGAGCGGTCCGTGAGGCGCCCGGCGGTCTCCCTCCGCTGGAAGATCGCGCTGACCGTGATGGCGGTGAGCTGCGCGGTCGCCGCCGTCCTCGGCGTGCTCGTCCACAATGCGGTGGCCCGTCAGACCGTGGGGCAGGTACGGAAGGAGACCCGCGCGAACCTCGACACGGCGCTGGACCTCTTCGAGTACGGCACCTCGCGCGAGGGCATCAACTCCCTCCTCGACCCGGTCGAACTACCTGAGCCGCTGCGGGAGTTGGCGCGTGCGGGGCAGCGCGGCAGCATGGTCGGGAGCTATCGCGGCCATCCGGTCATGTGGGCCGCGGCGCCCGCCGACGGCCAGGTCATGGCCGTCTGGTCGCCGTACGGCAACACCCGCCGCTCGCTGGAGAACTTCGACACCGCGATCCTCGGCTCGGCCGTACTCGCCGCCGCGGTCGTCGCGCTCGCCGGGCTGTTCCTCGCCCACCGCATCAGCCGCCGGCTGGCCACCACGGCGGCGGTCGCCCGCCGCATCACCGCCGGCGATCTGGACGCCCGGGTCGGTGACGGTGGCCGTGGCCGTGGCCGTGGCGGTGGCGAAGGCAGCGGCGGTGGCGGTGGCGGTGGCGGTGGCAGTGGGGGTGCCGGTGGGGGTGACGGTCACAGTGATGGTGCGGGCGGTGGCCGGAAGTCGGGCGGCGGGCCGGCGGCGCGGGACGAGGTGGCGGCGGTGGCCGCCGCGCTCGACTCGGTGGCCGGCTCCCTGCAGAGCCGGCTGCGGACCGAACAGCGGTTCACCGCCGATGTGGCCCATGAACTCCGTACGCCGCTCACCGGCATCCTCGCCTCGGCCGAACTGCTTCCCGAGGGCCGGCCCAAGGAGATGATCAACGACCGGCTGCGGGCGCTGCACCGCCTCACCGAGGACCTGCTGGAGATCTCCCGGCTGGATGCCGGCGCCGAACACGCCGATCTCGCCGCCTACGAACTGGGCGCCCTGGTCACCCGCGCCGTGCGCGCCACCGGCCTCGACACCGACGTACGGATCGCCGCGGACATCGTCGTCGAGACCGACCGGCGCCGCCTCGACCGCATCCTGGCCAACCTCGTCCTCAACGCGCACCGGCACGGCCGGCCGCCGGTCGTGGTCACCGTCGGCGCCCTGCCCGGCGGCCCACCGACCATCGAGGTCCGCGACCACGGCCCGGGCTACCCCGTCGACCTGCTGCAGCACGGGCCGCAGCGCTTCCGCACCGACGCGCCCGGCCGGGGCAGGGGCCACGGTCTCGGCCTGACCATCGCCGTCGGCCAGGCCGCCGTCCTGGGCATCGACCTCCGCTTCACCAACGCCCCCGACGGCGGCGCCCGCGCCCTCCTCCGCCTCCCCCAGGAAGACGCCCCGGCGCCTCCCTGATCGGCTCACGGGCCCTGAGCGGCCCACCGGTCAGGGACGGTGGGCCGCTCGATCACCGGCCGAGCCGTCCGCTCACCAGTCGATGTCGTCCGGCGGCTCCGGCAGTACCTCCTCGTCCGTGGGCCCGGGCCCCGCCCCGAGCTCGGGCTCGGGCTCGGCGACCGCCACCGCGTGCCCACCGCCCGCCGCGCCCTCCCCGTCGCTCTCCCGTCCCGCCAGCACGTCCAGAATCGGCTGGCCGTACTTCACGAGCTTGTTCTCGCCGACCCCGTTGACCGTGCCGAGCTCGGCCGTTGTCGCCGGACCCAGGAGGGCGATCTCCCGCAGCGTCGCGTCATGGAAGATCACATACGCGGGCACGCCCTGTTCCTTGGCCGTACGGGCCCGCCAGCCGCGCAGCGCCTCGAAGACCGGCAGCGCCTCCTCGGGCAGATCCACCGGCGCCCGCTTGCCCTTCGCGGTCTTCGCCTTCGCGGCCCGCGCGGCCTTCTCCGGCTCCCGCCGCATCGCCACCTCGCGCCGGCCGCCCAGCACCTCGCCGCTCGTCTCCGTGAGCACCAGCGTGCCGTAGTCACCCTCCACGGCGAGCAGACCCTGTGCCAGCAACTGCCGTACGACACCGCGCCATTCGGCCTCGCGGAGGTCGGCGCCCACCCCGAAGACGCTCAGCGCATCATGGTCGAACTGGATGACCTTCGCGGTCTTCTTCCCCAGCAGGATGTCGATGATCTGGCCCGCGCCGAACTTCTGCCCGCGCTCGCGCTGCAGCCGTACGACCGTCGACAGCAGCTTCTGCGCGGCGACCGTGCCGTCCCAGGTCTGCGGCGGGGTCAGGCACGTGTCGCAGTTGCCGCAGGTGGTGCCGGTGCTCTCCTGCCCGAAGTAGGCCAGCAGCCGGGCCCGCCGGCACTGCACCGTCTCGCACAGCGCCAGCATCGCGTCGAGGTGGGCGGACAGCCGCCGCCGGTGCGCCTCGTCGCCCTCCGAACCGTCGATCATCTTCCGCTGCTGGACCACGTCCTGCAGCCCGTACGCCAGCCAGGCCGTCGACGGCTGGCCGTCCCGCCCGGCGCGCCCGGTCTCCTGGTAGTAGCCCTCCACCGACTTCGGCAGGTCCAGATGCGCCACGAACCGCACGTCCGGCTTGTCGATCCCCATCCCGAACGCGATGGTGGCGACCACCACCAGCCCGTCCTCCCGCAGGAACCGCGCCTGGTGCTCCGCGCGGGTACGGGCATCGAGGCCGGCGTGGTACGGCACCGCGGCGATGCCGTTGTCCACCAGGAACTGCGCGGTCTTCTCCACTGAGGCCCGCGAGAGGCAGTAGACGATCCCGGCGTCCCCGGCGTGCTCGCCGCGCAGCAGCTCCAGCAGCTGCCGCTTGGGCTCGCTCTTGGCCACGATCCGGTACTGGATGTTCGGCCGGTCGAAGCTCGCCACGAAGTGGCGGGCCTCCGCCATCTTCAGCCGGGAGGTGATCTCGGCGTGCGTGGCGTCGGTCGCCGTGGCGGTCAGCGCGATCCGCGGTACGTCGGGCCAGCGCTCGTGCAGCATCGACAGCGCCAGATAGTCCGGCCGGAAGTCGTGCCCCCACTGCGCCACGCAGTGCGCCTCGTCGATGGCGAAGAGGGAGATCTTCCCCCGGTCCAGCAGGCCCAGCGTCTGCTCCACCCGCAGCCGCTCCGGCGCCAGATACAGCAGGTCCAGCTCACCGGCCAGGAACTCCGCCTCGACGAGCCGCCGCTCCTCCAGGTCCTGCGTCGAATTGAGGAACCCGGCCCGCACCCCGAGCGCCCGCAGGGCGTCGACCTGGTCCTGCATCAGCGCGATCAAGGGCGAGATCACGACCCCGACACCCGGCCTGACCAGCGACGGAATCTGATAGCAGAGCGATTTGCCGCCACCGGTCGGCATCAGGACGACGGCGTCGCCGCCCCCTATGACGTGCTCGATGATCTCCTGCTGGCTGCCCCGGAACGCGTCGTACCCGAAGACACGGCGCAGCACCTGCACCGCCTCGCCCGCCTCCGGAGCGTCTGTTCCATCCATGTTCTCGACCATTCCCACGTCCGCCAGAGCCACCCCGAAAGCCTACGAGCTCCGCCGCCCTCCCCGCGGCCCCTGTGGATAACTCCGGGATCGGCCCGTTCCGCATCCCGGGGGCCCGGGACCCGGGGGCCCGGGCGGGTGTGGCACGCGTCCCCGCACATGCCAAAGGACCGGTCACCAGGATCAACCCCTGTGACCGGCCCTTTCGGGGTGCCGCCGGCACGATTCGAACCCGCGACGTCAGAGGTGGATGTCAGTGGTGGATGCCAGTGGTGGACATCAGCGCGGAAGGAGACCGGCTCGGTCCTTGCTCAGGACTTGCTCCGGCTCTGGGCTTCCGCCTTGACCATCGCTTCGGCCTCGGCCTCGGCCATGGCGATGGTGATGCCGAGGGCCTCCGTGATGTGGGTCGCGGCCGCCATGACGCGTGCCGTCCCCACAACCGGGGCGATCGCCACCAGAACGTCTTGCAGTTGCTCGGCTGTCAGGTGGGCCTTGATCGCGGGGTCGACATGGGCGAGGTAGGAGATCGCTGGTGCGTCCATGGCCGCGAGGGCGGCCAGGCGGGTAAGGATGAGCGTGTCCTCGTCCATGCCACATCGCTCGATCGAGTCGACCGTCATGGCGGCGAGCGTGTCGAGAACGGGGGTGTCTGACGTGGTGGCCATGCCTGGACCGTCTTTCGGTGCGGTAGGAACCGACACGCGGCCACGCCCGCTGAACGCGGGTATTCCCCACGCGTCGGCGGTTTGCCCTTCCACCGTAAGAGCCCCAGGTGACGCGCGCATTCCGGTCAGCAGGTGCCTCAGGGGAGGAACGGGAGGCCCTGGCGAAGAGGGGCGCCCCAGCCGTCAGTGACCGCCGCCGTGGATGTCGGACCTGGACGTCAAAAGACCACCTACCAAGGTCGGTAGGTGGTCTTTTGGCCGGTGTCCCAGGCAGGATGCGAACTGCTCCGCACAGGAGCCGGCGGTCTGTGCTCATCGAAGGAGGGCCGCTTCTCCGGCGGGGTGGGCCGTGGGCGCCCTTGGTTACAGCCCGCAGGAGCCGCGGTCGAGGTGGAAGTACCGGGCGTTGGCCCAGCGGCACAGCCGGATGCCGACGGTGACGCCGACGATGGTGATCAGGGCGGGCAGATACCCGCTGGCGACCTGGACGATCGGGATCGCCGGGCACCCGCCTGAGATCGCCCAACCCGTACCGAACATCACCGCGCCGGGGATCACGCCGGCGTGGATGCGCCCTGGGGTGCGGCGGACCCGCAGCAGGGCGAATGCGCACACGATGATCACGACGGCGCCGGCGAAGGAGAGGAGCATGCGCAAGTCCTGGAAGGTGAACATGCGGTTCAGCTCGGTGTAGTCGCCGAAGCCGATGTTGGCGACGGTGTAGCCGAGGGTGAGGCCGGTGAGGATGTTGGCCAGCAGGATCGCGCCCCGAGTACGCATCAGATCACCTTCCACAGCAGGAACGACACCGCGACGGCGGTGCCGAAGAACACGGCGGTCGCGACGAGGCTGACCGGGCGCAGACGGCCGCAGCCGTTGAGTCCGTGGCCGGAACTGCACCCACCGGCCAGCCGGGTGCCGAAGCCGACCAGCACGCCTCCGACGAACAGCAAGACGATCATGGTGATCGGATGGGCGGTGACCACGTTCCGGAATCCCGGACCCATGTCGAAGCGGAGGTGGAACCGCCCGGAGGTGATCGCGGCGATCAATCCGCCGACGAAGATCGATACCAGCAGGGCAGCCTGAGTGACCAGCGGGGCCGGGCTCGGGGCCGCGATCGAGGTGTCCTCACTCGCCGTCGGTTCGTCGTCCGTTTCGAGCAGTTGCGACGCCCCGTACGGAGCCGGCGGCCCGGCGGGCGCGGCGGGGCTGTCGGGTGTGGCGGGGCCGGTGCCGAAGTGCTCCGCTGTAGCTGCGGCGAGAGCGTCGGCGAGAGCACGCTCGTCGGTGAACTCCTCGTCCATCCGTTCGAGGCGGCGCTCCCTTCGCCAGTGCAACACGCGGTCCCACGCGGACGACACTCCGAAGGACCGGTCCGTGGTGAGGGCGTAGTTGATGGTGATCAGAGCGAGCCCGGCGGCGCCGGCCCACCAGGGCCAGTAGTTACTCATGCGGGGCCTCCCATCCATTCGGTGAATCGGGCCCACCAGCCGCGCTTCGAGCTGGGCGCCTGCCGAGAGCGTCGAGACGGGCGGTCCGGAGTCCGGGGACTCTCTGGAGTTGGTGACGGCTGGTCATACGAGACCGGGATCGGCGGAGATGCCGCCCCGAACCGAGCCGCGGTCTCCGGTGCCGCGGTCACGCGTTCTGACGGCTCTGACGGCTCGGACGGCCGGGCAGCCGGTGCCGGCTGCGACCAGGACGCGTCCTCCGGTGACCGCTGATAGTGCGGTGACCACTGATCGTGCTGTGGTGGGTGGGCTTGTCGGGGTCTCTGCTCCGGGTGGGGGGCGCTGGAGCGGTCTGCCTCGGGGGCAGCGGCTTCGAGGTGTCGCGCGCTGGCTCCGTTGGGCAGCAGGCTGATCGGCACGCGCTCACCGGTGAGTGACATCTGGTAGCGGGCACAGTCGAGCCACTGATTTTCGCTGTCGCAGTAGTAGTCGCGCCAGCCTTGCAAGCTCGCCCTGAGCAGCGGGAAAAGGGGGCATCCTGCGGCGTGCGAGCAACCCACGTTGCTCCCTTCTGAGCGGCGCGTACCACCCATTCGGTGAGGGTGGTTGCCGTTCTCGATCTCGGGCCTTCGCCGCGCCAGGGTCGATCTCAAAGCGACGCAATGACGGCCTGTCACAATGCGGAACTGTGCCCTCCACTCCTTCGACCGGGCGAGATGGAACCACTGTTTCGCCGTCCCGAGCAACCTCAAGGGGGATTCCGACCGTGACCACGCGACATCGCTGAGTAAGAATTGTCACGCCGTGTTTATGCTCTATGGCCCCTATTTCCGGATATTCGCGGCCGGTAAGGGGCCTGCTTGGAGTGTGCTGCGGCCTCATGGCCCACACTCCTGGTGGCGGGAATCAGTTGTTCGTGAAGACCCTGCACATATCGATGTTGGTTATGGCGAAATTGTGAATTCGACTGTGACGAAACTGTTGATGTTGCTGGTCGTGAGCGGGGACGTTATGGGAGGGAAATCATGTGCCAACGTGCGGTCTGCCGGTTGTGCCGGAAGATCACCTATGAGGGCTGCGGAAGACACGTGGAGCAGGTGCTCGCCGACGTGCCCACACCTCAGCGGTGCACCTGTGAGCCGGCGAAGCCCGAGCCTGCACGCGCGGGCGAGCCGACGACTCGAACGGGGCCGGCGCCGGCGCCCGTTCCTCGAAGCCCGGACGGTTCGCGGGGCCGGTCGACGGGGGGCCGGTGGGCCCGGCTCGTCTCTTGGATGAAGGGCCCGGCATGATCCGCCGGGCGGTATCCGGCAGAGCAACTCCCCGTTCGCCCAGGCACCGCTCACGCAAACGGCCCCGGACGAGGAGTCCGAGGCCGAGCAGAACCCTCCCCTGGGGAGGAACCCCGGTCAGAGCGGTGGTGGGTGGTGCCCCCGGCAGGATTCGAACCTGCGACACCCGCTTTAGGAGAGCGGTGCTCTATCCCCTGAGCTACGGAGGCGGGGCCCTGCGTGACCGCCGCGAGCGGCGGTCCCAGACAGGGTAGCGGATGGGGGCCGGTGTGCGGTTGGCGCCTCGGCTCCCTGAACGCGAGGCGCTGGAGCAGGCCGCCGCTCCCCGGGCAGCCCCGCCGCACAGCTCCGTGGCCACCCCGGGACGGGGCGCGCGGACGTTACCGTCCGGTGTAGGTGAACTCGTCGTCCGGGCTGGTGGGAGAGGTGGCCCTGCCCACCGTCACGGTGATGTTCACCGTCTGCTGGACGTCGAGCTGGCCGGGCGCTGTTGCGGTGAGCTGGCCGGTGGAGACGAACTTGACCGAGTCGGATGCCTTGTCCTTGAAGTGCACGGTGGCGCCATTGGCGAAGCCCGAGCCGTTGATGGTGACCGGGGTGCCGACCTTTCCGCTGGTCGGGCTGACCGAACTGACCACCACAGGGGCGGGTCCGCCATAGGCGAACTGCGACATGGCGATGGCCGGGGAGGTGCCGAGGGTGTTGGTGACGCGGACGTGGACGACGCCCGTTCCGGTGGGGACCTTGGTGGTGATCTTGAGGCCGGAGGGGTCGATGACGGTTTCGTGCTCGTCGCAGGCGAAGCGGCCGAAGTCGACCTTGCTGTCCGGACTGAAATCCTTGCCGTTGATGGTCACCGTGTCGCCTGCGGCGCCGAAGGTGGGGCTCAGGTCGGTCACCACCGGCGGCGAAGGGACGTCGGGTGCCCCCACCAGGTCCAGGTAGGTGGAGTTGGCGTGCTGGAAGGCGACCTGGCCGAGGAAGTCCTGGGTGGTCTTGTTGACCAGGTTCTTGGCGAGGCTCGTGTAGTCGGTGTTCATCAGGCAGAGCGTGCCGGGCTGGACGTAGACGTTGCCCTTGGTGCGCTTGGCGATCGTCCCGATGAGCAGCTTCACTTCTTCGGTCGCCTGCGGTCCCGGGCTCGGGTACCAGCCGGCGGTGGTGTCGAGATCGGCCCACGCGTGCGGTACCAGGTCGTAGGCGTTGTTCTGGCGCTCGTCGATGATCCACGGCACGGAGTTGAAGTAGTCGACGAAGCTCTGCGTGCCGGCGGTGGGAGCGGCATAGGTGATCACCGCGAACTTCGGCTGTTTCGGCCAGGTCTGTGCCTGCAGATACGGCGCGAGCATGGTGGCGATGCAGCCGCCCAGGCTGTGACCGGTCAGGTAGACGGTCGGCTGCGGAGAGGAGGGCGCCGCCTTGAGCGCGATGGCGAGCGCCTGAGAAAGCGTGACGTTCGGGGAGGGGGAGGCGATCGAGCGGGCTTTGACGACCCGTTGGAACGCATCCATCGCCCCCTTGGAAACGGTGACGGTCTTCGGCGATCCGCTTTCGGGGAACGGGACGACCGTGCCGACGTCGAGGTCCTCGAGGATGTCGGTCAGATCGGCGTCCGTTCCGCGAGCGACCACGGCGAACTCGTTCGAGCCGTTGGTGCTCCGTACGAGGTAGGCCATATTGGCGTTGGCCTCGCTCAGGGCGAGCCACACCAGCTCCCAGTCGCCCTGCGTCGCAAGGCTGCGATCGTCCAGCTGCGCGTTGATGCCGGTGATGATGCGTTCGGTCTGCTGCTCCAGGGTTTCCCCGGACGGACGCGGGGTGGCCCCGGTGGCTGCAAAGGCAGCCAGGGTCATGGTCACCTGGGCGATTGTCGGATCGGGCGCCATCGTCGATCTGCTCCTCGGATGTTCTGCCGGTGCGGAGGCGGGACGGCCTTTCGGCAGCGGCAGGGCAGATCTGCGCCGAACAGACCGTCAGTGGGGATCGCGCACCATCAGAACCTCCCCGCTGCGAGGTCCGGGGCCTTTCCTGCCGTCAGGTTGACCAGGTTCACCTTGTTGGCCCTTCGCTGACCTGCGAGGGCGGCCCGGTTGTTCCCGAACGTTCGGGCAGGTCGGCGCGGCAGGAGTGGGGGGTGGCCGGGGCCCGGCGGGGCGTGTGGGGGGTGCCTCCGGCCTGCGGGTCAGCCTGCGATGTGCCAGCTCACCGTGCCGTCCGTGGTGACGAGGAGGGCGAGCAGGAGGAGGTCCGTGGCGCCGAGGGCGAGGCCCAGGAGGGCGCGGCCGCGGCGGGTGGTGCCGCGGGCCAGGGCCAGGCCGCCGAGGATCAGGGCACAGGGGCCGAGGACGAGGTTGAGGACCAGGGTGCCGAGCAGGCCGAGGATGAAGGAGGCCACGGCCATGCCGTCGGCGTGCGAGCGGGCGGCGCGGGGGGCGGCAGCCGGCGCGGGGGAGGTCGTCCGCGGGGCTTCGCTGAGCACGGTCATCGGGAGGTCACCTCGGTCTTGTGGCGGCGTTCGCGGAGGAAGAAGACGAGCAGCCAGCCGCTGATGACGGCGGCCGCGATGAGGGTGACGGGGACGGGGAGGTGTGCCGCGGTGCCCAGCATGATCCCCATCAGGAGGAGGGCTGCGACGAGGAAGAGCATGATCTGCCTTTTCCACTCGGAGGACACTTGTTCACTCAGTGCCTCCAGCATACGGCGGTTCATGGGTGGAGAAGTTAAGAGAACGGTTGTTTACTGGATGACATGAGTCACACTCTTGGGGTCCGCCAGGCCCAGAAGCAGAAGACCCGCCAGGCGCTGCTCGACGCGGCGCTCGGCCTGTTGGCGGAGCAGAGCCTGAGCAGCCTGGGCCTGCGGGAGGTGACGCGGGTGGTGGGGATCGCCCCGGCCGCGTTCTACCGGCACTTCAAGGACCTGGGGGAACTCGGCGTCGCACTGGTCGAGGAGGCGCTCGGCAGCCTGCATGTGATGGTGCGGGCGATCCTCGCCGAACAGGACGGTGCCGAGGAACGGATAGACCGGACGGTCGCGGTCGTCGAGCGGCACGTACGGGCGTACCCGCTGCACATCCGGTTCATCGCCCGCGAGCGGCACGGCGGCGTACGGGCCGTACGGCAGGCCATCGCGGACGAACTCGACCGGTTCGCCGAGGAGGTGGCGGCGGCGCTCAAGTCCCAGCCGGTGTCGGAGGGATGGCGCGATGACGACGTCCGGATGCTGGCCGAGCTGTACGTGGACCGGCTGGTCACGACGGCCGCCGCGCTGCTCGACGCCGACGAGGACGGGGCGCCCGGGGCCGCCGACCAGGTGGTGCGTACGGCGCGCCGCCAGCTGCGGCTGATCAGTATCGGGCGACAGCACTGGCAGGAGGAGGGGGACCTCTCGTGAGGGCGTCCTGTGGTCAGGCGCGGGCGGGGGTGACGCGGACGCGGTAGGTGCCGTCCTGGTTTTCCGTGAGGACGGTGACCGCGGCCCCGGTGGCGTGGTCGGTGTAGGTCTCGCCGGGGAGGAACGTCGCATCGGTCAGCTCCGGGTCGACGTAAGGGCTCTCCCGGTAGCAGCCACCGCTGTGCGGGGTGGCGTCGACGATCCGGAGCGGGCCGCGGCCCGAGGGCACGTCGGTGGCGACGCGGTAGATCAGGATGCCCGGCCGGCAGACCGCGGGTTCGAGCAGGCCGTGGCTGCGGGCCTCGGCCACCAGGGCGCTGTGCGGCGAGGTCGGGATGACGACGATCTTGGTGCCGCCCGGTGTGGAGACCGGGGTGAGGGTGTGCTCGCCGGGCGTCCCGTGGGGCGGTGCGCAGTGCACCTGTTGGGGGGCCAGCCAGCCGAGCTTCCACTTGTGCCAGCCGACGAAGTCGTTGTTCGGCCCCCAGTCCTCGTCCATCGGGTCCCAGTGGCCCACCGGTGGCGGCTCCTGGCGGTTGTCCGTGTAGTACAGGTCGGGCAGGCCGAAGCTGTGCGCGTTCTCGTGGTTGAGGACCCGGAAGGCGCTCAGGCCGGACTGCCGGCTCCAGATGAAGGACGCGTTGCGGAACGGCACCCCGTCGGCCGTCTTCATCCCCATGTCACCCCCGCTGAAGGTGACGGACAGGACCGTACGGGTGGCGGGAGGCCCCGCGTTGGGCGCTGCGATGATGTTGATGACGTCGTAGTCGCGGAAGTTGACGATCGGGTCGACGGCACGCACGACCTCCTGCGCCAGCGCGTGGTACCCGCCGTCCGAGGCCGGGTCGAAGTTGGTGCCGCGCTGGATGCCGTACGCCGCCAGCGGCCGGGACATCCGGATCCACCGGAACAGCGGCATCGGCAGGTAGGTCAGCCTGCCGTACGAGCTGGTGCGGAAGAAGTCCGTGGTGGCCGGGAAGAACTCGGCGAAGCGGGCGCTGGCCGGCATCGTGGCGCGGGCGTCCGGGAAGTCGATGAAGAGCGTCAGGGCCCGTACGACGCCGGACGAGCGGGCGAAACCGGTGGGGGTGTCGGCCGATTCGGCGACGTCGTTGTCGATGCCGTGCAGCGCGCAGGGGCCGCTGGGCGGGGCGCCGGGCCCGGGAGGTATGGCCACGGCGTTGGGGGGCGAACCCAGCGCTATGGCCGCCGCCGCGGTGGCCGCGCCGGCGGCCAGCACCGCGGATACCTTGAGCTTCATAACGATCACCTTGGGGCGCCGGGTGATCGCTCGCGCGCGGAGTTACATCAATCGGAGGCACCGGGCCACCCGGGGCCACCGGGGGCGCCCAGGGGCAGCCGGGGTCGGCCAGGCAGCCGTGTGCCTCAGGTCACATGCCGGCGTGAAATATCCGGGGAGCGGTTCCCCGTTTAACCAGTCGTCCGACGGAAACGGGGAGGCTTTCCCCGGTTGGTCGGAGTCACCGGAAGTGCGAAGTCGAATCGGAAGTCGGAAGGGGTGAGTCGGATGGCCGTGGGCGTCGACGCCACGAGCGTCACGAAGGCGAAGTGCGGTGCGTCGGCACCCCGACTGCGGGCCGACGCGCTGCGCAACCGGGAACGGATCATCGCGGCCGCCCGCGAGACGATGGTCGAGTTCGGGGCCGATGTCCCCTTCGATGAAATCGCTCGACGCGCGGGGGTCGGCAATGCGACGCTTTATCGTCACTTTGCGGATCGCCTGGAGTTGATCCACCACGTCACGCTCTCCGTCATGTCCCGTACTGCGGACCAGGCGGAATCCGTCCTTGCCGAGGAGTCCGATGCCTTCCGAGCGCTGAGGCGCTTCGTCCACGCCGCGGTGGAGGAGAAGATCGGGGCCCTGTGCCCCCTGCTCTCCGACGGCGTCGACCGTGACCACCCCGATCTGCTCGCCGCGCGCGATCGCCTGGAGGCGGCCGTCGAGGCCCTCATGGGCGCGGCGCGTGACAGCGGTCAGCTGCGCACCGACATCGCCGTCGGTGATCTGATGGTCGCGATCACCCAGCTCACCCGGCCGCTGCCGGGCAGCAGCTGCGTCGATTTCGACAAGTTCGTCCACCGGCACCTGCAGCTGTTCCTGGACGGCCTGCAGGCGCCCGCCCGCTCCGAACTCCCCGGCTGTGCCGCCACGTTGGAGGACCTCAGGCGCCGGAAGTCCTGACGCGCCAGACCTCCTCGCACCGCCCGCCCTCGCACCGCCCGTCACCTCCCTCCCCCCTCTCTTCTCACCCCTCCCGTCTCACCCGTCCCGCTCTTCGCTCCTGTTCGCTCACGCCCCACTAGGTGGATCCCGCCATGCCTGAAACCGTCCCGTCCGTCGATCCCCGGCGCTGGAAAGCGCTGATATTCATCGCCCTCGCCCAGCTGATGGTCGTCCTCGACGCGACCATCGTGAACATCGCGCTGCCCTCCGCCCAGAAGGACCTCGGCATCACCGACGTCAACAAGCAGTGGGTGATCACCGCCTACGCGCTGGCCTTCGGCGGGCTGCTGCTGTTCGGCGGGCGGATCGCCGACCTGTGGGGCCGGAAGCGGACCTTCATCACCGGGCTGGCCGGTTTCGCGCTCGCCTCCGCGCTCGGCGGGGCCGCGGCCAACGAGGGCGTGCTGCTCGGCGCGCGGGCACTGCAGGGCGTCTTCGGCGCGCTGCTGGCGCCCTCCGCCCTCTCCCTCCTCGCCGTGACCTTCACCGAGGCCAGGGAGCGCGCCAAGGCGTTCGGCATCTTCGGTGCGATTGCCGGTGGTGGCGGCGCCGTGGGTCTGATCCTCGGCGGTGTGCTCACCCAGTACATGAACTGGCGTTGGACCTTCTTCGTGAACATCCCGTTCGCCGTGGTTGCCGCGACCGGTGCCTACCTGGTCATCCGGGAGCCCGCGGACAGCCGCAACCCCTCCCGGCTGGACATCCCGGGCGTCCTCCTGGCCACGCTCGGTCTGGTCTCGCTGGTCTACGGGTTCACCCGCGCCGAGTCCGACGGCTGGCTGGCCGGCCCGACGCTCGGACTGTTCGCCGCGGCCGCCGTGCTGCTGCTGGCCTTCGTCCTGGTCGAGTCCAAGGTCAAGGCCCCGCTGCTGCCGCTGCGGGTGGTCGCCGAGCGGAACCGTGCCGGCGTCTACGCGTCGCTCGGCCTGGCCGTGATCGGGATGTTCGGCCTCTTCCTCTTCCTGACCTACTACCTGCAGATCGTGAAGGGGTACACGCCGGTCGAGACCGGTCTGGCCTTCCTGCCGATGGTCGCGGGCATGATCACCGGCTCGACGCAGATCGGCGCCCGGCTGATGACCCGGATCCGGCCGCGGCTGCTGATGGCCCCCGGCTTCACGGTGGCCGCGACCGGCATGCTGGTGCTGACCCAGATCGACCTGGACACGTCCTACCCGGCGCTGATCCTGCCCGGCTTCCTGCTGATGGGCCTCGGTATGGGTACGGCCTTCATGCCCGCGATGTCGCTGGCCACCTACGGGGTCCAGCCGCGCGACGCCGGTGTCGCCTCCGCGATGGTCAACACCTCGCAGCAGGTGGGCGGCGCGATCGGAACGGCCCTGCTGAACACGATCGCGGCGAGCGCCACCACGGCGTACGCCACCTCGCACGCGGCCGGTGCGCGCTCCCGTGACCTGCTCAAGGTCCAGGCGATGGTGCACGGCTACACCTCCGCCATCTGGTGGGCGGTCGGCATCCTGCTGCTGGCCGGCGCGATCGCCTTCACGCTCATCAACACGGGGCGTCCGGGCGCCGGTTCGCCGGCGGCCTCCTCGGCCGACGGCGAGCACGCGGCCGAGGACGCGGATGAGGTCCCGGTCCCGGTGCTGGCCCACTGAGGCGCTCCGCGCCGACTCCCACCGACGCGGCCGCGCCCGACTCTTACCGGACTCCTACGCGCCGCTTACCTCGCTCGGACGGGTGACCCACCCCTACGGGCTTCCGGACGCTTCCGAGGGCGCCGGCTTTCCCCGGCTTCGCTGAACGGTCAGCGGAGCCAGGGGAGGTCGGCGCCTTGGGGTTGCAGTCCTTCGGTCATCACCTGGCAGATTTCGGCCAGGTGGCCGACCTGCTCCGGCGACAGACGGTCGAAGATCGCGGCGCGGACGGCGGCGACGTGTCCCGGCGCGGCCTTCTCCAGCATCCGCATGCCCTCGTCCGTGAGGTACGCGTTCTGGCCGCGCTTGTCGGACGGGCAGTTCTCGCGCCGCACCCAGCCGTTCTTCTCCAGGCGGGCGATCGCGTGCGAGAGCCGGGAGCGGGTGATCTTGGCGTTCTGGGCCAGCTCGGTCATCCGCATCCGGCGCCGCGGTGCCCGGGAGAGCTGGACGAGCAGCCCGTAGTAGACATGCGGCATCCCGGCGTCCCGCTGCAGCTGACGGTCGAGGTGGTCCTCCAGGAGCGTGGTGGCGTGGAGGTAGCACTGCCAGGCGAATTGCTCCTCGTCACTGAGCCAACGCGGCTCGACTGCGGGTTCGTTGCTCATACCATCCACTCTCTCACCGCTCGGAGAGTTATTTAAGTTTTAACAACGTCGGGGTTAGACTGGAAGCCGACGCTTGAAGATTCAAGTAATTGGCCTGCGGTGGCCGGATGTCTCTGCATCACCGACTACCGCCAGTGTGACGCCGTGGAGATGTGATGTCCGTAATGCCGGCTCTCTACCTCAGCCATGGCGCGCCCCCGCTCGCCGACGACCCGTTGTGGCCGGGCCAACTGGCCGCCTGGTCCGCGCAGCTGCCGCGCCCGAAGGCGGTGCTGATCATCTCCGCGCACTGGGAGGCGGCCCCGATCGCCCTCGGCGCCACCGAGACCGTGCCGCTCGTCCACGACTTCTGGGGATTCCCGCGTCACTACTACGAGGTCCTGTACCCCGCGCCCGGTGCGCCGGAGCTGGCCGAGCGCATACGGAAGACGCTGCGGACCGCAGGCACCCCGGTGGTGGACATCCCCGACCGGGGGCTCGACCACGGCGCGTACGTCCCGCTCGTCGAGATGTACCCGGACGCCGATGTTCCGGTCCTCCAGGTCTCGATGCCCACGCTCGATCCGCGCCTCCTGTACGAGACCGGCCGCCGGCTCGCCCCACTACGCGACGAGGGCGTACTGATCGTCGGCAGCGGGTTCTTCACCCACAACCTGGCGGCGCTGCGGCAGTCCCATGACGGCCCGCCCGCCTGGTCGGCGGAGTTCGACGACTGGGGGCGGCAGGCCCTGGAGGCCCAGGACCTCGATGCCCTCTTCGACTTCGTCCACAAGGCACCGGCCGGGCGGCTGGCGCATCCGCGCACCGAGCACTTCGCGCCGCTGTTCGTGACCCTGGGGGCCGCGGACGCCCAGGGGCAGCTGGACAGCGGGCGGAGTGTGATCGACGGGTTCTGGATGGGGCTGGCGAAGCGGTCGCTGCAGTACGGCTGACGACTGGGCGGACCGGCTCGGGGCTCGTCCGGGTCAGTCGTCCACGTCGATCAGCGCCACGGCGTTCAGGGCCGCCGACAGGGCGCGGGTGTCGCCGTCCTCGGAGGCCGCGGCCACGTCCAGCGCGGTGTCGGCGAACTTGATCGCATGCTCGTTCCCGTTGGCGATCGCCCGCGCGAAGACCTCCTCCGGGGTGAGGGAGCCGGCGTCCGGGGCCCGGCGCGGGGTGTCCGCGGCGTAGATGGCGGTGATCGCCGAGGTGGCCGCCCAGGCCACCGTGAAGGACGGCGCCCAGAGGTCCTGGGGGAGCGCGGGCAGGATGCGCAGGACCGCGTTCGGCGCGGTGGCGGCGTGGACCAGCATGATGCCGTTCCCGTGACCGTAGTCGCCGTAGTTGAGGGTGGCGGCCCGGACGAGCGCGGTCAGGCCCTCCCGTACGGCCTCCGGGTCCTCGGGGAGGTGCAGCGACTCGGTCGTCGTCAACCACCCCTCGGTATCGGGTAGTTGAGCGTATCCCTGGACCGGCGCCACACGCTGGTCGGCAATACGGGGAACGGCCGCGAGGGCCTCGGCCGGGGTGGCGCGGCCCGTGGGATGTACGGCGGTGGGGAGCGGCAGGTGCCGGGCGGCCCAGTAACCGAGGGCGTGCGCGAACTCCGCCAGCCGGGGCGCGCTCTCACCCTCCGTCAGGAGGGTGCGGACGGCGTGGCCCAAGCGGATGACCGGGTGGGTGGCGGCGCCCGCGATACCGGGGAGCAGCCGCGGCCACCACTCGGCGAGGACGTCCCGCCAGGGCCGTTCGGCGACCCGCTCGGTGAAGTACGCGGTCCAGTCGGTGACCCGGTCGGTCTCGCCGAGTGCCTGCTGCCAGTTGGCATCGGTGAGGGGCGCCTTGGCGACCGGTACGTCCTCCAGCTTGTGCTCGTAGGTGTCGAGCCAGCGGTGGACGGTGCGGGCCTGGCCGTTGCGGACCATCGCTTCGATGGCCATCGGGCCGTGGTTGCTCAGAAACCCCTTGAATTCGGGGCCGGATGCGTGCAGGCGCTGTAACGCCTCGTCGAGTGTCCCGCTCGTCGTTTCCATGGAGCGAGGCTAGGTCGGCCGCGGGCGGGAACGTAACGGGCTTTCGGCTTACGGCGCTGGTCGTAAGGCTGTGGGGGCGGGGGCCGGGGGACGGGCGCGGGGGTGAGCGACCGCGGTCGGGGGGGATTGTCAGTGGCGGGTGGCACGCTGATGTCAGTGGCGGATCGGCTGTCGGGAGGGGCCGGTCCGAGGCCGGTCCGTCCGGCACGGAAATCCCGACAGGAGGTGTCGGGTATCGGGGGGAGAGTGACGCCATGAGCGACGGCAGCGGTGGCGGCAGCGGTGACGGCATGAGCGGCGGCATGACGGGGGGAAGTCACGCGGGGGCCGCCGGGGTGGCCTGGTCGGTGGTCGAGGAGGCGGCGCCCGAGTTGGCCGGCCGGGTGCGGGTGCGTTTCGCGGAGTACCGGCACCACGTGCTGGCCACGCTCCGGCGGGACGGCGCTCCGCGACTCAGCGGCCTGGAGGCGGACTTCCGGGGCGGGGAGCTCTGGCTGGGGATGATGAACGGCTCGCGCAAGGTCCTGGACCTGCGGCGCGATCCCCGCTTCTCACTCCAGGCCAACCCGGGGCAGCGCGCCGAGGTGCCGGAGCCGGGGGACGTACGGGTGTCCGGGCGGGCGGTCGAGGTGACCGCCCCCGAGCTGATCGCGCGCTATGCGGCGGAGGTGCATCCGCCCGAGCCGTTCCAGTTGTTCCGGGCGGAGGTGACCGACGTGGTGCGTACGTACATCGAGAGCCCGTATGTGGTGGTGGAGACCTGGTCGCCGGGGCGGCCGCTGCGCACGATACGGCGGACGTCGCAGGACGCGACGCTGACGTTCAGCTGACGTTGGGCGCGCGGGCGCGCGGGCGTGTGGGTGCGGCCGCGCGGGTGCGGGTGGCGGGGTCAGTGCGTGGCGGCGGGCAGGCGGCGGTGCTGGGTGTCCTGCGCCTGGCGCGGGCGGTGCCGGCCGTGTGGTTCGCGGGCGCTGTGGGCGCGGAAGAGGTAGAGAGCGGAGATGAACATGATCCCGCCCATGACGAACCCGAAGATGCACGACTTCAGCATCGACTCGCCGCCCAGGCTGTACACCCAGCCCATCGACAGCCCGAAGAGCGCGCCGTAGGCGAGCGCCCGGGTCTCGGTGAGCATGGACGACTGGTAGCGCGCCACCAGCAGCCCGAGGACGCCGCTGACCACGGCCGCGGCCACTCCGTACAGCAGGGCCGGTCCGCCCTTGATGCCGGCGGTGTGGGTGCGGAAGATCGTGAACAGGCCGAAGGCGAGCGCCGCGACGAGCGGCCAGGTGACGGTGGCCGGGACGCGCTCGGCCATGGCCGCCAGGCGTGAGGTCCCCGAGCTGTCGGAGGCCCGTTCCGCGGAGCCGGGGCGGGGGCCGGCGGTGGCTCCGTGTTCGCCCTCGACCGTGCCGTGTGAGCGGGCGGCCCTCGCGCCGTGCCGGCGTGCGTGCTGGTCCATGGCGGGCTCCTCTCGATCGCCCCGCTGGTCCTGGGCCCGCGTTCCCCGGACCCACTCCCGTATGCCTGCGTGCCCGGGCGTCTTCCTGCCGGCCGGGCACGCCTTCTGTCCAGGCGACACCCGGGCGGCCGCCGCGTCAACCGGAGCAGCGAAGGGCCCTACGGCCGGAGCGGCGAAAGGGGTATTCAGCCGAGGTCCTTCTGGTACCAGGCCACGTCCCAGTAGCGGCCGAATTTGCGGCCCACCTCCGTGTACGTACCGATGTGCCGGAAGCCGAAGCGGGTGTGCAGGCGGTTGGACGCCTCGTTCGGCTGGGCGATGCCCGCGTAGGCGCGGTGCACGTCCTCCTTGGCCAGCGCCTCGAAGAGGGCCTCGTAGAGGAGCGTGCCGACGCCGCGGCCCGCGGCCTCCGGCGCGCAGTAGATGGTGACCTCGACGGACGGGGCGTAGGCCGCCTTGGGGCGGAAGGCGCTGCTGGTCGCGTAGCCGAGGAGCGGAGCCGCCGGGTCCGCGTCCGGCCCGGTGTGGGTGTTTTTTGCCCGGTCTGCGGGTACCTGCGCAACCAGAAGGCGGTGGGGGCCGTCTTGAGGGTGGGAGAGCAGCCAGGGGCGGCGCTCCTCCGGGGTGAAGGGCTCCAGGTCGAAGGTGATCGGAGTCTCACGGATGTAGTGGTTGTAAAGATCCGTAAGGGCCGGCAGGTCCGCCTCGACGCCCGCCCTGACCTGCACTTCCCCTTGCCCTATCGGCATACGACCTCCCTCGCTGCGGGCGCAGGGTACTGCATGATCAGAAAAATAGCCGCGCCGGGTGGGAATTCTGTCCGGATTCCAGCCGTTGTTTCCTTCGGACGGGCCACTCGGCAAGCATCGCAGTCGATGCCCTACCGGTATCGGCGCACGTCAGTCGGTGCGACGCGCCATGTCGCACGGCACACGTGTCGCACCGCACACGTCGCAGTGCGTCGGTGCACCAACCGGCCCGCCCCACCGTCCCGCGACCGACTCATCGCAAAGGGAGCACACGCATGGCAACCCGTGCCGTCGCCCGTCGTCAGGAAAGCACCAGCGCTTCTGACGGGGCCAACAGTGTTCGCGCCGTAGGCGGGGAGATCGCCGACCGCGACCTGGTCGGCATGTACCTCGACGAGATCGCGCGTACGCCCCTGCTCGACGCCGCCAAGGAAGTCGAGCTGTCCCAGACCATCGAGGCGGGCGTCTACGCCCAGCAGATCCTGGACGGCGAGGTGACCGACGGCAATGCCGCGGGTGCCGGCCGTGAGGAGCTGGAGGCGCTGGCCGCGGAGGCCGCCAAGGCCAAGGACGTCTTCATCCGCTCCAACCTGCGGCTGGTCGTCGCGGTGGCGCGCCGCTACCCGCGCGCCGGCCTCCCCCTGCTCGACCTGATCCAGGAGGGCAACGCCGGCCTGGTGCGGGCCGTGGAGAAGTTCGACTACGCCAAGGGCTTCAAGTTCTCGACGTACGCCACGTGGTGGATCCGTCAGGCGATCACCCGCTCCATCGCCGACCAGTCGCGCACCATCCGGCTGCCCGTGCACCTCGTCGAGGAGCTGGGCCGGATCCGCCGGGTGCAGCGCGAGTTCAACCGCGAGAACGGCCGCGACCCGGAGCCCGAGGAGGTCGCCGGCGAGCTGGGCACCACGCCCGCCCGTGTCACCGACGTACTCGACTGGGCCCGCGACCCGGTCAGCCTCAACATGTCGGTGGACGACGACGGCGACACCCAGTTCGGCGACCTGCTGGAAGACACCTCCGCGGCCTCGCCCGAGCAGTCGGTCCTCACGCTGCTGCGCAGCGAGGAGCTGGAGGACCTCATCGACCGCCTCGACCACCGCACCGCGTCGATCATCAAGGCGCGTTACGGCATCGAGGACGGCCGCGAGCGCACGCTGACCGAGGTCGGCAAGCAGCACGGCCTCACCCGCGAGCGGATCCGGCAGATCGAGAAGCACGCGCTGCTGGAGCTGAAGCGGATGGCGCACGACACGGGGTTCGACGCGGCCGCGTGACCCCGGTGACCCGGTAACCCCTCCCCGGCAAGCAGGACGAGCCCCGGCGCCCTTCGCGGCGCCGGGGCTCGCTTTTTCCCCTGCTCCTTTCGCTGCCCGGCCCCCTCCCTTTCGCTGCCCGGCCCTCCCCTCCCCTCCCCTCACCTCCCCTGCCCCTGTCCCTGCCTCCCCGCCCATGTCTGTTTGAGTCCGACTGACGCCCGAGTCTGTTTACTTCGCCAGCATGTGGGCGTAGCATCACAGAGAAACCACAGGTTCGGGCAGGGAAACGGACGCAAATCATGTACGCACCGGAGCGACAGCAGGAGATCCTGCGACTGGCCCGTGAGAGCGGGCGGGTCGATGTGCTCTCGCTCGCCGAGGAGTTCCAGGTCACCGCCGAGACCGTTCGGCGCGACCTCAAGGCGCTGGACCGGGCCGGTCTGGTGCGCAGGGTGCACGGCGGTGCCATTCCGGCCGGCCGGCTGGACTTCGAGCCGGACCTCGCCGAGCGGGACGCCGTCGCCGCCGACGAGAAGGTGCGCATCGCCCGCGCCGCCCTCGCCGAGCTCCCGGGCAGCGAGAACGGCGAGCACGGCGGCGGGTCCGCCCGCGGCGGCGGCTTCGGCAGCGTGATCCTGGACGCCGGCACGACGGCCGCCCGGCTCGCCGCCGAGATCCCGCTGGAGGCCGAGCTGACCGTCGTCACCCACGGCCTGCCGGTGGCCGCGCGGCTGGCCGACCATCCCGGGCTGACCCTGCACCTCGTAGGCGGCCGGATCCGGCACCGTACCCGGGCCGCGGTCGACGACTGGGCGCTGCGCGCCTACCGCGAGATCAACGCCGACGTGCTGTTCCTGGCGACCAACGGCTTCTCCCTCGACGGCGGGCTGACCACCCCCGACCTGGCGGAGGCCGCGGTCAAGCGGGCGCTGATCCGCGCCGCCCGCCGGGTCGTCCTGCTCGCCGACTCCGGCAAGTTCGAGCAGCGGCACTTCGCCCGCTTCGGCGACCTCTCGGACGTGGACCTGCTCATCACCGACACCGGGCTGAGCCCCGACGACGCCCTCGCCATCGAGCGCGCGGGCACGGAAGTAGTACGCGCATGACTCCCTCCGAGACGCCCATGACCCCCTCCGAGACGTCCATGAGTCCCTCCGGCCGGCCCGTGACCCACCCGGCCGGGCCCGAGGTCCCCGCCGGCGCGGCCAGGCCCCTGATCCTCACCGTCACGCCCAACCCCAGCCTGGACCGTACGTACGAGATCCCGGCGCTGGACCGCGGGGCCGTGCTGCGGGCCACCGCGGACCGGGTCGACCCCGGCGGCAAGGGCGTCAACGTCTCCCGGGCGCTCGCCGCCGCCGGACACCGCACCCTCGCCGTACTGCCCCTGGGCGGGCCCGCGGGCGCGGCGCTGGCCGCGCTGCTGAGCGGGGAGGGGATCGAGGTGGCGGGCGTACCGGTGGCCGGACAGACGCGTTCCAACATCTCGGTCGCCGAGCCCGACGGCACCCTCACCAAGATCAACGCGACCGGTCCCGAGCTGTCCGCCGACGAGTCGGAGGCGCTGCTCGCGACGGTCGGCGAGCGGTCGGCGGGCGCCGGCTGGATCGCCTGCTGCGGCAGCCTGCCGCGCGGCCTGGCGCCCGAGTGGTACGCGGAGCTGGTCGCCCGGGCGCACGGCGCCGGGGCCCGGATCGCCCTGGACACGTCCGGCCCGTCGCTGACCGCCGCCCTGCGCGAACGGCCGGACGTGGTCAAGCCGAACGCCGAGGAGCTGGCACAGGCCGTCGGCCGCCCGCTCGCGACCGTGGGCGAGGCGGTCAAGGCCGCCGAGGAGCTGCGGGCGCGCGGTGCGCGGGCGGTACTCGCCTCCCTGGGCGCGGACGGCCAGCTGCTGGTCGACGAGGACGGCACCCACTTCGGCAGCGCGCCGGTCGTCGCCGTCCGCAGCAACGTGGGGGCCGGCGATGCGTCGCTGGCCGGATTCCTCGCGGCCGGTGGTGCGGGAAGGGCCGCGCTGGCCGCCGCGGTGGCGCACGGCGCGGCCGCCGTCCAGCTGCCCGGCAGCAAGATGCCGACCCCGCGGGATCTCGTTCCCGCGGCGGTCATGACCACCGATTCCGTGCCGTACGACCGGCTGCTGAGGGAGCCGGTGTCATGAACGGGCGGGCGGGTGTCATCAGGAGCCGGGGGAGCGGGGGCAGGGCGGTGGCAGCCGCGGAGCGGTTGTGCGTGCTGCCGTCCGCCGACGAGTTGTTCGCGAGGGTCGGTCGCCCGGCAGGCGCTCGGGCCGGTATGGAAGGGAGCCCGCGATGAGCGAGCTGATCACCGCGGACCTGGTCGATCTCGACCTGTCCGCAGACACCAAGGACGCCGCCGCGCGGTCGCTGGCGGAGCGGATGGTCGCATCCGGTCGCGTCACCGACCTGGAGGGCTTCCTCGCGGACGTGGCCGCCCGTGAGGCCCAGATGCCGACCGGGCTGGACGGCGGCATCGGGATTCCGCACTGCCGCAGCGCGCACGTCACCGAGCCGACGCTGGCCTTCGGGCGGAGTGCCGCCGGGATCGACTTCGGGGCGCCGGACGGCCCGGCCGACCTGATCTTCCTGATCGCGGCCCCGTCGGGCGGCGACGCGGACCACCTGTCGATCCTCTCCACCCTCGCCCGCCACCTGATGGACGAGTCCTTCACCGGCGCCCTGCGCTCCGCCACCGAGCCGGGCCGCACGGCGGCGCTGATACGGGGCGAGGCGCCGGAGGAACCGGAGGAGCCGGGTGAGGCCACTGCGGCGGAGGAGCCGACTGCCGCTCCGGAGCCGGAGACCACCCCGGAAGCGGAGGCCGCCCCGGAGCCGGAGCGGGAACCGGAGACCCCCTCGGCCCCCGAAACCACCCCTGCCCCTGCCCCCTTCCGCCTCATCGCCATCACCTCCTGCCCCACCGGCATCGCGCACACCTACATGGCCGCCGAGTCGCTGGAGAAGGCCGGACGGGCCGCCGGTGTCGAGGTGTTCGTCGAGACGCAGGGCTCGGCCGGGTTCAAGCGGCTCGATCCGCAGGTCGTGGCCGAGGCGGACGGCGTGATCTTCGCCCATGACGTCGAGGTACGGGACAGGGAGCGGTTCGCCGGCAAGCCGATCGTCGACGTCGGGGTGAAGGCGGGCATCAACCGCCCCGCCGAACTCATCGCGGAGGTACGGGAGAAGGCCGCCCGGGGCGAGACCGGTGAGATCGGCGGGGCCGGCACCGCCGCGCGGCCCGCCGTGCCCATGGACCGGGGCGCCGACGCCGCCGACGGCTACGCCACCCGCCTGCGCAAGTGGCTGATGACCGGCGTCAGTTACATGGTTCCGTTCGTCGCCGCCGGTGGTCTGCTCATCGCGCTCGCCTTCGCGATCGGCGGCTACACGATCAACAAGGCGCCGTCCGTCGCCGACCACTTCCTCTGGACCGAGTCCGCCAGCTGGGCGGCCCTGCTGTTCCAGATAGGCAGCGTCGCCTTCGGCTTCCTCGTCCCCGTGCTGGCCGGCTTCATCGCTTACGGCATGGCCGACCGGCCCGGGCTCGTCCCCGGATTCGTCGGCGGGGCCATCGCGCTCACCATCAACGCGGGCTTCCTCGGCGGTCTGATCGCCGGTCTCCTCGCGGGCGGGGTGGTGATGACGATCCAGCGCCTGAACGTCCCGGCGCCGCTGCGCGGCATCATGCCGGTCGTCGTGATCCCGCTGGTGTCCTCCGCACTCGTCGGTTTCCTGATGTTCCTGGTGGTCGGCAAGCCGATCGCCGCACTGCAGAAGGGGCTGACCGACTGGCTGTCCGGACTGTCCGGGGCCAACGCGATCATCCTCGGCGCGCTGCTCGGCCTCATGATGTGCTTCGACCTCGGCGGGCCGCTGAACAAGGTCGCCTACGCCTTCGCGGTCGGCGGTCTGGCCAACCCCAACGAGGGCAGTCTGAAGGTGATGGCCGCGGTGATGGCCGCCGGTATGGTCCCGCCGCTGGCGATGGCCCTGGCGACGACCGTCCGCGGGCGGCTCTTCACCAAGACCGAGCGGGAGAACGGCAAGGCGGCCTGGGTGCTCGGGGCGTCCTTCATCACCGAGGGCGCGATCCCCTTCGCGGCCGCCGATCCGCTGCGCGTCATCCCCTCCGCGATGGTGGGCGGCGCGGTCACCGGCGCCCTGTCGATGGCCTTCGGCTGCACCCTGCGGGCCCCGCACGGCGGCGTCTTCGTCGTGCCGCTGATCGGTCAGCCGCTGCTCTACCTGCTCGCCATCGCCGCAGGTACGTGCGTCAGCACCGCCCTGGTCCTCCTCCTCAAGACCCTCCGCAGGCCCACCCCCACCACCCCGGCCGAGGCCCCGTCCCCCGACCACCCCGTCGTCCCGGCCGCCGCCTGACCCGCCACCCCCACCGGGGCCCGGAACCGTCACCCCGGACGGCCCGGGCCCCGGCTTCATGGCGGCGCCTTCGTGGCGGCGGTTCTGGATCCTGCGCCTCACTCACCTGGAAGTAAGGCACCCACCTCCAGGTAAGTACGCACTGAAAAGTGGGTACTTGTTCCTGCCTTTGCCCGGGCCAAGACTGAGCGGGAGATCGAAAGATCGAGAGCGCGAGAGATCGCGAGTGCCCAGGTGGAGGGGGAATTCTGTCGTGTCGGTGGAGAAGACCGGTGTTGCGGTGCTGGGGCTGGGGAGCATGGGCAGTGCGCTGGCCGGGGCGTTGTTGACGGGCGGGCACGCGGTGCGGGTGTGGAACCGTACGCCGGGGAGGGCCGGGGAGCTCGTTGCGCGGGGGGCGCGGGAAGCCGGGTCGGTGGCCGAGGCGGTGGACGGCTGTGACGTCGTGATCGTCTGCATCCTGGATTACGGCGATGTCGGGCCGCTGCTGGAACAGGCCGGCGGGCCGGCGGGGTTGCAGGGGCGGGTGGTGGTCAATGTGACCAACGGGTCGCCCGAGGAAGCCCGGGAGATGGCGAAGCGGGTGACCGCGCTCGGGGGCGAGTACCTCGACGGCGGCATCATGGCCGTACCGGAGATACTGGCGACGCCGCATGCGTTCGTGCTGTACAGCGGGTCCCGGGCGGCCTTCGACGCGCACCGGGGGCTGTTGGACTCCTTCGCGCGGAGCGTCTACCTGGGGGAGGAGCCCGGGCTCGCACCGCTCAACGACCTTGCGCTGCTGAGCGGGATGTACGGGATGTTCGGCGGCTTCGCGCACGCCGCGGCGCTGATCCGCTCGGCGGGCGGGTCGGTTGCCGGGTTCACGAGCACGCTGCTGGTGCCCTGGCTCCAGGCGATGGCCGGCAGCTTGCCCGCGATGGCGGAGCAGGTCGATTCCGGCGACTACTCGGTCACCGGGTCGCCCCTGGCCATGCAGGTCTCGCACGACGCCCTCGGGGACGTCTCGCGGGCGCAGGGGGTGAGCCCGGAGCTGTGGACACCGGTGCTGGCGCTGATGGAGCGGCGGGTGGCGGACGGCCACGGGAGTGAGGGGTTCGCGGGGGTGGTGGAGTTGTTGATGCGGTAGCCGTTGGCTGTCTTCCCATGTACCTGGCTGTCCCGCCGTGGGGCTTCTCGCCGTTGCGCTTTGCGGCGCCCCCTACGTACTTGGCCGTCCCGCCTTGTTGCTTCTCGCCGTTGCGCCTGCGGCGGGCTGGGTTGTTGGTGGGTGCGGTGACGGGCCTGCGGGGCCGGTGTTTGGGACTGCTGGCGCTTTACGTCCCAAACACCGGCCCCTCCGGCCCGTCCCCTCCCGTTGGGGGAGTGTGCGGGTGAGTGGGGGCGGGCCTGAGCGTTTGCGGGTGGGATAGACGAAGCGGTGGCCGGCCCCTCCTGGGGCCGGCCACCGCTTTGTTCGGCTGGGGGCGCGGGTCAGGTTGCGCTGCCGGCCTTCCAGTCGGACCAGGAGAGGTTCCAGCCGTTGAGGCCGTTGTCCGGCTGGACCATCCTGTCGTGGGAGTTCTTCACGACGACGACGTCGCCGACCAGCGACTCGTTGAAGAACCACTTGCCGGGGGTGTCGCCCCCGCCGCCCTTGCTGTCGCGCAGGCCGACGCAGCCGTGGCTGGTGCCGGAGTTGCCGAAGACGGAGGGGGAGCCCCAGTAGTTGCCGTGGATGAAGGTGCCGGACGACGACAGCCGCATGGCGTGCGGGACGTCCTTGATGTCGTACTCACCGCCGAAGCCGACCGTCGAGCCGTCCATCCGGGTCTGCTCGAACTTCTCCGAGATCACCATCTGGCCGTTGTAGGTGGGGTGCTCGGGGCTGCCGCCGGAGATCGGGACCCTCTTGAGGACCTTGCCGTCCCGCTTGACCGTCATGGTCTGGGTGTTCATGTCGACCGTGGAGACCTGCGAGCGGCCGATCGTGAAGGACACCGTCTTGGACTGCACACCGGTGATGCCGTTGCCGCCCTTCACGCCGTCCAGGTCGATCTGCATGGTGACCTTGGAGCCGGCCTTCCAGTAGTCCTCCGGCCGGAAGTCCAGGCGCTGGGCGCCGAACCAGTGGCCGACGACCTCCTGGCCGCTGCTGGAGGTCACCTTGATGTGGGACTGGACGTCCTTCTTGTTGGTGATCACCTTGTCGAAGTTGAAGGACACCGGCATGCCGACGCCGACGGTCTTGCCGTTGTCGGGGGTGTAGGTGCCGATGAAGCTGTTGGCCGACGAGACGGTCGAGAAGGTGGCGTTCTCGGTGGCCGAACGGCCCTTGGCGTCCTTCGCGTTCGCCGTGATCTTGTACTTGGTGCCGCGCTCCAGCTGGGCGCCGGGCTTCCAGGACGTGCCGTCGGCCGATATGGCGCCCGCCACGGTGGCGCCGGTGTCGGCGACGGTGAGCTTGACGTCGGTCAACTTGCCGCCGGTGACCTTCACACCGGTGTCGTTGATGCTGGCGTCGGTGGCGCCGTCCTTCGAGGAGACGGTGATCTTGGCGTCCGAGGCGTCCTTCTTGGCCGCGGCGTCCGCGCCCGCCTGGCCGTTCTTCCCGTCGTCGTTGCCCCCGGCCTCGGCGTCGCCGCCACAGGCCGACAGGGCCAGCGCACCCGCTGCGAGCAGGGCGGTCACCGCGAGCGTGCGACGCATCCGGCGGGTGCGGCGCGGGGCGCCGGTCACCTGCTGCTCGGCTGACGGGAACAGCTGGTGCGGGGTGCGGGACCGATCGGGCGCGGGGGTGTCCGGCGATGTCACGAGCTGCTCCATACAGGGGGGTTGTGTATTTCCGTGCTGGTAAACAGCACCTACGGGCAGATTTGGTTGCGGGTCAGGCCATGTTGTGACGAAGGTCACATTCTCGGCGGGAGAGGGTGGTCGGCCGGTCCCGACAGCCAGGTTCGCAGCGCGGTGCCGTGTTCGTCCAGGCGGGGTGGGGCCGTCGGGGGTGTCACCGGCGTGTCCGAGAGCCGGAGCGGGCTGGTGACTTGGGGGATCCGGCCCTCGCCGACCGGGGTGACCGGGTCGAGTCCGAGCCGTCCGGCCAACTCCAGGGCCTGCGAGAGGGTGTTGACCGGGCCGCAGGGGACGGAGGCGGCGAGCAGGCGATCGGTCCAGTTCTCCGGGGTGTCGGAGGCCAGTCGGTCCTCCAGTGCTTTGACGAGGTCTGTACGGTTTTGTACCCGGTCCTGATTGCGGGTGAAGCGGGGGTCGTCGGCCAGCTCCGGGGCGCCCAGCGTCGTGGCCAGGGCCCGGAATTGGCGGTCGTTGCCCGCCGCCACCGCCAGCGGCCGCCCGTCCCGGCAGGCCAGCGTCTCGTACGGGGCGATGCTCGGGTGGCGGTTGCCCATCGGGCCCGGGTCGTGGCCGGTGGCCAGGTGGCCGGACGCCTGGTTGACCAGCGAACCCAACAGGGACGACAGCAGGTTGACCTCCACCAGCTGGCCCCGGCCGGTGCGGTCGCGGTGCCGCAGTGCGGCGAGGATGCCGGTCGTGGCGTCCTTGGCGGTCAGCACGTCCACCAGGGCGACCCCTGCCTTCAGGGGTGGGCCGCCGGGCTCGCCGGTGATGCTCATCAGCCCGCCGACCGCCTGCACGACGAAGTCGTAGCCGGGCAGCGAGGCGCCCGCGCCGGAGCCGAAACCGGTGATGGTGCAGTGCACCAGGCCCGGGTTGGCGGCGCGGGTGGCGGTGTGGTCCAGGCCGTATTTGGCGAGCGAGCCGGGGCGGAAGTTCTCGATCAGTACGTCGGCCCGCCGCGCCAGCTCGCGGGCCGCGGCCGCGTCGGCCGGGTCGCCGAGGTCCAGGGCGAGCCCCCGCTTGGAGCGGTTGGCGGCGTCGAAGTACGCGGCCGTCCCGTCCGCGGCGAACGGCGGGCCCCAGGCGCGGGTGTCGTCGCCGGTGCCCGGCCGTTCCACCTTGATCACCTCGGCGCCGAGGTCGGCGAGCGTCGCGGCGGCCAGCGGGCCGGCCAGTACCCGGCTGAAGTCCGCGACCAGGATGCCGTCGAGGGCCCGGGCGGGCGGGGACGCGGGCGGGCGGGGCGGCTGCGGCACGGCGGTGCTCCTCACGTCGCGGGCGGTGTGCCGCCATCGTGGGCGGCCCGCCGCGCTGCGGGGAAGCGTCCGGGGTGTCCAAGGACACGTCCCCGACCCTGACGGGTCGGCCTCTTCGGTACGTATATGTAGTCGGACGGGCCCGGAGGGGCGCCAGAAATGTGCCGAAATGTCATAGGAGATGCGTCACTTCGGGACTTAAGTCCCAAGATCCTCTGTTGTAACCGTCGATGCGTGGTGTCTACTGGCTCTAGCCCAGCGCCTCATACGTCCTGGAGGACCGCATGCTCCCCTCCGTTTCGATTCTGCAGCAGATCGGCCTCGGCGTGCTCCTCGCGGTGGCCGTGCTCTGGGTCGTCGGCATCGTCAGACTGCTGCGGAACGGCCGGTACGAGGCGGCCATGCGGCGCGACCGGCGCGAGATGCGGATGCGGTACGCGACGCCCGGCCCGGAGCGGCTCCCCGAACCGCCGGAGCTGCTCGGCTCGGTGCCCCGGCAGACCGGGCCGGCCGGGCCCCCGGCGGAGTGCGTGGAGCTGAGCGCCGCGGAGCGGGAGGCGTTCGAGGAACTCGTCCGGCAGCTGACCAGCCGCAGCTGACCGGTGCCGCGGGGGCCGGACCGTAACGGGCCGGCCCCGGGGACGGAAAGAGGAAGCGGCGGCCCGGCTCAGCGGACCGGGCCCAGCCTGAGCAGGGCCAGTGCGGCCAGCATCTGCACCGTCACCGACAGCGCCGACTTCCCCGTCGGCAGGTGGTGCTGGCCGCGTATCAGCAGTACCGCGAGGACGTAGCCGAAACCCCAGGTCGTCCAGGTCGCGGCCTGGACGAAGGTGGCGTCGGTCGGCAGCCAGGCGACGATCGCCAGCCGCGGCAGGTCCGTCACCCAGAAGAGCACGATGAACAGGCTCGCGGTCGGTGCGAACCGGCCGCTGCCGCCGAGCGTGCGGGCTATCGCATGGGTCACCGCGCCCAGTGCCAGGCTCGCCACCAGCACCCCGGCCTCGGCCAGCCCGACGAGCTGCAGTGCGGCCGACCGGTCGGCCGCCCACTGGCCGCGGAACGCGTCCACCGACAGCACCCCGATGCCGCCGCTGATCAACGACAGCAGCACCGCCGCGCTCCACGCGCTGCGGTCCCGCGCCTCGTCCAGGACTTCCACCGGCCGGTACCAGAGCCCGAATATCAGCCGGTGCCACCACAGCCGGCGGCGTGGCGCGGGCGCCGCGGGAGCCTTGGGAGCCGGCTGGACGAGCGTGGGCGGCGGGTGTTGGGGAGGACGGGAGGGGGGTGGTGCGGACATACGGCCGTTTCTACCACCGGCCGAACCGGGGTGCGGCGGGGGCGTCGGGCGGGGCACAAGGGATACAGGTGAGAACCTCAGGAGGTGACCTTGCAGACTCCGGAGCACGACGAGGCGCACGGCGGCGGCCTCGGCAGCCGGCTCAACTGGCTGCGGGCGGCGGTGCTCGGCGCCAACGACGGCATCGTGTCCACCGCCGGGCTGGTCGTCGGGGTGGCCGGCGCGACCCAGGACCGCACGACTCTGCTGACGGCCGGTCTGGCCGGGCTGCTGGCCGGGTCGATGTCGATGGCGGCCGGCGAATACGTCTCGGTGTCCACCCAGCGTGACTCGGAGAAGGCGGCGCTGGCCCTGGAACGGCGGGAGCTGGCGACCGCACCGCAGGCCGAACTGGTCGAGCTGACCGACCTGTTGGAGGGCAAGGGGCTGGAGCGGCAGCTCGCCCGCGAGGTCGCCGAGCAGCTCACCGAACACGACGCGCTGCGTGCGCACGCCGAGGTCGAGCTGGGCATCGACCCCGACGAACTCACCAACCCCTGGCACGCGGCCGCGGCCAGCTTCCTCGCCTTCACCGCCGGGGCGCTGCTGCCGCTGCTCGCGATCGTGCTGCCGCCCGCCGCGCACCGGCTGTGGATCACGGTGGTGGCGGTGCTGGTCGCGCTGGCGGTCTGCGGCTGGTCCAGCGCCCGGCTCGGTGCCGCGCCGCCCGGCCGCGCGGTACTGCGGAACGCCGGCGGCGGCGCCCTGGCCATGGCGGTCACCTACGCGGCGGGCACCCTGCTGGGCGCCGCCGGCGCCTGACCCGGCCGCCCTGGAGGGTCACTCGCCCTCGTACAGGTCCCGGTACGAGGGGAAGCAGCCGCCGGGGCCGTCCACCGTCCGGGCGGTGAGCGCGGCCCGCACCACCGCGCGGGTCAGTACGTCCGCACCGGCGGCCAATATGTCGTTCAGGGCACCGGCCTCCACATGGACGCCGAAGGCGGGGTCGGTGGCGGCGGTGTCGTCCGGGACCAGCGGGCGGGCCGCGGTGGACAGCGCGAAGACGGTGTCGCCGTCGGAGAGCAGATGCACCGGGCGGAGCGCGCGGGCCAGCCCGTCGTGCGCGGTACCGGCGAGCTTCTGGGCCTGGGCGCGGGTCAGCACGGCGTCGGTGGCGACCACGGCGAGGGTGGTGTTCAGCGGCGGACGGACCGAGGCGGCGAAGCGGGCCGCGGAGGTCTCCCGGGCCTCGGCCAGGCGGCGGAGGGCGGCGGTGTGCACCTCGGGGTCGGGCGGGGCCGCGTCCGGCAGGCCGTAGAGGGCGCCGGTGCGGGGATCGGCGAACGAGCCGGCGGCGTTGACGGCGGCCAGCGCGGCGACCGTCACGCCCGAGGGGAGGACCGCGCTCGCGGTGCCGGTGCCGCCCTTGAAGCCGCCGGCCACGGCTCCGGTGCCGGCGCCCGTGTTGCCCTCGGCGACCGGTGCGCCGGGGCCGGTGGCCGCGGCGGCCTCGGCGGCCGCGCGGCCCAGGGCGGCGTCCGGGCGGGCCCGCCAGTCGCCGCCGCGGCCCAGGTCGAACAGTGCGGCGGCCGGGACGACCGGTACGACCTGCGCGGGGTCGGGGCCGGCGCGGAAGCCGCGGCCGTGGTCCTCCAGCCAGCCGACGACACCGGACGCGGCGTCAAGACCGTAGGCGCTGCCGCCGGTCAGGACGACCGCCTCGATGCGCGGTACGAGATTGCGCGGGTCCAGCGCGTCGGTCTCCCGGGTGCCCGGGCCGCCGCCGCGCACATCGACGGCCGCGACCACGCCGCCCTCCGGGGCGAGGACGACGGTGGTGCCGGTCAGCGCGCCCCCGCCGGTCCGCCGGGCGTGGCCGACCCGCAGGCCGGGGACGTCGGTCAGCGCGTCCCGCGGCCCGGCGGGGAGCCCGGCGGCCGCGGCCTGCTCAGTAATGGGCCGGTCCCATCACGACGACCGGGTGCAGATCGGGGTCGAGGGTGCGCAGCAGCTCCCGCATCACCTTGGGTTTGAGGCTCACACAGCCCTGGGTCGGGCCGTCGTGGTCGACGTGCAGCCAGACGCCGCCGCCCTTGGAGTCGCCCCAGGGGCGGTGCGGGTCCAGCGGGGAGGTGCCGGGCTCGCGGTTGTAGTTGATGGCGATGACGTAGTCGAAGGCGCCGGCCAGCGGCTCGCCCTCCACGCCGGTGCCGTCGGCGACGAAGCTGTCGTTGTGGTCGTAGGGGAGCTTGGTGCCGTCGGGGGCGGGCAGCCGGCCGCCGGCGTCGGTGAGGGCGTAGACGCCGATGGGGGAGCGCAGATCGCCGTAGCGGTGGTCGTCGGTCCAGCCGTGGGCGGCGTTGTGCGCGGACCAGGTGGGGCCCGGCTCCCAGGTGTCGGAGTCCTCCGCGCGGGTGTAGAGGACGACCTGGGACTCGTAGGAGTCCATGCCCTTGCCGGTGACGACGAGCACCTGCCGGGAGTCGGCCGGTATCGCCTTGCGGGCCGCGTCGCTGAGGCCGGGGATGGGCCGGCCGGCCGGGACGCCGGGTGCGGCGTTCGGGGCGGATTTCGCCGCGGCGGCGGGGGTGCGTGGCGTGTCCGGGCCGGAAGCCGTCGTGGACATGGTGCTCTTGGCGTCGGTCCGGGTTTCGTGGTCGTCACCCGATGCCGGCCACGCCCACAGGGCGGTGCCGACGAGCGTGGAGAGGGCGAGACCGCTCACGGCCTTGCTGCGCCGGGACAGTCTCGTCCGCGCGCGGGTCTGGGCGTGGCGGGCCATGTCTGGCGTCTCCTCAGGTACGGACGGTGGGCGTGCCCTCCGGGGCCTCCCGTAAGGGACTCCCCTGTCATAAAAAGGGCAATCTGCACCCTACCGCGTCTGTGTCGGGGCGCCTCCGCTGGCCGGGTGGAAGCCGGGGGAACAACAGGGCGAGCCCTGGGGAAGTGGGATCCATTGGTGGGTAATTGACGGGGAATGGGCCGGCGGGCCGCGCGGCCCGTGTTGCTGAGCAGGGGCCGGGGCGGGCCCGAAGATGGCCGGATCTGATGCGGAATCAGGGTGCTGCCCGGACAGTACGGCCGTTCGGCACGCTTATGGGCGACGCCCTGCCGGGGGGCATCGGGCCGGTCCGGGCCTATTCCGCCAGAGCGGTGCCCTGACGGGCCGTAAGGGTGACGCCCACCGCGACCGTGGCCGACGCCACCAGCCCGGCCGCGAGCACCGCCCAGCGGCCCGCGAAGGTGCACGCCAGCACCAGTACGGACGACACCGGCAGCACCAGCTGCTGCGCCGGCCCGCGCTTCTGGTGACGGGAATGGATCAGCCAGACGGTGAACATGAACAGCGCGGCCGGCACCGTGACGCACGCCGCGGCCGCCGCCGTCGACAGCCGCGTCTTCCCGAACGCCTGCCCCACCGCGATCTCGATGCCCGCCCCGACCGCGGCCGCCGACCCGAACACCAGGTAGTGCCCGTAGCCCCATACGAACGCCTGGCGGTTCGAGCGCAGATGGAGGTGGATGGGCACCGCGAAGTAGATCCAGTACGCGCAGAAGACCACCAGCAGCCCGCCGGCCGCGATCGGCAGCAGGCTGCCCAGCTCCTCGTGCTCGTCCAGCGCCGCCTGCACCGCGAGGGTGGCCGCGGCGACCGTCTCGCCCAGCACGATGATGGTGAACAGGCCGTAGCGCTCGGCGATGTGGTGCGGATGCCAGGTCGTCTGCCACGCCCGCTCCGCCAGCGCCGGAACGGCCAGCTCCAGCAGGCCCACGACGAGGAACACCCACGGCACGTCCGCCCGGGGCAGGACCAGCAGGCCCAGCCAGCCGACCTGGCACACCGTCACCCCCAGGGCGTAGCCCAGCGCGGTCCGCCGTTCGGCGCCGGCGCTGCCCAGGGCGGCCCGCAGCCACTGGGCGACCATCGCCAGCCGCATCACCAGGAAGCCGAACCAGATGACGGTGAAGTCGCTGCGGACGAACGCCCGCGGCACGCCGGCCGCCAGGATCAGCACACCCGCCATCTGGACCAGCGTCACCACGCGGTACAGCGGGTCGTCGGTGTCGTACGCCGACGAGAACCAGCTGAAGTTCATCCACGCCCCCCACCCGTGAACCAACCGTGCATCACCGCCTCTGACCTGGTGAAACGCGGAATCTAGGCATTCCACCCGCTCACACCAATCCGCAGAGGCGGTCACCTACGGCGGATGGATGAACGATGGAACGGGATGACCTTCCCACCCTGCGCGCGCTGGGCTTCAAGGACGAAGAGCTTCAGGCGCTGGGGCTCTGGGAACCGGCCACGGGTGACCCTGCCGACTTGGCAGAGACGTACATCAGGCGCAGCAAGAAGCGTGACGACTTGGCCACTCTCCGGGCGCATGTCCGGGACGTCTGCCGCGCGGCTGCCACCGATGGCAGGAAGATCCGGCACGTCTGGTTCGAACAGCGCTCAGCAAGTAAGGCACACGTCCGGCGCGAGGAATTCGAGAAGGCGACTGCCGCCATTGTCGAAGGGCGCAGTAAGACGCTCTATGTGTGGAAGCTGGACCGACTCAGCCGCCGGGGCATGGGCGCTGTGGGCCTCTTGCTGGACGAATTCGAGAAGCGCGGGGCACGGCTGGTCAGCGTCACTGAGGGGTTGGACAGTTCCCAGCGTGGTGCACGGATGGTCATTGCCTTCCTGAGCGAGCGTGCCCGGGAAGAAGCCGCTGATATTGCGCTTCGCACGAAGGCAGGCGGAGACGCACACAAGGCAGAGGGTCGCTGGCCCGGCGGAGTGGTGCCCTACGGCCTTTGCTGCCCCAAGGGAACGGGGAAGCTGGAACACGACCCGGCGGAGTACCCGACAGCGCGCCGTATCGCTGAGGCGCTGCTGAATGGCGACACCCCGGCGGCAATCGCTGAAATGCTGAACAGTGAGGGAACCAAGACCCGCAAGGGCAAGCAATGGCGGGCGCAGACCATCATTCACCTTGCTCAGTCTCCTAGCTGGGCAGGACTGATCCCGGACCGGGAGCGCGCTAAGGATGAGTTCGGCAATCCGCTGGACAAGTGGCACCGTGGCGGTAATCCCCTCATGGGGTCGAACGGGCACCCGGTCAAGGCTGGTAAGGGCGTCATCACTTTTGCTGAGCGGGAACAGATTCTCTCGAAGTTCGCTGCCCGTTCCCGCCCCGGTACGGCCATCGGTGACCGGACGCGTGGAAAGCGGAAGGCGGCAACCATTCTCACGGGTGTCCTGCGCTGCCCGCGCTGCAAGGGCCCCATGGGCAATGGCGGGCGGAATTACAGGTGCCTCGCCCGTATCAACCAGGGGCCGTCTGTGTGTGAGGGAATCGCAACCATGCGGGAACGCGCCGACGAAGCCATTGCAGTGATGTGGATCAATCACATTATGAACCTGTCGCCGGACTCTCCGACCATTCTGGCCATTGCCCGGCGCTGGCTGACCTACCAGGACCCTGCAAAGGAAAGCCGTAAGCGGGCTGTGTCGGCAGCGCTGGACCACGCGGCAGGGCGTGAACTCAAGCTTCAGAAAGAGTTCTTCATTGGCGGGGGAATGGACGACACGCTTTACGAAACACTACGGGCTGAACTCACGGCACAGATCAGCGCACTCAAGGCGGAGTTGGCAGAGCTTTCGGAAGAGGTAGACCTTTCGCCGTTGATGGACCCCGAAGCACTGGCTGGCCTTTGGCAGGTTGCAGGGATTGAGGGGCAGCGCGCCCTACTGCAAGCCGCGTTGAAGAGCGTCACTCTGCTGCCCCCGAAGTTCAGGGGGGACCGGACCCCGATTCTTGAGCGCCTTGAGCCGGATTGGCGCGACGACAGCATGCACCCGGCGACAGAAGCCGCATGGGATGCATGGGAAGCCCGCAGGGCGCAAACCGCAGCCTGAGGCAGGCTGACCAGGACGCCAAAGGGCGCTACAGGGCTTCCCGGAGGCTCTTGCCGCGTAGCAGCACCAGGCCCCGTCAGGCAGCAATGCCCGGCGGGGCTTTCCGCTGCCCCGTGAGCCCCACTGAGGGGCTTTCAGGGCTCTGGGCCGCCCCCGCCCGGCGAGGGATGGACGGGGGCTCAGGTGGCGGCTCAGAGCCTTGAGGGGGACAGCGGGAAACGGAGCGAAAGTCGTCCCAATGTAGAGACATGCCTGACGCACCGACAGAATACCCCATCTGACCTGCACTAATGTATGAAGTGTAGAACTGCACCTATCTCCGGTTTAGCTATAGGAGTTCCTAAGCAATACCGGGACCAGCCCCCGAAAGTGCACAACTACACACCCCAGCGTCACAGCTCGATAACGGATCACTGGGTGTTCTGAAAGCGCGTCTTTTTTGGCCCCTGCTCGGCATTCGACACACTAGATCCATTTTGTAGGGGCAGTGATGTCCTTCCTGCGGACCGCACCCTTTCTGAGGTCTGCCCACATACGCCCGTGCGGGGGCTTCTAATCCGTACACGCTAGAGGTCCGTTCCGGGTTGACTCGCATGACTGGCAGGGGTGCCCATCATGCTGAGCCTCGGAACGGGCCTTTAGTCGTTTCTGCACCCCATCGAAAGCGACCCTTCCCATGACCTCCATTGCATCCGAGTACCGGGCAGTTCACAGACGGATTGACGAGATGCGGCTACCGGCCAAGTATCACAATTGCGCCTGGTGTCTCCTGACCGCTGACCAGTGGGCTTACCTTCACAACGATCCGGGTGAGCGCAACGAAGAGGGCTTCGTGTGGTCTGAGAACAGCCGGTCATACGTTGCTCTCTGCCGCTCTTGTCATCGCAAATTTGATCAGGCCTACCGACGCGCTGGCCGTGAGGGACTGGCTGAGGCCATTGCCCCACTCATCAAGGCCGCGTATGCCGCTGTGAACCCCGAACGTCGCGCCATTGAGGGTCGGGCCCGGGAAGCCAGCGCGAAGGCCGCGCACGCGTTTCTAGACGCTCAGGACAAGGGTCTAGGAAATCGCCACGGCAGGCCATCTATCGAAGTTGAGCGCGCGACGCATGACCGGCTCGTGCGAGCCTACACAAAGCGTTCTTGCGACTGACGACCGGGATAGCACCTCCCAAAATTCGTAGGTGCTTAAGGACTCCGCTGACTGACTTCAGCGGTTAGGGCTAGACATGGCTCTCTCCTAGAAGCGGGATTGGTTACCCCGCATGTACCTGCCCCCGGGTCGCTCAGGCGCGATGCCTGCCGGGGGTGGGCCCACATTCTTCCCCGCCGCTCCCGGGTTCCGTGTCCTGGTCTGGTTGAGCAGCGGGGATTCAACAAAAAGGACACAGCACGTGAAGTCACTTCTTGCGCAACTCGCAGATGATCAGTTTGCCGCCTGTCAGATGGTTGCAGCTCTGGCACGGGATAAGTCGGCTACGCCGCTTCCCATCTCTGCGCTGGTGCAGCTCCTCTTTCTTGATGTAGCCGAGTTGCATGAGCTGTTCGGTTCCCACATGACCGCTTCTCAGGCTGTCACATACGCGCGCACGGGTCCGGCCGCGCACCTTCTCACGTTTATCCATGACGAAGGGGTGAGGGCGAATGGCTGAGCACACCACGGAATCGCCCGGTACCACTGAGCAGAATTCCCCAATTTCCGAGCCGGCTCCGGGTGATCAGAATTCTACTTCGGAGAATTCCGGCGCAAACCGCGAGGCGGCGAAGTACCGCACAAAGCTACGGGAAACCGAAGGAATGCTAGAGGCTGCCGAAGCTCGAATCACGGCGCTACTGCGCAAGGAGATCGAGGCGCACGCCGGAAAGTCTCTAGCCGTTGGCGCTGATCTTTTCACGCTGAGCGAAGTGGCCGTAACTGACCTTCTGGATTCCGAAGGTAATCCCGACGCGGAGACCATTGATGCAGCCGTTGAGGTGCTTCTCAAGGCGCGCCCTGGTCTCGGCAATCCCAATCGCCCGTGGGGTGACGTGGGTGGGGGTCATCGCGCAGTAGTGGAACGCGCCCCGACGATGCATGACGCGCTTCGGTACAAGGGGCGTTAACAAGGGTCCGGGGCTGTGCATGGTCCCGGACCTTCCCACAACTGAATATCGACCTACGGATTTTCGTAGGTGCCTTCTGAGAATCCGCTAGTGCCCCAGGTGGGCGGCGGATTTCTCGCTGTTTGTTTGGGCCGGGTGCCCGCTTTCCCGTGCTGCCAGGTGCAGCGGGCTTCCTCTTTCACGCGCTGGCCATTAGCCGCGCCTAGGCCCAAACACAAGGACTCTCGCAATGACCATGCTTACGCCTGCCAACGGTGCCGTTCTACCCCCGGAGTACGGGGAGATTGTCACGAAGCCCGTTGAGGCTCTATCCGTCGCCTACCTGACCGGTACGAAGGTCACCACTCAGGCGCATGACTACCGTATTCCGATTCTCGCGTCTGACGTGACCGTTGGCGCTGTGGTTGAGGGCGCGGAGATCACCCCTTCTGACGCTGACTTTGATGAGCTGGTGGTTACTCCGGCGAAGTTCGCTGGGCTGACCATCATCAGCCGGGAACTGGCCGATGACTCCAACCCGTCTGCGACTGATCAGATCGGCCGGAGCATCGCACGGCAGATTTCCAAGGGTGTGGATAACGCTCTGTTCAACGCGCTGGGCGGAGCCAACCCCGCTGGCTTTGCTTCGCTGGCCGGTATTTCGACGGTTTCGGCTCCGGTGACGTACACCAACCTTGACCCGTTCGAAGAGGCGGTTTCGCTGAGCGAGGCTGCCGGAGGCCGGATCACCTCTTGGGTTACCGGCGCTACCACTGCCCTTGAGATTGCGAAGCTCAAGGATGCGACCGGTTCTAACAAGGCGCTTCTGAACCCGGACCTAACCGCTGATGGTCGCCGTACCATTCTCGGCCGTCCGATCATCGTGAGCCCGCACGTTCCGGCGGATGTGGTCTACGGAATCAGCAAGGACGATTTCCTTGTGGTCACCCGTGAGGACACGCGCCTTGACGTTGACCGCTCGGCTTATTTCTCGTCTGACCGTGTTGGCGTGCGAGGCACCATGCGGGTTGCTTTCGGTATGCCTGTTGCTGGTGCTCACGTCCGCATCACCAATGCTTCGTCGTAATGGCGTAGCCACATGATCTAGCCCGGTCTCTCCTTTCCCCGCAGGGATTCCTGCCTGAAGGAGAGACCGGGCTATTCCTGTATCCAGACCTGTTCGCTCATGCAAGATCACACCCCGAGCCGGCGAGAATGGCCACCTTCTCTGACCTGCCCTTATCTCCCACAGTGACGTTGCTACCCCCTGTGCTGCTGCTAACCCACCACGTCCGGAAGTCCGTAGGTGCCCCCATATGCCATACCGCCCCCGGCGTCCCTGCCCTGCCGTACCTAACTGCCCTAACTCCATATGCGGTAAGGAACGCGCCTGCCCTGATCATGTACACATGCTGACTGCCCGACGCGCTGAGAAGGGGACCAGCGCATACGGCAAGGATTGGCCGCGCAAACGTGAGTCATTCCTGTACACGAATGCATGGTGTGTGCTGTGCGGTCAGCCTTCCAAGGTGGCTGACCATTACCCGCTGAGCCGCAAGGAACTGGTTAAGCGTGGTGTCGCGGACCCGAACGCACATGAGTACCTGAGAGCCCTTTGTGTGCGCTGCCATAACCGCGAGACCGGCCGTAATCAGGCTGGTGGTGTTGTCGCTGAGAGGCGGAGGCAGTCACAGGCTCAGCGTGAATGGAAGCACTGGACAGAGAAGCGTGACGCCGAGAACGAAGCGCCGCCGTACTGACCTGGGGGGTGACCCCCTCCACCCCTCACAGGAGCGCGGCAGGGAGGGGAAAAGCTAGCGCCGCAACTCGGAACGTTTGCGCGGAGATATCCAGCTACGACTAGACCCAACTAGGCCCCCGACGTCCGCCCCAGCGAAAGGCAGACATCGGGGGTCTTCTGCGTTTCTGGCGCACGCCTTAGAAATAGAGGTGGGAAGCCCGGCCGGCGAAGGGCGCTCAGGCCACGGAACGCGGATTTTTCAAGGGATTCAGACCCCTTCGATTCCTAGGTCGGTAGGAGGCTTGAAGGCGTCACTAGCCGTGCCCGTTCGTGGAGATCCCGCGCTGTGGGGTTCTTCAGGAAGGGCCGAATCCGGCTGTGCATGGAAACGATGCTTCGGTCACACTGCCCGGACTGGACGAGTGGATATATCTCCAGTACCCGACCCCAGGTCTTGCACGCGGCCTCCAAGTGACCCACCTGCAACTGCCGTTCGGCCAGCATGGAGAGATAGCGGACACTCGTCCGCCTGAACGTGTTGGGGCGTAGCCGGTCCGACTCTTCTAGCGATTGAATGGAGCCAGTCACGTCCCCGAGTTCGTAGCGCACCTGCCCCACGTGGTAGGCCAATGAGGACGGGTTGTAAGACCCGAAAGTCTTGGACTGAGACTCCGCCTTCTCCATTGCCGTTTCGGCTTCCTTGATCCACTGTAGGGCCATTCGCGTGTTGCCCTCCTGTGCGGCAGCATGCGCCTGTTGTCCGGCGAGGAATGCACGCATTCGGGGACCGGCCTGCGGAGAAGCTGCGGCGGCTGCATCAGCGAGTCTCAACGCTTCGACGCTGTGACGTAGATCTACAGCTTGGACACTCATCCCCCGCAGCGTCGTGCAGTAGGTGAGGTGATCCTCGCTAGCCCCGGCAAGTTCCAACGCTTTGAGGTAGTAGTGCTGCGCCATTTTGTGAACACCTTCATCTACCGCCATGTATCCCGTGAGATATGAGAGGTCTGATGCGGCAGCCATCATGGCTTTGCGTACGTCTTCCGGCGCGTCAGCACGGAGATACGGCGCAATGGTGTTCACGAGATATGCGGCGGCCATCGGTCGCGCGGTTCGACCGCCGAACTGGTCGTCAATGTCTGAGAGACGTTCCGTCATCGCAATAACTGACTGAACGTCGGACATTCCTATGCGCTGTGTCTCGCTCTTTCGGACAGCTTCCATTCGACCGACTACGTCCGGCCAGTTCGGCACAGTGAGGGCGACAGAAAACAGACCTACTCCGAGCACGCTCCGGCGCGACGGGTCCATATCTTGCCTCCCCAGGTCTAGCAGTCCCTCCACGGTACTGGGGAGTGCGCCTGACTCATCGGCGGGAGGGCTCGGGAAACCCGCTTCGCTGTGGGTAACGGGGCGGCTCAACTTCCGGGCCAGCGCCTCCAAGATCAACGGGCGGACTGACTCCTTTGGAAGGTGCCCGTTGAGCCACTGGTGAACGGAGGGTTCGCGGTATCGAAGCGGCGTCCCTCGCTCGGTTCCCAGCTTGTTGACCTCTTGGGCGAACTGGCGGAGCGTCCAGCCGGTTTCGCGGTGCAGTCGGGCAAGTGTTTCGTTGGGGCTAGCCACCGTTCATCAACTCCCCACGTCTTCAAGCCGCTTAAAGCTCTTAAGTCCTGGCGCTGTTGCAACGGTACCCCTCCCCTGTGGTCACGCGGTTGTCTTCTGTGAGCAGCCGGACGAGCACGAGAGGTGCAGCCATGAGCAGCCCTGAGAGCGCACGTGAGCACCCCCGACAGTGGGAGGCAGGGGAAACGGCGCTGGACGTCTCTAAGGGGCGCGTGGGGCGCGTCATGGGCCACGTGGGCCCGCGCTACCAGCTCCGCCCGCTAAACGGGGGCAAGGAGTGGGAAGCCGACCCTGGCCAAATGACTCCGGCCATACAGTCGGACGCCCTCAGTGACGCTGTAGCTGAGGCGAACGCGCGCAGTCGCTGGGGGCTTTGAGTGCCTGCGGAAGCGATTGCCGGGAAGCGCAAGAGGAAAGCGCCTGCCAAGAGCACAGCTCCCATCCCTGCCTACGCAACCATTTGCGCTGGGTGCTTCGGACACCGTGCAACGTGGTGTTCCGACTGCTGCGGGTTCGGCGGCTGCAAATCGTGCCACTACCGGGGACGTGTTCGCTGTCCTTGGTGTGCGGGTGGAGACGGAGAGCCGTTCCGATGGTGAAAAGGTTCCTGGGGCGGGTGGCTTGGCCCACATTCGCATTCGTCGTGGCTGCTCTTGTCACTGCCATTCCCACCATGGCCGCTACCGGTCACCTCTGAACTCCGCCCCTGCCGAGCGTAACCGAATCGGTTCCCCCACCGGCCTTCGAAATCTCGGCAGGGGCGGGAACCACAACCACCAGTTGCGAGGAGTCTCAGGATGAGCACTGCCCAAAACCAACTGAAATTCGCATGGTTGGAGGTAACGGGGTTATGCAATGAGTTCTGCGATCACTGCTATGCGGACTCGTCACCCAAGGGAACGCACGGCACCATGACTGTAGAAGACTGGGTGCGCGTCATCGATCAACTCACGGATATCGGCGCCGATGACGTTCAGTTCATCGGAGGTGAACCGACCCTGTACCCGAACCTTCCGGCGCTGATCCAGCACGCGCACGGTTCCGGGCTGTCCGTCGAAGTCTTCTCCAACATGACCCACATTCGGGATGAGTTGTGGGAGACGTTCACGGGCTGTGGCGTCAAACTCGCAACGTCGTACTACTCCGACACGGCAGAGGATCACGACCAGGTGACCAGGCTCCGGGGTTCTCACCGGAAGACCCGCGCGAACGTGGAAAAGGCGCTGAGCCTCAATATCCCCCTGCGCGGCGGGGTCGTGGCGGTCCGGGAAGGTCAGCGCGTCCAAGAGGCGGCAAGGGACCTTACGGCGCTCGGAGTCGGCATGGTCGGCGGAGACAAGACCCGGGCATTCGGACGAGCGAGTAAGGGCGCTGCCCCGACCATCAGCGACCTGTGCGGGCACTGCGCCCATGAGAAATGCGCCATCGGTCCGACCGGCGACGTGTGGCCGTGCGTTCTCGGTCGGTTCCTGAACATCGGAAACGTGCTGCGCGAACCGCTTTCCGAGATTTGGGGCGGAGCACAGATGGCGGAGGTACTTGCCAACATCACAGCCGAGCATGGAGAAGGCGCACAGTCATGTGCTCCGCCTCAATTCCTGCCCATGTGCGGCCCGTGTGGTCCCTGCGTTCCCTCGGTCGGGCACTGTGACCCGAGGGAAGCCAACAGCGAGCCTGCGACGGCTACGATCAGCGCACCCGCATGAGTCGCTGAACAAGGAGGATCAGTGGATCACGGCGACGACTTCCACAGTTGGTTGAATGGCGACTACGCCAGTCAGCCGGTACAGCGATCAGAAGAAGAATGGGCCTTGATCGCTGGATACGTGCGGCATGCGGCGAACCAGGTCGGGCCGACGCTGCCGTTGTGTCTCCCCGGCGAACCGCAGGAGTGCGGGCGGACGGCACAGCAACACGTGCTCGTCTGGGGTGCAGCTCTCAAGGCAGCAGCCCAACACCTGATTGAGGACGCCGCACCAGCCCCGGCTAACGCAGCGTTTGCCTCGGGACCGCTGTACCAGCGCCACCTAGCGGAAGTGCGCGCCTCGAAGTCCACGCCACCCGGCAACGGGTGATCGATCCCCCTAAGCGGCCCCGCTCGTGTGCTTCCCCCCGTGGCGCATGGGCGGGGCTTCCGCATGTTGGCCTGTAGTCGTTGGTGACGGGGCGCGGTAACGTGTTGCTGCGTTGGTTCACGCCCACCAGACGGCGAAGAAGAGCATCAGATAGCCCGACACGCCGTGCCCCCAGTGGCCCTCGGCCAGTGCGTGCGCCAACTGGCGGCCGGCCTGGGCGACCGCCACGACGAAACACAGGTCGAAGAAGAGCTCCAGCGGGGTGGCGGCGCGGTGCGCCTCGTCGCGGTGGCGGGCGCGCATCCGGACCGGCACATCGGCTCCTCTCGTCGGCCGGGCCGGCCGGCCGGGAAGGCAGGTCGGCCGGGGCGGACGTGATCAGTAGAGCGCGGGCGGCGGATACCGCCCATGAGGGGCGCACGGCGTGTCGCGCGGCATCCGGGGGCGCGGCGCGGCGCTCACTCGGCGACGGCCTCCACGATCGACGGGAACGCCGCGGTCGGCAGCACCCGTGTCAGCCGGAACCCGCCCGCCGACAGCAGCGTCGCGAACTCCTCCGCGGTCCGCTCCTGCCCGTCGAGGACCGCCATCATCGCCACGTCGAGGGTCTTGCCGAAGTGCGGGGCGTTGCCCGGCGGTAGCACGCAGTCGACGACCAGCAGCCGGCTGCCGGGCGTCATCGCCGCACGGCAGGCCCGCAGGATCCGCCGGCAGTGGTCGTCCGGCCAGTCGTGCAGCACGTGCTTGAGGACGTACACGTCCCCGCCCTCGGGCACGGCCGCGAAGAAATCGCCCTCCTGGGTCCGCCAGCGCCCCTTCAACTCGTCGCCGTCCAGCAGGTGGTGGGCCAGCGGCGGTGGCTGGTCGAAGAGCACCCCGGTCAATTGCGGACGGCGGCGCAGCACGGCACGCAGCAGCCCGCCGCGGCCGCCGCCGACGTCCACGACCGTGCCGGCCTCGGGGAACGGGTAGGCGCCGGCCACCGCCTCGTCGACCGGGGCGGACAGCGACGCCATCCCGTCGTCGAACAGCTGACGGGTGCCCGGGTGGGTCCTCAGGTGGTCGAAGAACGGCGCGCCGAAGAGCCGCTCGAAGGACGCGCCGCCGTGCCGTACCGCCTCCGGCATCCCGGCCGAGGTCCGCACGAACAGCTCGTCGGTGGCCATCAGGACGGCGGTGTGCAGGGAATCGGGCACGTCGGTGCGCAGCGGCCGGGCGGCCGGGGTCAGCCGGTAGGCGCCGGTCGCGTCCTCGTGGAAGATGCCCCGCGCGGCGAGGTAGCGCAGCACCCGGCGCAGGTGCGGGGCGTGGGTGCCGGTGGCGGCGGCGAGCTGCTCGACGGTGCGCGGGCCGCCGGCGAGGTGGTCGGCGAGGCGGTGCTGGGCCGCGGTGCGTAACGCCGCGGAGAAGAGGTGCCCCATGGCGTGGTCCATCAGGTGGGCCGCGATGTCCTGGGGCGCGCCGGTCGGTCGCTGGGATGAGGTGGCCAACGTCAGCCTCCGGTCGTCGGCTCGGCCTGCGGATCGACGGTCGCAGGCGGGTGATCCACGGTTGCAGCAGCGGGCGGTGGTGTCACGGAGCCGGTTCTGACCAACCGCTAAGTCCGGCCAGGGCAGCGGGTCTACGGGAGGTGGGCCGGCGCTCGATGGCGGGCGGCGGTTCATGGTCGAATGCGCGTATGAGCGACAGTGACAGCGACACGACCGGAAAGACCGATACGGCAGAACGACCCGACAGCGCGGAAGCGGCCGCGCCCGCCGCCGTCCTCGCCGGCCTCGACGACCGCCTCCCGGACCTCGAAGCGCTCTACAAGGACCTCCACCGCCACCCCGAACTCGGCTTCCAGGAGACCCGCACCGCCGCCGAGGTCGCCCGCCGGCTGACCGTCCACGGCTACGACGTCACCACCGGCATCGCCAAGACCGGCGTCGCCGGCGTGCTGCGCAACGGCCCCGGCCCGGTCGTGCTGCTGCGCGCCGACATGGACGCGCTGCCGGTCACCGAGGACTCCGGCCTCGACTACGCCTCCACCGTCCCCGGCCGGATGCACGCCTGCGGCCACGACGTGCACGTCACCTGCCTGCTGGGCGCCGCCGACCTGCTCGCCGCGGGCCGCGCGCACTGGTCCGGCACCCTCGTCGTCCTCTTCCAGCCCGCCGAGGAGGTCGGCAGCGGAGCCCGGGCGATGATCGAGGCCGGCCTCTACAGCGAGGGCCTGGTCCCCACCCCCGACGTGGTGCTGGCCCAGCACGTCGCGCCGTTCGGCGCCGGGCTCATCGCGTACTGCCCCGGCGCCTGCATGGCCGCCGCCGACAGCCTGGAGATCACCTTCCACGGCACCGGCGGCCACGGCTCCCGGCCCGAGACCACCATCGACCCGATCCTGATGGCGGCCTCCTTCGTGCAGCGCGTCCAGACCGTGGTGGCCCGCGAGGTCGCGCCCAAGGACCGGGCCGTGGTCAGCGTCGGCTCCTTCCACGCCGGCGACTCCGCCAACGTCATCCCCGACCGCGCCGTCGTACGGCTGAGCGTCCGCACCTTCGACGAGGCGGTACGCACCGCCGTCCTGGCCGCCATCGAGCGCATCGCCCGCGCCGAGGCCGCCGCCTCCGGCGCCGACCGTGACCCGCAGATCACCACCCTCGACACCTTCCCGGTCACCGTCAACGACACCGACCTTCTGACGCAGGTCAACCGGGACTTCACCCAACTCTTCGGCGAACAGCGGCTGTTCGCCTACGACCCGGCGACCGGCAGCGAGGACGCCGGGCTGCTGGCGACCGCGGCCGGCGCGCCCCTCTACTACTGGTGGCTGGGCGGCTGGGACCCCGACGCCTTCCGGACCGCGCTGGCCGCCGGCCGGCTGGCTCAGGACATCCCCTCCAACCACTCGCCGCACTTCGCCCCGGTCGTCCGGCCCACCCTCACCATGGGCGTCGAGGCACTGACGGCGGCGGCGCTCAACCAGCTGGGAGGCGGGGCGCGGGCGGGCGATTGACCTTGCCCTTGGGGGAAGCCCCAGCATCGGTGGCGCCGGGCGAAGGGCCCGGCACGAGGAGGACGGCGTGGAAAGGGGAGGTGCGGCGTGGAGCTGCTGACCATCGGCGCGTTCGCCCGCGCCTCCCGGCTCTCGCCGAAGGCCCTGCGCCTCTACGACGAGCTCGGTCTGCTGCGCCCGGCCCGGGTCGACCCGCACAGCGGCTACCGGCACTACGCGCCGGCCCAGCTGGAACGGGCCCGGCTCGTCGCCTGGCTGCGCCGGCTCGGCATGCCGCTGGCCCGCATCCGTGAGGTGTGCGAGCTGGCACCGGCCGCGGCGGCCGAGGCGGTCGCCGCGTACTGGGCGCAGGTCGAGGCCGACACGGCAGCCCGCCGCGATCTCGCCGCCTTCCTCGTGGACCAGCTCTCCAGGAAGGACCCCACCACCATGACCGCATCGTCCACGCCGCTGACCCTGCGCGCCGCCGCCCGTACCGACCGCGGCCTGGTCCGCCCGGCCAACCAGGACGCCGCCCACGCGGGCCACCGGCTGCTGGCCGTCGCCGACGGCTACGGCCCCGACGGCGCCGCGGCCGCCACCGCGGCCATCGACGCCCTCCGGCACCTCGACGCCGACGACCGGCCCGACCTGCCGCCGGCGGACCTCCTGGCCGCGCTGGAGGAGGCGGCCGGGCGCGCCCACCAGGCCCTCCGGGACGCACCGTCGGCGGGCGGCCCCACGGGCGGTGGCAGTACGCCCGACACCACCGGTACGACGCTCACCGCCCTCCTCCAGCGCGGCGGCCGGCTCGGACTGCTGCACATCGGCGACTCCCGCGCCTACGTCCTGCGGGACACCGGCCTCATCCGCCTCACCCAGGACCACAGCTTCGTGCAGTCCCTGATCGACGAGGGCCGCCTCACCCCCGAGGAGGCCCCCGCCCACCCCCAGCGCGCCCTGCTCCTGCGCTCCCTCGACGCGAGCACCGACTTCGCCCCCGACGTGACGCTCCTGGAGGTCCGCCCCGGCGAGCGGTACCTGCTCTGCACCGACGGCCTGACCGGTGTGGTCCCGCCGGAGACCCTCCAGCAGGTGCTCGCCACGGCCGCCGGTCCCGACGAGGCCGTGACGGAGCTCATCGCCCTGGCCCGCGAGGCGGGCGCGCCCGACAACGTGGGGTGCGTGGTGGCGGACGTGCGGGCGGAGCGCACGACCGAGATGGCAGCTGCGTAGCGCACGGCAACGCCGCGGCTACGCAAGGCCCTTGAGCATGCCCTTGAAGTAGAGCTGCGGCAGGCCGTACCGCTTGAGGAACCACATGTCGGTCCGCTCCCGGGTCGTGTCGAGGAAGGGGAACGAGGGGGCGGGCCGCAGGTCGTAGTCGAATTCGGCGAGCAGCATCTTGTGCCGCGCGGTGACCAGCGGGCAGGAGGTGTAGCCGTCGTAGCGTGCGGTGGCCGGGCGGCCGCGCAGACCCGCGAGGAGGTTGGCGACCACGACCGGGGCCTGTTTGCGGACGGCCGCGCCCGTCTTGGAGGTGGGCAGCGCCGCCACGTCCCCCAGTGCGAAAACCGTGGGGAAATCCGGGTGTTGGAGGGTTTCGCGGTCGGCCTTGACGTACCCCTGGGGCGAATCGGGGTCGGCCAGCGGGCCGTCCGCCAGCCACTCGGGGGCCCGCTGCGGCGGTACCGCGTGCAGCAGGTCGTAGCGGACCGTCTCCGTGGCGCCGGTGGTGTGATCGGTGATCACCGCCTCGCGCGCCGCACCGTCCAGGCGGGTCATCTCGGAACTCAGCCGCACCTCGATGCCGTAGCGCCGGGCCGTCTCCGTCAGCGCCCGCGAGAAGACCGGGACCTTGAACATCGCCGGTTCGGGCAGCACCAGGATCGTGCGGATGTTGCCGAGCACGCCGCGCTTGCGCCAGTAATCGGCCGCCAGGTACGCGATCTTCTGCGGTGCGCCACCGCACTTCACCGGCCCCGACGGCATGGTGAACAGCGCGGTACCCCGCCGCATCCGCCGGATCAGGTCCCAGGTGAACGGGGCGAGATCGGGCCGGTAGTTGCTGCTCACCCCGCCGTGGCCCAGGGCGGCGGCCAGCCCCGGCACACCGTCCCAGTCGAGCTGCAGACCGGGCGCGAGGACCAGCCGCCCGTAGGAGAGCACCCGGCCGGAGGCGGTGCTGACGGTACGGGCCACCGGATCCACGCCGGTGGCGCGCTCCCGCAGCCAGCGCACACCCGGCGGTATCAGCTCCGCCTCGGTACGCAGCGAGGCGCGCAACGGCGCCTGCCCGCCGCCGACGAGGGTCCACAGCGGCTGGTACCAGTGCGTCTCGGACGGCTCCAGCAGGGCGATGTCCGTGACCCCGGCCCGGCGTAACCGGGCGGCGACGGTGATGCCTGCGGTGCCGCCGCCGACGATGAGGACCTGGTGGCGGGCGGGGGCGGTGGACATCTGGTGCCTCCTATGGGGGCGGGGAGTTGTTGTTGCTGCGGTTCTTGCTGCGGTTCTTGTTGCTGGTCTTGCTGTTGGTCTAGCTGGTGTTGGTGTTGGTGTTGGGGGTGCTGCTGTTCTTGCTGACGGACCTGGTGTGGGTGTCCGGGTTACGGGGGCCACAGGTGGGGGACGGCGGCCGCTGCCGTGGTGAGGGCGAGCAGCGTGACGAGGGTGGCGAAGGCGGTGGTCAGGACCTGGGCGGGGAGCCGGGTGGTCAGGCGGTTGCCCAGGTGGCTGCCGACCGCCGCGCAGGCCGCGAAGCCGGCCAGCAGCGGCCAGTCCAGGGCGCCGGTACCGGCCCGGGTCGCCAGCGCCGTAAGGGAGTTGAGGAGGATGACCAGCAGCGACGTGCCGATGGCGACCGGCATCTCCAGGCCCAGGACGAGGGTGAGGGCCGGCACGACGACGAATCCCCCGCCGACCCCGAAGAACCCGGTGAGCAGTCCGACGACGGAGGCGGTCACGGCGATTCGGCCGGAGCGGAGTGCGGGATGCAGGGGGCGGGAGCGGGTCGGGTGGTCTGGGTGGTCCGGGTGATCCGGGTGGTTCGGGTGGTCCGGGTGATCTGGAGGGCCCGGGTGGTTCGGGTGGCCCGGGTGGCCCGGGTGGGGCGTGCGTAATCGGGCCCATCGAGCCGATCGAGACGATCGCGCTGAACGGGTCGTGGATCGGCGGGGAAGCGGGGCCGACCGTGCCGCGCGCCGTTCGCTCCGGACGCGTAACAGCAGCAGCGCCGCAACGACGAGCAGCAGCCCCGCGAACGCCGCCATCAGGACGGCGGGCGGCACCGCCGCGCTCCACCGGGAGCCGAGGTAGCTGCCGGCCGTACCGAGGGCACCGAAGGTGACGCCGGCCGCCCACCGGACCCGGCCCGCGCGGGCATGGCAGAGCAGCCCGGTCACCGCGCCGACCGTGACGACGATCAGCGCACCCGCGGTCGCCTCGTGCGGCGACTGGCCCAGCACGTACACCAGCACCGGCACGGCGAGCACCGAACCGCCGCCGCCGAGCGCCCCCAGCAGCAGCCCGATCAGCAGCCCGCACGGCAGGGCTGCGGCGGCTATGAGGACGGACACGCTAGGCGGTCGGGGACGAGGTGCGCGGGGCGGAGGGGCCCGAGGTGGGCGGATGTGGGGCGGTGGGTGGGTTCGCCGCGCGGGGGGCCAGGGCGACGGCCGGGCTGCTGTCCGACCACTCCGCCACGAACGTGAACCGGTCACCGCGGACCACCGTTTCGCGCCATTCCACCGGCCGTTCCCCGGACCGCCCCAGCCGCTCGATCGCGAACGCCGGCTCCCGGTCGGCCAGCCCCAGCAGCCACGCCTGCCGGATGTCCGGCAGGAACGGCTGGATCCGCTCCCGGCCACCGGTGACCTTCACCGCACAGCGCCGCGAGAGCTCGCCGTAGAGGGAGGTGTGCCCGAAGTCCGCGTCCAGCAGCGGCTCGGCGATCTCGGCGGGCAGATACGCGGTGTCGTGGGCGAGCGGTTCACCGTCCGCGAGCCGCAGCCGCTCCAGTACGACCAGCGGTGCGTCCGGCACCAGCCCCAAATGCCCCGCGATCGTGCCGTCCGCGGTCCGTTCGAGACGCAACACCTCACTGCGCTGCTCCACGCCCTGCCCCTCCAGCTCCCGGAAGAGGCTGTAGAGCGAGCCGAGCGGCTGCTGTATGCGGCGGGTGTCCAGGCGGCTGGCGCGCCCGCGTTCGGCGATCACCAGGCCGTCGGCGCGCAGCTTGCGCAGCGCCTCGCGGACGGTGTGCCGGCTGACCTCGTACTCGGCCGTGAGCCGGTGCTCGGCGGGGAACTCCTCGGTGAACGCGCCGGCGTCCATCCGGCGGCGCAGATCGTCGAGGAGCTGCGCCCAGAGGGGGAGCGGCGAGCGCCGGTCCAGGGGGCGCGCAGCGTACGCGCCGGGGGCGCCGTGAGCCTCGCGGGCACTGTGCACATCGTGAGCGCTGTGCGCACCGCGAGCGCTGGGTGAACCGTCCTCACGGTTCGTACCGTGCTCATGGTTGGAACTGTGCTCACGATGCGCCCCGTGCTCACGGTGCGTACGGTGCCCACCGTGCGGGGGGTCTGCCGGCTCGGTCGACATGTGCGGGATACCCCTCCGCGGCCTGGGGGACGGATCGGCTGATGCCGGGTCAGCTCGGGGCGCTCACACCGGAACCCGGCTTGTCGCCCGCCAACCCGGCTCCCTAATGTACGTACATCCGTGCATCCGCACAACGCATCGTCCCGCCCGCCCGAGCGGACCTCAGCCGCCGCCCGGGGCGCCCACCCCTGGAGGCCGACCGTGCACTTCGCGCAGTACTACCTCGACTGCCTCTCCCAGGCGTCGTACCTGATCGGTGACGAGACCACCGGACGCGCCGTCCTCGTCGACCCGCGCCGTGACATCGACGACTACCTCCAGGACGCGGCGGCCGCCGGCCTGCGCATCGAGCTCGTCATCGAGACGCATGTGCACGCCGACTTCCTCTCCGGCCACCTCGAACTCGCCCGCGCCACCGGCGCCACCATCGCCTTCGGGGAGGCCGCCCGAACCGGCTTCCCCATACGGCGGTTACGGGACGGCGAGCGCATCTTCCTCGGCGAGGCGGACAACGGCGGGAGCGGGGGCGTCACCCTCACCGTGCTCGCCACCCCTGGCCACACCCTGGAGTCCCTCTGCCTGGTCGTCCACGAAAACCCCGACGACGCCGTACCGTTCGGCGTGCTCACCGGCGACACCCTGTTCGTCGGCGACGTCGGCCGCCCCGACCTGCTCTCCGCCGCCGGCCACTCCCCGCACGACATGGCCGTACGCCTGCACCACTCCCTTCACACCAAACTCCTGACGCTCCCGGACGCGACCCGGGTCTTTCCCGCACACGGCGCCGGGTCGGCCTGCGGCCGGAGCCTCTCCACCGAGACCAGCTCCACCATCGGGGACCAGCGACGCCTCAACTACGCCCTGCAGCCCATGCCGGTGGCCGAATTCGTACGGCTGGTCACCGCCGGACAGCCCGCCACACCCGGTTACTTCGCTCACGACGCTGCCCTCAACCGGGACGGGCACCCGCTCCTGAATGCCGACGAACCGCCCGCCCTCACCCTGGAGGAGGCCCTCGCGGCCCGCGACCAGCAGGGCGCCGTACTGCTGGACTGCCGTCCGCTGGCCTCCTACACGCGGGCGCACCTGAAGGGGTCACTGCACACGAGCCTGGACACGCGGTTCGCGGAGTACGCGGGCAGCGTGGTCGCCCCGGGCACCCCGATCGTGCTGCTCGCCGACCCCGGTAAGGAACGGGAGGCCCGTCTGCGGCTCGCCCGCATCGGCTACGACCACGTCCTCGGCCATCTCCCCGACCCGGCCGCCGTATTGGACCGGGAGCCTGCACTGGTCCGCCGCAGCCACCGCGTCGGTCCTGAGGAACTTCCCGAGGAATGGGTCCAGTTGACCGGCGACAGCTCGGATACGGATATGACTACGGCTACGGCTACGGCTACGGCTGTGGGTTCGGGTACGGGCACGGCTGTGGGTTCGGGTACGGGCTGGGATGCGGCTATGGCTACAGCTATGGCTGCGGCAACGGGTCCCGATACCGGCGGTCGGTTTCCCCGGGCCCAGTTGGTGGACGTCCGCAACCCCGCCGAGTACGCGGCGGGCGCGCTCCCGGGCGCCCGCAGCATCCCGTTGGCCACCCTCCCGGACCGCATCACCGAACTGGACCCGGCCCGCCCGGTCGTCCTCTACTGCCGCAGCGGAAACCGCTCGGTGATCGCGGCGGCCCTCTTGGAGGCGCGGGGGTTCGGGGACGTGTGCGATCTGGAGGGCGGTTACGAGGCGATGGCCAGTACCTGAGGCCGGTACCCGAGGCCGGACATGAGGTGCGAGCGGCGGGCGTGGGGGCCGCGGCCCGGTAGGGGTGGGCGTGGAGGCCGCAGCCCGGGAAGGGCGACCATCGTGGGACGGCCGCTTCCCTCCCCCCGGCCGTCGACCGGTCACTGTCGCCGCCCCGGTTGCCGTACGCGGACGAGTACCAGCGCCCCGCCCGCGACGAAGCAGGCCGCGGCCGGGAACGCCAGGGACGGGCCCGCACCGCCGCCGGCCCTGAGCCCGAGGCCCGCCGTGGCCGTCATCACCGCCTTGGTCAGGCCGGACGCCGCACCGGCGCGCTCGCGGCGTACCACCGCCTGGGTGCCGGTGAGGGCCAGCCCACCGGCCACCCCCAGCGCCGCCGCGGCCACCGTGGCGGCGGTCGCGGTCGCGGCGGTCGTCGCCGTGGGGGTGGTCATCGTGGCGGTCGTCGCCGTGATGGCCGCGGCGGCCCTCGCCGCCAAACCGGTCCCCGCCGCCACCCCGGCCCCCGCCCTCGCCCCCGCCCCCACCCACCCGAGTGCGCAGAGCGCCGCCGCCGCGGTGAACAGGCAGAGCGTCATCACCCGTACGGCCGCCGCGGGACGCACCCGGCCGGCCAGCGGGCCGCCGACGGCCAGTGCCGCGGCCGGAACGAGAAGTGCCGGTTCCGCGCCGGGCGCCGGCCACCCCCGCCCGCGCGACAGCAGCAGGGGGAGGACGTACAGCAGCGCCACCGTCGCGGCGTTGGCCACCGCCCCGGCCGCGGTCAGCGCCACGTACGGCCGGTTGCGGAACAACGAGGGGTCCAGGAGCGGCACGGGCGAACGGCGCCCACCCCGGTGCTGCCGTGCCGCCCGGCGCTCGGCCCGTACGAACAGCGCGCCGAACAGCGCCGCGACGGCACCCCAGAGCCCGTCGGCGGGCTGCTGCAACCAGCGGGCCAGGCAGGCGAGCGCCCCGGTGGCGGTGACCGCACCGATGACGTCGAGGGGGCGCGGGTCGGCGGCGCGCGAGGCGGGCGCACGCAGGGCGCAGAGCGCGGCGATCGCGGCCGGCGGCACCGTGAGCCAGAAGACGGCCCGCCAGGACACCGAAGCGGCCAACACACCGCCCAGGAACGGCCCACAGACCGTGGCCACCCCCGCCAGGCCCAGCGCCCTGCCGATGGCCCGGCGACCACCAACTCCCCGTCCCTCGTGCCCCGGTGGGGACATGTTCGTCAGCAGTGCCAACCCGGTGGGCATGATCAACGCACCACCCGCCCCTTGGAGCACCCGCGCCGCCACCAGGAGCGGCAGCGAGGGCGCGAGCGCACAGAGGGAGGCGGCGGCCGCGAACAGCACCAACCCGACGAGCAGCATCCGACGCCGGCCGTAGAGATCCCCGAGCCGACCGGCGACCGGCATCAACGAACCGGCGGCCAGCAGATATCCGCTGACGGTCCATGCGGCGGTGGCCGCGGAGCCGTGCAGCTCGGCACGGATGACGGGCAGCGCGGGATGCAACGCGAACGAGTCCAGCTGAACGCAGAAGGCGCCGGTCGCAACGGCCGCCAGCGCCCATCGGGCCTGGCGCCGCGCCGCCGGCCCCTGCCGCCGCCTGGACGGCGCGGAAGCGGGCATGGGCATCGGCATCGGTGTGGGCTCGGACATGGAAAGGGACGGACCACCTCTCACGGGTGCGCTGCCAGCCAGCCGACGAACGCCAGCCGACGAACGCCAACCGACGCGGTGCACGGGCCTACGGCTAGTGCCTACGGCCAGCGCCGCGCGCCATGCCGTACGCGACATCCGGCCGTGCGTCATGCCGTACGCGACATCCGGCCGTGGGGCATGCCGTACGCGACGTGCTTCGTGGCGGCGTGCTTCGTGCGACGGCTCCGTACGACGGCTTCGTGCGACGTGCGGCAGGCAACGGAAGACGCCAAAACCGAAAACGGAAGCGGAAAGGAGGGATGAAGTGCACCGGAAGGGGCAGGACTTCAGTGCGCTAGCCGGCTGCCTGGGTGCGAGAAGGGGCGGGCGCGGAGCCCCGTACAGCGGACGTTCAGCGATCGTTGATCGGTGATCTCCATGCTGATCCGCATGTTGCGCCGTGTGATCACCAAGCATGCAGACCCCGCCGGGGAAATACAAGAGCCCGATTCCTCGCGGATCGCCCTCACCTGGAGCGGGGAACCGGGCCGCCTTGAAGAGCTCACCCACGGCATGCTCCTCGACCAGGCCGAACGGGCCGCCGGCGCGCTCGCCCGGCTCGGGGTCCGGGCCGGTGACCGGGTCGCGGTGCACCTGCCGCTGGTGCCGGAATCCGTGATCGCCACGCTCGCCTGCGGTCGGCTGGAGGCGATCCGGACGACCCTGCCGGTCTCCCTGACGGTGCCCGAACTCGTGGCGCGTACGCGGGAGTCGTCGGCGCGGGTGGTGATCACGGCGGACGCGGCGTTCTGGGACGGGGCGGTACGGCCGGTGAAGCCGCTGCTCGACCACGCACTGGCGCGCGCCGCCGCGTCGGGGCAGACGCCCGTAGGGAAGGTCCTGGTGGTGAACCGCTGCTCCCGGCCGGTCTCCTGGAAGCCGGGCCGCGACCTGTGGTGGCACGAGGCGCTGGAGGGACGGACAGCCGCCTGCCGGTAGGGGAGGGTCTCGCTCTCTCCCGCACACGTCACCCACTGAGGCCACAAAAACGGGCGAACCGCCCAGTACCTTCCTAGCGTGGGCCTCGTGCCCCAGCACCCGGACGCCGCCCCACCCGCCCCTGCCGCCACCCCGGCCGGGCCCGCCGGGACCCAGGCGGACAACGCAACCGGAACGCCTGCGGCAACCAGCAGAGCCAAGCCGACCAACGCCACCAAAACGCCCGACGGCGACACCACGCCGACCTGCGGCTCCGGGTCGACCTACGGCGCCGGGCCGACCAGCGGCAGCGAGACGACCAGCGGTAGCGAGGTGGTCGGCGGTATCGAGGCGACCAACGGTAGCCAGGTGACCGGCGATAGCCAGATGACCGGCGATAGCGGGGCGACCGGCGGTAGCGAGGTGACCGGCCGCCCTCAAGCCCCCGTGGGCCCGCCGCCGACCAGGTCAACAGCGACCGTCCGCGCCCCACTCATAACCTCCGCCGTCGCGCTGCTCCCCGCCATTGCGCTGCTCCTCGCCCTCGCCCTCGTTCTCGCCATGGCCCTCGCCCTCGTCCTGGGCGGCCGCCTGCTCCGGGACTCCGACTCGACGCTGCTCCTGTACGCCGTGGCCACCGTCTTCTGCGCCATCCGCGTCGCCTACCGCCACACCGTCCAGGTCAGCGAACCCCTCGCCCGCCGCCTGCTCCGACAGGGCCGGCACACCCTCTTCTCCCGCGGGAATTTCCGTAAAGCGCCCACCGCCCTGCCCCAACTGGCGACCACCTACCGGGGCTTCCTGAAATTCCTCGGCGCCCGTTCCACCGCCCCCTGGGCCGCCCAGCAACTCGCCTTCCGGGGCTGCCTGCTCGCCGCGCTGATCACCTTGCCCCTCGCCTGGGGACGGACGGGTCACCGGCACCGCATCGACCGGCGCCGACCCTGGCCCGGGCTACGCCATGCGCCTCTGGGCCCCGAAAACCCCCGGTTTTCCTCCCTCCGACGCCTTCGGCCGGGCCCTGTGCCACGGCCTCCACGTCGCCGCCGGCCTCGTCATCGCGGGCGCCGGCCATTTCCTGTGGCGCCACCTACGCGACCGAACAGCCGACACCGGCCAGCGATTTGCCTACGACGTCGTCCCGCTGTTGCCCCCTGCTCGCGGCAGCGCCGACCTCTCACAGGTCAACGGGGGTTCAAGTGACGTACCTGTTCCAGGTCCATCTGAAAGGTGACCGGCCCATGCCCTCCCCTCACTCATCATCCGCACCCGCTCGCCACTCCCTCCCCGGCAGCACCGACCGGACGCGCCCCCACAAGCGCAGCCACGCCTCACAGAGCCCGCCGACCCGGCCCAACGGCGGCCAGCGCCCGCGCCCCATACCCACCCACGACAAGGGCCACTAGGCATCGGCGCCGCAGGGGGAACGCGGGGGGCTGAGGGACGTGCCGGAGGCCGTCGGCGTCGGGGCGGTGTACCGCGGAAGGAGTGCCGAGGGCCCTTGCCGCTCGGTGGCTTCGTTGGGCTCGCCCGTACTCTGGAGGGGTGAGTACCACCCCTGATTCCGAGCGGGATGCTGAGCCCCAGGCCGCTCCTGCTGCCCCGGACTCCGCCGTCGAAGGAGACGGTGACCGTGGGCAGGAAGCTGCCTCCGAGGCCGCGTCCGAGCCCGCGACCGTGGCCCCTCGGCGGGCGACCCCCAAGGCTGCCGCGGCGCTGATCTTCGACGACCCGCTGAACCAGCAGTCCTCGGACGACACCGACAGGGGCTGGGGCGAACGGCCGGCCGGTGGAGACAGCGCCTCCGACCTCGCCCGTTTCCTCGCCGAGAAGCCGCCCCATCACCTCTGAGATCCCAGAGATCCCAAAGCCCGGCCGCCGGGCGTGGCCGCTTCCGACCTGCTACCTCTGCGTCTTCTGAGTGCCGATCGTGCCCGAGGTGGAGGAGGGCACGGGGGCAGAGGTAGTGCGCTGGGCGATGAGGGCGTCGCGGATCTCGGTGAGCAGCTCGACCTCGGTCGGGGCCAGCGGGGCGTCGTCGACGGGCTTCCTGGCAGCCTGGCGCTCCTTCCACTTGTTCATCGGAAGGATCATGAGGAAGTAGACGACCCCGGCGGTGATCAGGAAGGTCAGTGCGGAACTGAGCACCGAACCCCAGAGGATGTAGATCCCGTCGGTGAACGCGCCCGTCTTCTTGTCCGTGTGGCAGGTGGTGAGGCACGCCTTGTAGTTGTCGAGGTTCTGCGAACCCAGAGCGCCGACGATCGGGTTGATCACGCCCTTGACCACGGCGTTGACGATGTTGGTGAACGCCGCACCGACAACGACCGCGACCGCGAGTTCGATGACGTTGCCCCGCATCAGGAATTCCTTGAACCCCTGCAGGACGCCCTTGCTCTCGCTCACCTGACAGCCTCTTTCCACGCTCACGACGCTCACCACGGACGGTGCACGAACAATCAGCACCGCAACTTACGGCAGGGCACGGCAGAGCTGTCCAGTCGGGCAACACGGACATTGGTTTCTTGCGGTGGACCGGTCCGGCGGTTCCGGTGCGGGCGGTGCGCCACCGTTGGCGCGACCGGCCCCGGTCCTCCGCGGCAGGTGCCCCGCCACTCGCAGCAGTCTCGCGGGCGGTGTGCAGGGAAGCCACTCGATCTTGCGGCATGGCTACCGCCCTCCCAGGGCCGCCGTCGACGGGCAGCCCGTCGCGGGTAAGGCTCGTACGGCCCCATACGAGGCCGCGCCGGCCAGTGCTGCGGCGGTCATCGCGAGCCCGGCGATCAGCATCCGGCGGGGCCCGACCCTGCCCCATCGGCCCCTGCCGCCGCCGGCTCGTACCGGTGGAAAGTGGGGCACTTCACACCGTGGGGGAGTGGGGAGGGGTGGCGACGAGAGGTCGGGCGGAAGGTCGACCGAGAGGTCGGACGAGAGGTCGCGCGGAAGGTCGGCCGAGAGATCGGAGGGGAGATCAGTAGAGGGAACGGGAGAGCGCGAGGCGAGTGGGGTGTACGGCGTGGTGGGCATGGTGGTCCGCCTTGGCTGGTGAGGGGCTCGTCGGTAACTCGGAGATCGGCGACTCGGAGATCGGCGACTCGGAGATCGGCGACTCGGAGGTCGCAGATCGGAGATCGGAGATCGGACGAGCCTTGATGGAATCGGCGAGCACCACCGTGCCGTGTCGCGCCCGTGCCTGCTGTGGCCTGTGGAGAAGCTTCGGGATGTGGATAACTTCGCCACCCGGGTGGGGGACGGGGAACGAGCGGGGCAGGGAAAAGGTGGGGGCCCGGGCCTGGCCCCAGCCCGTGCCTGACCGCAGAGCCGGCCCTGGTCCCAGGCCCGGCCTGTCCCCGGCCCGCCAGGCGTCTTACGGCAGTTCGATGCCCAGGTCCCAGCCCGCGTGGGCGTCGGCGCAGGGGCAGGTGCGGTCGTTGGACCGGGGCAGGGCGGCGACCGCGTCGAAGAGGACCTCGCGGAGCCGGCCGACATTCTGGGCGAAGACCTGGAGGACTTCCTCGTGGGAGACGCCGTCGCCGGTCTCGGTGCCCGCGTCCAGGTCGGTGACCAGGGTCAACGAGGTGTAGCAGAGGCTCAGTTCGCGGGCCAGGACGGCCTCGGGGTGGCCGGTCATGCCGACCACGGACCAGCCCTGGGCGGCGTGCCAGCGGGATTCGGCGCGGGTCGAGAAGCGCGGGCCCTCGATGACGACGAGCGTGCCGCCGTCGACCGGCTCCCACTCGCGGCCGCGGGCGGCAGCGAGGGCGGCCTGGCGGCCGGCCGGGCAGTAGGGGTCGGCGAACGTCAGGTGGACGACGTTGGGGACGCTCCCGTCAGGCAGCGGCTCGCCGTCGAAGTAGGTCTGGACGCGGGCCTTGGTGCGGTCCACGAGCTGGTCGGGGACCAGTAGCGTGCCGGGGCCGTATTCGGGGCGCAGCCCGCCGACCGCGCAGGGGCCGAGGACCTGGCGTACGCCGAGCGAGCGCAGCGCCCACAGGTTGGCGCGGTAGTTGATGCGGTGCGGCGGGAGGCGGTGGTCGCGGCCGTGCCGGGGGAGGAAGGCGACCTGGCGGCCGGCGATCTCGCCGAGGAACACCGAGTCGCTGGGGCGACCGTAGGGGGTGTCGACCGTGATCTCGGTCACGTCGTCGAGGAAGGAGTAGAAGCCCGATCCGCCTATTACGCCTATTTCCGCGTCAGCCATGGCGGTCACCTTAGCGGGGGCGGCCACCGCGAGATCCGCCACCCCGGAGGCGTACATGCAGCGGACCGGGGCGGCAGAGGGTTGGCCAACAGTGATCCTGCATGCAGTGCCCCGCACGCAGCAGGCCCCGCCGTCCGACGACGGCGGGGCCCGAAGATGTCTGTGCTGTCTGTGCTGCCAGCGCTGCCGGTCAGGCTCAGGCCGCGGAGCTGGTGCTCGACGCGTTGCCGGAGGACGACGCGGCGGACGCGGACGGCTTGCTGTCGGAGCTGGAGCTGCTCGACGAGGAGCCGGCGGAGTCCGAGGACGACGTCGTGCTCGACGAGGAGGAGCTCTTCGCGGGGCTGCTGCTGGACGACGAGCCGCGGCTGTCGTTGCGGTAGAAGCCGGAACCCTTGAAGACGATGCCGACCGCGGAGAACACCTTCTTGAGGCGTCCGTTGCAGCTGGGGCACTCCGTCAGCGCGTCGTCGGTGAACTTCTGCACCGCCTCAAGGCCCTCGCCGCACGCGGTGCACTGGTACTGGTAGGTCGGCACTTGACTTCCTCCTGGCACTCTCACTCGATGAGTGCTAACGACGCTCCATATTGCAGTATTCCGGCGCGTCAGTCCACTGCGACCGGGCAGACGGTGACCGACCCCACGTCCGGGGCCGGTCCGCGACGGACGGCGCCAGGCGTTCCCCGGCACCCCGCCGACACCGTTCGACGCCCCCCGGTTACCCGTCCGCCCCCATCCGCGTCCGTCCCGTCACGCGTTCGCCAGCTCCCGCCCGCGGTCCTCGGCCGCCGTGCCCGCTCCGGCGCCGGAGTCGGCCCCGGACGCCGTGTCCGGCCGGTCCGCGTCGGCCGCGGCGGACGAGGTGCGCGGCAGCAGGTGGGCGCGCAGGGCCAGCAGCACCACCAGGGCCAGGGCCGTGCCGGCCAGGGGGACCAGGAAGCCGGTGCTGGGGGTGAAGCGGTCGGTGAGCTGGCCGGCGGAGGTGGCGGCGGCGGCCTGGCCCAGGGCGACCGCGCCGGTCAGCCAGGTGAACGCCTCCGTGCGGGCGGCGGCCGGGACCAGGGACTCGACCAGGGTGTAGCCGGTGATCAGGGCGGGGGCGATGCAGAGGCCGACGACCAGGCCGACGGCGCCCAGCAGCGGTACCGCGGTCACCGCCCACAGCGGGGTGGTGGCCAGCGCCAGCAGCCCGTAGGCGACCAGCAGCCGGCGGCGCGGGCCGACCTTCCAGGCGATGGCGCCGCAGGCGATCCCGGCGAGCATGTTGCCGCCGGCGAAGATCCCGTAGAGCAGGCCGTTGATGCCGGGCTGGCCGATGGCCTGGGTGAACGCGGTCAGTGAGACCTGCATGCCGCCGAAGACGGCGCCGATGCCGAGGAACGCCACGATCAGCACGCGGACGCCGGGGACCGACAGGGCCGAGACGCGCGGCCGGTCGTCGGCCTGCGCGCGGTGGACGGGCGGCTGGGTGCGGCGCTGGGAGGCGAAGAGCAGGCCGCCGGCGAGGGTCAGTACGGCCTCGGCGATCAGGCCGGCGGCCGGGTGGATGCCGGTGCACAGCGCGGTCGCCAGGACCGGGCCGACCACGAAGGTGAACTCGTCGGTCACCGACTCGAAGGCGGCTGCCGTCGGCATCAGCGGGCTGCCGCCGAGGCGGGATGCCCAGCGGGCCCGCACCATCGGGCCGACCTGCGGAGTCGAGGCGCCCGTGGGGACGGCCACGGCGAGCAGCGCCCACAGGGGGGCGTGCGCCAGGGCCAGGACGATCAGCGCCGCGACGCCGGCGGTGTGCACGAGGACGCCGGGGATCAGCACCGCGCGCTGGCCGAAACGGTCGGCGAGCTTGCCGCTCTGCGGGGCGAACAGTGCCATCGAGACACCGGTGGCGGCCGAGACCGCGCCGGCGGTGCCGTAGGAGCCGGTGGTGGACTGGACGAGCAGCACGATGCCGATGGTCAGCATCGCGAACGGCTGCCGGGCCAGAAAGCCGGGCAGGAGGAAGGTCCACGCACCAGGGGTGCGGAGCAGTTGTCCGTAACCGGGACGGGATTGCTTGACCGCGGATGCCACGGCCGGGCCTTTCTGCCGCCTGGTAGCGCGTCGCCGAGAGGTCGTCACGGGTACGCGCCGAGAGCTGTCCTCTCGCGCTGGACCGAGTGATACCGCGTGGTCCGCACCCCGAGAGGTGGCTGCAGGTGGCAGGGGACCGCGGCCGCCGAGCGGTCGCGCCAGCTCTGCATCAGGCAGAGGTGGTTCGTCAGTTGTTCCTTCTTGATTGTACAGGCCCGGGCGGGTGAAGCCCTGGGATTAGCCAGCGCTTCACCTGCTTTTCCTTGGGTTGCTTGGAGATGTCCGCCACATTGCCTGGCGGCCCGCAATCGTGGAGCCCTACGGACGTCAGCGGTGGCCGTGGCCGTGTCCGCGCCGTCGCGGGGCGCCGCCGGTGCCCAGCCAGCCGGCCAGCTTGCCGCCCCGGGAGACCGCCTGCAGCCGCCGCTCGGCCGCGTCGCGCACCGGGTCCGTGGCGACGACCAGCAGTTCGTCGCCGCGGCGCAGCACGGTCGACGGCGACGGCACGAAGCTGGAGCCGTCCCGGACGACGAGGGTGACCGCGGCACCCGCCGGCATCCGCAGCTCGCCGACCTCGACGCCGTGCATCCGCGAGGCCGGCCCGATGGACGTCGACAGCAGATGGCCGCGCAGCCGCTCCAGCGGGGCGGACTCGATGCCCAGGTCGGCGGGCTCCTCGCCGTCGCCCAGCCGGAGGTGCCGGGCGAGCCAGGGCAGGGTCGGTCCCTGGATCAGGGTGTAGACCACGACCAGGACGAAGACGATGTTGAAGACGCCCTCGCTGCCGGGGACGGCGCCCACCATCGGGATGGTGGCCAGCACGATGGGGACCGCGCCGCGCAGCCCGGCCCACGACAGCAGGGTCTTCTCCTGCCAGGGCACGTGGAACGGCAGCAGCGAGACGAACACCGACGTCGGGCGGGCGACGAGGGTCAGGATCATGCCGATGACCAGGGCCGGCACCACGTCGTCGAGGAGGTTGTGCGGGGTGACCAGCAGGCCCAGCAGGACGAACATGCCGATCTGGCCGATCCAGCCGAGCCCCTCGGCGAAGCCGCGGGTGGCCGGGGCGTGCGGCAGTTTGGCGTTGCCGAGGATCATCGCGGCCAGGTAGACGGCGAGGAAGCCCGAGCCGTGCGCCAGGGCGCCGGCGGCGTAGGCGGAGACCGCGATGGCCATGACGGCGATGGGGTAGAGACCGGAGGCCGGCAGCGCCACGTGCCGCATGCAGTAGGCGCCGAGCCAGCCGATCGCGAGGCCGAGGGCGGCGCCGATCGCCAGCTCCAGGGCGATCTCACCGAGGAGGACGTACCAGTGGTCGACCTCCCGCGCGGTGGAGAAGGCGACGACCAGGATGACCACCGGGGCGTCGTTGAAGCCGGATTCCGCTTCGAGGACACCCGAGAGCCGGGCCGGCAGCGGCACGCTGCGCAGCACGGAGAAGACCGCCGCGGCGTCCGTGGACGAGACCACGGCGCCGATCAGCAGCGCCTGCCGCCAGCCGAGTCCGGCCAGGTAGTGCGCTCCGGCCGCGGTGACCCCCACGCTCACCGCGACGCCGACCGTCGACAGCACCGCCGCCTGGGGCAGTGCCGGCTTGATCTCTTTCCATTTGGTGCCCAGACCGCCCTCGGCGAGGATCACGACCAGCGCGGCATAGCCCAGGAGTTGGGTCAGCTCGGCGTCGTCGAAGACGACCCCGCCGAGACCGTCCTGGCCCATGGCGATGCCTATCCCCAGGTAGATGAGCAGGCTGGGGAGCCCGCTGCGCGAGGAGAGCCGTACCGCGGCGACCGCGATGAGCAGTACGAGCGAGCAGAGCAGCAGGAGTTCGTTGAGGTGGTCGACAGTCAGGAGCTGGTCCTTCCTCGCACGGGTTCCGAAAATCGACGGTCCGGGGGTGGTCTTCGGGCGCTCTTTCCTTACCGTATCTAGTTACTGAGGCTAACAATTTACCATTGCTTGAAGGTTGGGGGTGCTGGCGGTGACTCCGCGTAGGGGTCGCCGAACCCGTGCGCCTATGGTTGCTCCAGCACTCCCACCCTGCCCCTCGAAGGACAGAGATGCCCGCCAACAAGTCCGGCCCAGTCCCCAGGAAGAAGAAGGGGCGGCGCGGCCGCCTCGTCGCCATCACGGTCGTGCTGCTGCTCGTGGCGGGCATCGGCTTCGGCGCGTTCTGGGGAGTCAGCACAGTACGGGCCTCGTTCCCGCAGACCACCGGCTCGCTCAAACTCCCGGGCCTGGCCGACCCGGTGGACGTCGTCCGTGACGCCAACGGCATCCCGCAGATCTACGCCGACACCGACGAGGACCTCTTCCGCGCCCAGGGCTACGTCCAGGCCCAGGACCGCTTCTGGGAGATGGACGTCCGGCGCCACATGACCGCTGGCCGGCTGTCCGAGATGTTCGGCAAGAGCCAGGTCAAGACCGATGAGTTCCTGCGCACACTGGGCTGGCACCGGGTCGCGCAGCAGGAGTACGACACCAAGCTCTCGCCCAGCACCAAGAAGTACCTCCAGGCGTACTCCGCCGGCGTCAACGCCTACCTCAAGGACCACGAGGGCTCGGCGCTCTCCCTGGAGTACGCGGCGCTGGACTTCGAGAACGACTACAAGCCCGAGAAGTGGACGCCGGCCGACTCGGTGGCCTGGCTCAAGGCGATGGCCTGGGACCTGCGCGGCAACATGCAGGAAGAGATCGACCGGTCCCTGATGACCAGCCGCTTCGGCCAGCAGCAGATCAACGAGCTCTACCCGGCATACCCGTACAAGCGGAACAAGCCGATCGTGGACGGCGGCGCGGTCGACCCGGCCACCAAGAAGTTCACGCCCAAGGGCTCGGCCAACGCCACCCCGGCCGGCGGCGCCGTCACCGGACTCCGGTCCCAGCTGTCCTCGCTGTCCAAGACGGTGAACGAGGTCCCGGCGCTGCTCGGCCCCAACGGCAACGGCATCGGCTCCAACTCCTGGGTCGTCTCCGGCGCGCACACCACCACCGGCAAGCCGCTGCTCGCCAACGACCCGCACCTGGCACCGCAGATGCCCTCGCTCTGGTACCAGATGGGCCTGCACTGCCGTAACACCGGCCCCAAGTGCGGCTACGACGTCTCCGGCTTCACCTTCTCCGGGATGCCCGGCGTCGTCATCGGCCACAACCAGGACATCTCCTGGGGCATGACCAACCTCGGCGCCGACGTCACCGACCTGTACCTGGAGAAGGTCAACGCCGACGGCTACCTCTACGACAACCGGCAGCGGCCGTTCCGCACGCGCAAGGAGACCATCAAGGTCGCCGGCGGCGAGAGCCGCCAGATCACCGTCCGCGCCACCAACAACGGCCCGATCGTCTCCGACCGCGACGACGAACTCGGCAACGTCGGCAAGGACGCCCCCGTGGGCAACGCCGCCCCGGACCGCGGCGACGGCTACGCCGTCTCGCTCCGCTGGACCGCGCTCGACCCCGGCCGCTCCATGGACGCCGTCTTCGAGCTCAACCGCGCCCACGACTGGACCGGCTTCCGCAAGGCCGCCGCGCACTTCGAGGTGCCCTCGCAGAACCTGGTCTACGCCGACGCCAAGGGCAACATCGGCTACCAGGCACCCGGCCGGATCCCGGTCCGCGGCAAGGGCGACGGCCACTTCGACGGCACCTACCCGGCGCCCGGCTGGGACCCCCGCTACCAGTGGAAGAGCTACATCCCGCAGGCCGCCCTGCCGTACGAGTACAACCCCGAGCGCGGCTACATCGTCACCGCCAACCAGGCCGTCACCGACGAGAAGTACCCGTACCTGATCACCAAGGACTGGGGCTACGGCTCCCGCAGCCAGCGGATCAACGACCTGATCGAGTCGAAGATCAAGGACGGCGGCAAGGTCTCCACCGACGACATGCAGGCCTTCCAGAAGGACAACAGCAGTGAGATCGCCCGGCTGCTGACGCCCTACCTGACGAAGATCGACATCAAGGACAAGTACGTCCGCGACGCCCAGCAGCTGCTGGAGGGCTGGGACTTCACCCAGGAGCCCGACTCCGCCGCGGCCGCCTACTTCAACGCCGTCTGGCGCAACACCCTCAAGCTCGCCTTCGGGAACAAGATGCCCAAGGAGCTGCGCCCCGAGGGCCAGTGCCTGACCGTCCGCCCGGCCGACGAGACCGGCCCCGCCGACGAGAACGACACCTACGTCCGCGAATGCGGCGAGCGGGCCGGCGACACCGCCCAGCCCGACGGCGGCGACCGCTGGTACGAGGTCGTCCGCAACATCCTCGACGACCCCGGCAACGCCTGGTGGAAGACCGAGGACCGGCCCGGCCGCCCCGGCGACAAGAACCGCGACCAGCTCCTCGCGCACGCCATGAAGGACGCCCGCTACGAACTGACCTCCAAGCTGGGCAAGAACATCGACAACTGGACCTGGGGCCGGCTGCACCAGATGTTCCTGAAGAACCAGACCCTGGGCACCGACGGCCCCGGGATGCTGCAGGGCCTGTTCAACCGCGGCCCGTGGAACCTCGGCGGCGGTGAGGCCGCGGTCGACGCCACCGGCTGGAACGCGGCCGGCGGCTACAAGGTCACCTGGGTGCCGTCGATGCGGATGGTCGTCAACCTCGCCGACCTCGACAAGTCCCGCTGGATCAACCTCACCGGCGCCTCCGGCCACGCCTACGAGTCCCACTACTACGACCAGACCGACAAGTGGGCCAAGGGCGAGCTGCTGCCCTGGGCGTACAGCGAGGACGCCGTCAAGAAGGCCGGCAAGGACACCCTGACGCTGTCGCCGTAAGGCCGAAGCCGTCACGAGCCGCCGGGCGGGCCGGAGATCTCCCACGGGACGATCTCCGGCCCGCCCGGCGGCGTCCGGGCCCGGTCCGGTGGTCCGCCCGCGGGTCCGGCCGCGACCGGTGGCTCCGTGTGCGCGGCGGTCCGGCGGGCTCAGTGCCGGAACCGGTGCACCCCCGACGGGGTCACCGCGGCGTGCACCCGCCGGTCGTGCGGCTCGGCCGGCACCTCGTCCCGCACCTCCGCGTCGAACAGCAGCACCACCAGGTGCGCCGGGGCCCCGGCCCGGTCCAGCCGCTCCAGCACCCGGTCGTACGAGCCGCCGCCGCGGCCCAGCCGCACCCCGTCGCGGTCCACCGCCAGGCCCGGCAGCAGCACCACGTCCGCCTGCGCGACCGCCTGCGGGCCCAGCCGCTCACCGGCCGGCTCGTGCAGCCCCCAGCCCGCCGGCACCAGGCGGTCGGCGCCCTCGTACGGCGCCCAGTCGAGATCGTTGTCCGGCATCAGCACCGGCAGCAGCACCCGCACCCCCGCCTCCCGCAGCCGGTCCAGCAGGGCCCCGGTGGGCGGCTCCGAGCCCATCGACACGTACGCCGCCACCGTCGGCCGGCGGGCGGCCCCCTCGTCCGCCGTCGACGGGGCGAGGAACGGCGCCAACTCCTCCAGTTCCAGGGTCCGTCGGGCCAGCGCCTCGCCCGCCGCCGCGAGGACATCCGGCGGCAATGATCTCCTTACCTCCTGGAGATCCCGCCGCAACCTTCGTTTCCTATCGTGCTGCTTGCTCACTGTGTGCCCTTGCTCCCGCTCTCATGCTCTATTCACCGGACCCTCATCATCGTTCCGAAAGGGCCGGTTATGGTGTCGCGCATGACTCCATCGCACACACGGATCAGCAAGGCTGTCATTCCGGCAGCCGGCCTCGGCACCAGGTTTCTCCCCGCCACGAAGGCCACACCCAAGGAGATGCTCCCGGTCGTCGACAAGCCCGCCATCCAGTACGTGGTGGAGGAGGCGGCCGCCGCCGGGCTCTCCGACGTCCTGATGGTCACCGGCCGCAACAAGCGCCCCCTCGAGGACCACTTCGACCGCAACTACGAACTCGAAGAGGCCCTGCACCGCAAGGGCGACGAGTCCCGGCTCGCCAAGGTCCAGGAATCCAGCGACCTCGCGACCATGCACTACGTCCGCCAGGGCGACCCCAAGGGCCTCGGTCACGCCGTGCTGTGCGCCGCGCCCCACGTGGGCGACCAGCCCTTCGCCGTGCTCCTCGGTGACGACCTCATCGACCCCCGCGACCCCCTGCTGGCCCGCATGGTCGAGGTGCAGGAACAGCACGGCGGCTCGGTCATCGCCCTCATGGAGGTCGACCCGGCCCAGATCCACCTCTACGGCTGCGCGGCCGCCGCCCCCACCGGCGACGACGACGTGGTCACCGTCTCCGACCTGGTCGAGAAGCCCGACCCGGCCGAGGCCCCCAGCAACCTCGCGATCATCGGCCGCTACGTCCTCGACCCGGCCGTCTTCGAGGTGCTGCGCAAGACCGACCCCGGCCGCGGCGGCGAGATCCAGCTCACCGACGCCCTCCAGGCGCTCGCCGCCGACCCGTCGCTCGGCGGACCGGTGCACGGCGTCGTTTTCAAGGGCCGGCGCTATGACACCGGTGACCGTGGCGACTATCTGCGTGCCATTGTCAGACTGGCATGCGAACGTGAAGACCTGGGCCCCGACTTCCGGACCTGGCTTCGCAGTTACGTCACCGAGGAGATGTAGGACGTTGAACCACGCCACCGGCCAGACCAGCCACCCGGACCGCGTCTGGTCGGTGGCCGAGCACCTCGACGACGTCCTGTCGAAGATCGTCCCGCTGGACCCGATCGAGCTGCAGCTCCTCGACGCCCAGGGCTGCGTCCTGGTCGAGGACGTCACCGTCACCGTCCCCCTGCCGCCCTTCGACAACAGCTCCATGGACGGCTACGCGGTCCGTGCCGCCGACGTCGCGCAGGCCACCGAGGCCGCCCCGGTCACCCTGACCGTCATCGGCGACGTCGCGGCCGGCAGCGGCGAGCTCCCCGAGGTCGGCCCCGGCCAGGCCGCCCGCATCATGACCGGCGCCCCCCTCCCGCCCGGCGCCGAGGCCGTCGTCCCGGTCGAATGGACCGACGGCGGCGCCGGAGCAGGCCCGGCCGCCACGATGGAGGCCCACAGCGCCGCCCCCGAGGGCGCTGGCGGCGAGGTCCGCATCCACCGCCCGGCCCCGGCCGGCGCCCACATCCGCGCCCGCGGCAGCGACGTCACCCAGGGCGAGCTCGCGCTGCGCGCCGGCACCCTCCTCGGCCCCTCCCAGATCGGCCTGCTCGCCGCCCTCGGCCGCGGCACGGTCCGGGTCCGCCCGCGCCCCCGCGTCGTGGTGGTGTCCACCGGCAGCGAACTCGTCCAGCCCGGCGAGGCGTTGGGCCCCGGCCAGATCCACGACTCCAACAGCTTCCAGCTCACCGCCGCGGCCCGCGCCGCCGGCGCCCTCGCCTACCGCGTCGGCGCGGTCGCCGACGACGCCGAGACCCTGCGCGCCACCCTGGAGGATCAGCTCATCCGGGCCGACGTGCTGGTCACCAGCGGCGGCGTCAGCGTCGGCGCGTACGACGTGGTCAAGGAGACCCTGGCCGGCCTCTCCGCGGACGAGGGGAAGGTCGAGTTCCGCAAGCTCGCCATGCAGCCCGGCAAGCCCCAGGGCTTCGGCCTGATCGGCCCCGACGACATCCCGCTGCTGGCCCTCCCCGGCAACCCCGTCAGCAGTTACGTCTCCTTCGAGCTGTTCGTCCGCCCGGTCATCCGCGCGCTGATGGGCCTGCCGGACGTCCACCGCCCGACCACCACGGCCCGCTGCACCGCGGCCCTCGCCTCCTCGCCCAAGGGCAAGCGGCAGTTCCTGCGCGGCTCCTACGACGCCGCCGCCGGCACCGTCACCCCGGTCGGCGGCGCCGGCTCCCACCTGATCAAGGCCATGGCGCACGCCAACGCGCTGATCGTCGTCCCCGAGGACACCACCGAGGTCCCCGAGGGCGCGGACGTGGACGTCGTCCCGCTCGGATAACCGGCCCCCGAAAACCCGTACCGGGTGCTCCGCGGCCACCGGAGGTACGGTGTCGTCCCACAGGCGGCAGTTTGGACCGGGAGAACGATGAGCAGCGGCCAGCAACACCTCACCCACCTCGACGCGGCGGGCGCGGCCCGGATGGTCGACGTCTCGGCCAAGGACGTCACCGCCCGCACCGCCCGCGCCCGCGGCCGGGTGCTGGTGTCGCCGCAGGTCATCGAGTTGCTGCGGGGTGAGGGCATGCCCAAGGGCGACGCCCTGGCCACCGCCCGGATCGCCGGGATCATGGGCGCCAAGCGCACCCCCGAGCTGATCCCGCTCTGCCACCCGCTGGCCGTCTCCGGGGTGAAGGTGGACCTCTCGGTCACCGACGAGGCCGTGGAGATCACCGCCACCGTCAAGACCACCGACCGCACCGGCGTGGAGATGGAGGCGCTCACCGCCGTCTCCGTGGCCGCCCTCACCGTCGTGGACATGATCAAGGCGGTCGACAAGGCCGCGGTGATCTCCGACATCCGCGTCGAGGAGAAGACCGGCGGCAAGTCCGGCGACTGGAGCCGGTCATGACCCCCGCCCGCGCCCTGGTCATCACCGCCTCCAACCGCGCCGCGGCCGGCGTCTACGAGGACAAGGGCGGCCCGCTGCTCGCCGAGGGCCTGGCCGCCATGGGCTTCGAGGTCGACGGGCCCGAGGTCGTCCCCGACGGCGACCCGGTCGAGGCCGCCCTGCGCCGGGCCGTCGACTCGTCGCGGTACGCCGTCGTCCTCACCACCGGCGGCACCGGCATCTCGCCCACCGACCGCACCCCCGAGGCCACCGCCCGGGTGCTGGACTACGAGGTCCCCGGCATCCCCGAGGCGATCCGCGCCGCCGGCCGCGACAAGGTCCCCACCGCGGCGCTCTCCCGCGGTCGCGCCGGCGTCGCCGGCACGACCCTGATCGTCAACCTCCCCGGCTCCTCCGGCGGGGTCCGCGACGGCCTCGCCGTCCTGGCGGACCTGCTGCCGCACGCCGTCGACCAGATCCGCGGCGGCGACCACCCCAGACCCTCCGGGAGCCCGAGCTGAACGCGCCCTGGCCCGTGGTCCTGACGGACGGTGAGATCACCCTCCGCCCCATAAAGCTGCGCGACCAGCGGGCCTGGCGCGAGGTCAACCGCCGCAACCGCGACTGGCTGCGGCCCTGGGAAGCCACCATTCCGCCGCCCCCGCCCGGTCTCGTCCCGCCGCACCGGCCCACCTACCGCCAGATGGTCCGCCATCTGCGCGCGGAGGCGCACGCCGGCCGGATGCTCCCGTTCGTCGTGGAATACCAGGGCCGCCTCGTCGGACAACTGACCGTCGCCGGCATCACCTGGGGCTCGATGTGCTCCGGCCATATCGGCTACTGGGTCGACCAGGAAGTCGCCGGCCGCGGTGTCATCCCGACCGCCGTCGCGCTCGCCGTCGACCACTGCTTCCGCAGCGTCGGACTGCACCGCATCGAGGTCTGCATTCGCCCGGAGAACTCTCCGAGCCGGCGGGTGGTGGAAAAGCTCGGTTTTCGCGAGGAAGGCCTCCGCCCGCGCTACCTCCACATCGACGGCGCCTGGCGCGACCACGCGGTTTACGCCCTCACCGCGGAAGAAGTGCCCGAGGGCCTGCTCAGCCGCTGGCGCCGGGAGAATCCCAGCAGGCCCGGCACCGCCCCCGGCATGCCCCCACAAATAAAATAAATGTTCGAATGCAATCCCCAATTGGCCGGATTGGGGTGGGTGCGGATCTCTACCATCACAAAAAAGTTCGAGATATCAGCCAGATCGTGCGACACACCGGCCCAATTGGCGGATGGCCCCCTGCAAACCCCTCTACCGTGTGAGTTGTGAGAAGCAGCGGCCTCATCTACGCAGTCATCGTCGGGGCCTGGGCCGCCTACTTGGTGCCGATGTGGCTCCGTAGACAGGATGAGCTCAACGAGGCCCGTCCGACCGAGCGCTTCAGCACCGCCATCCGGCTGCTGTCCGGACGTGCGGCCATGCAGCGCCGCTACGACAAGGCGCACGGGGAGTATCCCGCCGACGAGGCGGGCGACGACATGGACCCGGACGAAGCGGCCGACGAGGCCGCCGCCGGGCCCTTCACCGACCCCGCTCCCGCCGAGGAGTCCGAGGCGCCGCCCACCCGCGTGCAGCCCGCCCCGCCGCGGCCCTCGCTCACCGAGCGGACCAAGCGCGCCAAGGTCCTCGCCCGCCGCCGGCGCACCATCACCATCCTGTTCCTCACCTTCACCACCGGCGCCATCGTCGCGGCCGTCGGCGGCATCCCCTTCCTCTGGGCGCCCGCCATCCCCGCCCTCCTCCTGACCGCGTACATCATTTACCTGCGCGCCCAGGAGCGCCGCCGCTTCACCTTCACCATGGACCAGCGCCGCGCGGAGGCCGCGGCCCAGCGCCTGCGCGAGGGCCGCCGCCCCCGCCAGGCCGTCGATCAGCCGCCCGTCGAGGACCACCCGGCCGACGCCCGCGCCGACCACCACCCGGCCGATGCCGCGGTGGAACCGCCCCGCCCGGCACCGCCCGCCCGTCCTTCCCCCACCGCCGGCCGCCGCGCCGTCGTCGAGGAGACCGACCACGCCGAGTGGGTCGACCAGCAGCGCGAGCGCGAGCGCCCGCGCCCCGCCGCCGGCAGCTGGGACCCCGTCCCGGTCCCGCTCCCCACCTACGTCACGGCCCCGGTCGCCCCGCGCGCCACCAGCCACGTCGACCTCGACGCCGAGGACGCCTGGAGCTCTGCCCGCTCCAGCGCCGCCGCCGAACGCCCGCAGCCCGACGCCCCCCAGCAGGACCGCCCCGCCCCCGGCCGCCGCACCCGCGGCCGCACCCCGCTCTTCGACCAGTACGAGGACGAGGACCGCCCCCGCGCCGCCAACGAGTGACCCGCGCCACACCGGCCGCCCCGTCGCTGACCAGCACCGGAAGCGATTTCCGAGCACCGCGGCCGAGATGCTAGAGTTTCACTCGTCGCAAGGGCCTGTGGCGCAGCTGGTAGCGCACCTCGTTCGCAACGAGGGGGTCAGGGGTTCGAATCCCCTCAGGTCCACCGCAGTAGTAACGAGCGCAGTAAAGCCCCCTCCGGGATGATCCGGTGGGGGCTTTTTCGCGCCGTGCAGCGGTGAACGCCGCCCGCCTGGCCGCCTCACTGTCCAGTGGGTCAGCCTCGCTTCCCGGTTGCAGGGCAACTCCTCTTCCCCGCGCCTGTCCTGTAGTTCGTCAGAAGCCAGCCAGCAAGGCGACCACCTGCAGAACGGTGGAAATCGCCGGCAGGTCCTTCACCGCCCTGCCCTGCCACGTGCGGAATGCCGCGATGCCCCGGACCAGAGGGAACAGCAGGCAGGCGATCACAGCAACGGCGAACATCGGCACGGCGGTCAGGTTCCCTGCGTTCGCGGCGATGCCGGGTGAATCGTCGCCGGGGACGAACACCGGGTGTTCCACGTGCCAGTTCGCGCCGGCGGGGTCGGACGTTACGTCAGGAGGATGCCGTGGCGGGCGAGGTAGGCGAGGGGGTTGATGTCGGAGCCGTAGTGGCGGCGGGTGCGGACCTCGAAGTGGAGGTGGGGGCCGGTGGCCCGGCCGGTGGCGCCGGCGTAGCCGAGGCGGGTGCGGGCGCGGACCCGCTGGCCGGGGTGGACGGTGATCCGGGAGAGGTGCCCGAAGAGCGTGTAGTGGCCGTCCCGCATCCGGACCGTGACGGCCTTGCCGTACGCGCCCGAGCGCCGGGCGAGGACGACGGTGCCGGGCCCGACGGACCTGACCTTGGCCCCGGAGCGGACCGCGAGGTCGACGCCGGTGTGGTGACCGGCCTGCCAGGCGCCGGGTACGCCGTAGGGCGCGCTGATGCGGTAGTGGGCGGCGACCGGGTGGGCCCAGTTGCCGGCGGGGGCGGCGAGGGCGACCTGGGCCGCCGTCACGGTGACGGCGGGGCCCGCGGCCGCCAGCAGGGCGGCACGGAGGAGCGCTCTGCGAAGCGGGGTGCCTTTGCGGAACGTGGTCATAGTTGCGAGCCCACGCCCTCGGGCGGGCGGTCGCATCCCGGGACGGGCCGACGGGCCTCCGATCGGGTGGCAGTCCGCCGCGTACGACGTTATGAGCCCGGATGCGACCGCCCGTGACTCAGGCCATGAGGCGGTCGACCGTTTCGGCGACCGCGCCGGCGCCGTCCTCCGTGGCGAGGCGGGCGGCCGCGGCGCGGGCGCGGGTGTGGCGTTCGGGGCCGGTGGTGGCCTGGGTGAGGGCGTGGGCCAGGCGGGCGACGCCGGTCTCCCCGGTGAGGTGCGCGAAGGGGACCGGGGCGGTGGCGACGCCGGAGGCGGCCAGGCGGGCGGCCCAGAACGGCTGGTCGGCGGTGACCGGGACGGGGACGGTGGGGACCCCGGCGCGCAGTCCGGCCGCGGTGGTGCCCGCGCCGCAGTGGTGGACGACCGCCGCCAGGTGCGGGAAGAGCAGGGCGTGCGGCACCTCGCCGATGGTGAGGACGTCGTCCGCGCCGGGTGCGTGCGCGGCGGACAGGCCGGCCCAGCCGGACTGGAGGATGCCGCGGACCCCGGCGCGCCGCAGGGCCCGTACCGCCAGCTCGCCCAGGCGGTCGCCCTCGCCGCCCGCCATGCTGCCGAAGCCGATGAAGACCGGGGGCGGGCCGGCGGCGAGGAAGTCCCTTACGGCGGACGGGAGTTGGGCGTCGGGGGAGTGCCAGGGCCACCAGTTGCCGACCACGTCGAGGCCGGTGCGCCAGTCGGTGGGGCGGCGGAGGAGGGTTTCGCTGAAGCCGTGCAGGACCGGCCAGCCGGCCGCTTCGGCGCGGCGCCGGACCGTGGCGGGCGTGGCGGGGGGCAGGCCGAGGCGGGCGCGCAGGGTGCGGGTGGCGCCGGCGTAGAGGCGGTCGATGACGCGGAGGGAGAGGCGGCCCAGGGCGCGGTTGCCCCGGCGGCCCAGGCTGCGGCCGCCGCTGACGACGGGGGCGAAGTCGCCGGTGGGGGCCTGGGGGACCAGGAACAGGCCCAGCGACGGGATGCCGTGCGCCTCGGCGAGGTGCTGGCCGAGCGGTGCGGTGGTGGCGGAGAGCAGCAGGAGTTCGGTTCCGTCGTCGGCGGCGTCGGCCATGCCCCCGCCCAGTTCCTCGATGAAGGCGGCGGCCCGGCGCATCAGCGCGCGGCGGCCGGGCGGGGCGCCCTCCGCCGGTGCGGCGCCGTCGGCCGGGCGCCGGCCGCGCGGGTCGGCGGGCAGCCGGCGGAACGTGAGGCCGGCGGCGCGGACCAGGGGCTCGTAGGCGTCGTGGGTGGCGAGCGTGACGTCGTGGCCGGCCGCGCGGAGCCGGGCGCCGACGCCGGTGTAGGGGGCGACGTCGCCGTACGACCCGGCGGCGGTGAGCAGGATTCTGGGCATGGGTGGGCAGCCTTCGGGAGGTTCGGGAGGTGCGGGGGTGGGAGGCGCGAAGGGGCGCGCCCGGGTTGGGTGCGCGCGGGCCTCAGGCCGGCGCGTCGCCGTCCGGGTGGCGTACGGCGTTGGCGTGGACGGCGGTGCGCAGGTACGCGGCGAGGCCGGGGCGTTGTTCCGTGGGTGGGACGATCAGCGCGAACGCGCGGGGATCGGCGGCGAAGTCATCGGCGATCCGGCCGTGCATGGCGGTGGGGCACGGGGTGAACCAGCGGCTGATGTGCCGGCGGTGTTCCTCCGCGAGGTCCATGGCGCGCTCGCCGTCCGCGGGCTCCTCGGCGTCGAAGGCGGTGAGCAGCCGCCGGCGCCAGTCGGCGGCCTCGGCCATGAGCGTGGCCCAGTCGTCCTTGGAGTGCGCGGCGGCCCGCGCCATCGAGCGCTGATGACCCTCGCTGTGCTGCCACTTCAGATGGGCCTGGGTGGCGTAGGTGAGGTCGAAGGCCACCTCGCCGAAGACCTCGAACCGCTCCTGCGGCGTCAGCTCGACGCCGGTCTGCTGCACCTCCATGGCCCGCTCGGCGACCTCGACCAGCCGCCGCAGCTTGCCGATCTGCTCGTTGAGGAGCCGGTGCCGGGCGCGGAGGTGGTCGAGGGCGTTGGCCTGGGGGTCCGCCAGGATGGCGGCGATCTCCTCCAGCGGGAAGCCGAGCTCCCGGTAGAAGAGGATCTGCTGCAGCCGGGTGAGGTCGGCGTCGCTGTATTGGCGGTAGCCGGCGGGGCTGCGGTCGCTGGGGCAGAGCAGACCGGTCTTGTCGTAGTGGTGCAGGGTGCGCACCGTGATCCCGGCGAAGCCGGAGACCTGCCCGACCGAGTAGCTCATCGCAGCGCCTTTCGTCCCGTGGGGCCGTACCGCTTCAGGCTGCGGCCTGACGTGACGTGAGGGTCAAGCAGGGGCCGGCCCCCGGGACGGTCCGCAGCGGCCGGGCCGGGTCCAGCGCGGTGGACCCGGCCCGGCTCAGCCGTTCGGATAACGCTCCTCCAGCAGGGAGTTCATCAGCGCCTGGACGTCCTCCCGGGCCAGCCCCTCGGTACGGGCGCGCTCCATCCAGGCGCGCAGTTCCTCGCGCAGCAGGGCGTCCGCCGCGGTGGTGGGGCGGGCGAGCGTACGGCTGACGAACGTGCCGAGGCCGGGGCGCGGTTCGACCAGGCCCTCGCGCTCCAGCTCGCGGTAGGCCTTCAGCGTCGTGTTGGGGTTGACCTTGGTCGTCGCGGCGACCTGCGCGGCGGTCGGCAGCCGGTCGCCCTCGACGAGGATGCCCAGCCGCAGCGCCTGCTGGACCTGCTGGACGATCTGGAGGTAGGTGGCGACGCCGCTGCGGCGGTCGATGCGGAATTCCACGGCGCTCACCACCTCTCTGCTGCTTTCCCCCGTGCCGCCGGGACCGCGCCCGCGCCGCTCACGGGCGGCGCCGGGGCCGTGCGGCCCGACCGCTCGATGATCGGCCCGCCCGTGCGGGGTGTCAAAGCGCCACCCGTGGCGCGGCGCCGGGTCGCGCCGTTCAGAGCGGCCGCCTCCGGGTGCGCCACACGACGAACGCCAGCACCAGGGCGGCCAACGCCACCAGGACGGCCGCGCCGAGCCACTGCATCCCGGCCATCTGGTCGTAGTCGAAGTACTGGATCACGCGGTGGACGATGCCCAGCTTGGCCCGGCAGGCACGGTCGGCCGCGCTGTCGGGGCTGACGCAGGTGCCGAAGCCGTAGAGCTTGCCGTCGGCGGTGGAGACCCAGTCGTCGAACCGGGCGGCGTCGAACGGCAGGTTCGGCCCGTCGCCGTCGTACGGAGAGGTGACGCTGCGGACGGCGGCGAGGTGGCCGCGGAGCTTCTCGCTCCACACCACGGAGGTGGCCAGGCCGACGAAGGCGGTGGCGGCCATCGCCGGTACCACCCGCTTGATCAGCATGCCCAGGGCGATACCGCAGGAGGCCAGGAAGAGGGTCCGGGCGGCCGGCACCGGGCCGGTGGCCTCGAAGGCGCCGCCGGTGAGCCAGTCCCCGTTCACGGCCAGGCCGTGCACCGGCGTCCACACCCAGGTGAAGACGGCCGACAGCAGGGCGGAGCAGCCCACGGCGACGGCCAGCGGCAGGCCGAGCGTGGCGGCGAGCCAGCGGCTGCGGCTGACCGACTGGGTGGTGACCAGCTTGAGGGTGCCGTGTTCCTGCTCGCTCGCGATCAGGGGGGCGCCGAGGAAGACGCCGACGACCAGCGGCACGTACTGCAGGTACTCCATGTCGCGCGCGAAGTCCGCCCCGAAGCGGGTCTGGAACTCGCTCATCAGCTTCTCGTCGCCCCCCGGCGGGACGCCCTTGCCGTGCAGGAAGTCCATGACGCCGATGCGCTGGTAGACGAAGAGGGCGCAGCCGGCGAGGGTGAGCAGCAGGGCGGCGCGCAGGAACGTGCGGTGCCGGCGCCAGACCACCCAGGGCAGTCCGCGCAGCGGGCCGCGGCCCGGGGCGGCGGTGCTGGGGGCGGGGGCGGTGGTGGTCGTCATGCCGCCACCTCCCCGGAGGTCCCGGGCCGTGCCTCGCCGGCGATCAGGTCCGGTGCGCCGGGCGACCGCAGATAGGCCAGGAGTACTTCTTCCATGCCGGGCACCAGGGCCTCCCAGCTGTCGGAGAGCGGGCCGCCGGGCCGCACCAGGGCGCTGAACTGCCGCCCGGTGACCCGCGCTTCGACGACGGTGTGCCGCTCCCGCAGCTCCTCGGGGACCCCGTCGTCGCCGGACGCCACGCCGGTCACGAGCAGGTGCGCGGGCACCAGTGCGTCGGTGGGCCCGGCCATCCGCAGCCGGCCCTCGGCGAGCAGCAGGAGGTAGTCACACATCTCCTCCATCTCGGAGACCAGGTGGGAGGAGATCACCACGGTCGTGCCGTGCTCGGCGGCCTCGGCCATCAGCAGGCCGGACAGTTCGTGCCGGGCCAGCGGGTCGAGGTCGGCCATCGGCTCGTCGAGCAGCAGCAGATCGGGCCGCTTGCCGAAGGCCAGGGCGAAGGCGACGCGGGTGCGCTGGCCGCCGGAGAGGGAGCCGATCCGGGCGGTGAGCGGCACGTTGCCGGACCGTACGACCCGCTCGGCCAGCGCCTGGTCCCAGCGCGGGTTCAGCTCCCGGCCGAGCCGCAGCATCTCGGCGACCGTGAAGCGGGCGTAGAGCGGCTTGTCCTGGGCGAGGAACGCCGTCCGCGCCATGACGGCCGGGTCGGTCACCGGGACGCCGAACAGCCGCAGCGTTCCGGTGGTCGGCGCCACCAGGCGGGTCGCGGTGCCGAGGAAGGTGCTCTTGCCGGCGCCGTTCGGGCCGACGAGGGCGCAGATGCGGCCGGCGGGAAGCCGGAAGGAGCAGTCCCGCAGCGCCCAGCCGCGGCGGTACTGCTTCCCCAGTCCTACGGCCTCGATGGCCCACGGGCTCGGGTCGTCGCTCACGGATCCCCCCTTTAGCTAGTTGATTAGTGGAATGAGTATGGGGAGCGGCCGCGATCACTGTCAAACAGCGTCCGGTGCCGCCGAAACCGCGGCACCGGACGGGCGGGTACCTCCGCGGCGGCTCAGCCGGCCGCCGCGTCCCCCAACGTCTTCGCCAGGCAGCGGCTGTCCTCGTACGTCCGGTACAGCCCGAACTTCTCCACCGGCAGATAACCGGTGGAGGCGTACAGCGCCAGCGCCTCGGGCTGCTTGATGCCGGTCTCCAGCACCATCCGGGCCCGCCCAGCGGCCCGGGCGTCCGCCTCCAGGGCGGCCAGGATCCGCCGCGCCAGGCCCCGCCCGCGCGCCTCCGGCAGCACGAACATCCGCTTGATCTCCGCGTCCCCGACGGCGTACCCCTCGGCGGCGTCCTCCTGCACCCGCCAGCCGCCCGTGGCCAGCGGGCGGTCACCCTCGTACGCGACCAGGAACGTCCCGCGCGGCGGCACGAACATCTCCGGGTCCAGCGGAGTCATGTCCCCGTCGCCGTAGCGGCGGACGTACTCCTGCTGCACCAGCGCGTCGAGCGTCTTGACGTCGGGGTGGTCGTAGCGGACCGGGCGTATCTCGACGGGGCCGGTCCGGACGGGGCGGGTCTCCATACCGAGGAAGGGTACGGGCCGGGGCCGCGCGCCCGACGAGGGGCGGACGGCCCCCGACGTACGGCCCCGACGCACGGGCCGAAGACGATCACCGCCCCGGTCTGGGTATCGTGCCCGGATGCTCACCGTGACCTCTGTGAATGTGAACGGGCTGCGCGCCGCGGCCAAGAAGGGCTTCGTCCCGTGGCTGGCGGAGACCGCGGCCGATGTGCTCTGCCTGCAGGAGGTACGGGCCGAGACCGCCCTGCTGCCGGACGAGGTCCGCGAGCCGGCCGGCTGGTTCACCGTGCACGCCCCGGCCGCCGCCAAGGGCCGCGCCGGCGTCTCCCTCTACACCCGCCGCGAGCCGGACCGGGTCCGGATCGGATTCGGCTCGTCCGAGTTCGACACCTCCGGCCGCTACGTCGAGGCGGACCTGCCCGGCGTGACCGTCGCCAGCCTCTACCTGCCCTCCGGCGAGGTCGGCACCGAGCGCCAGGACGAGAAGGAACGCTTCATGGCGGAGTTCCTGCCCTACCTCGTCGACCTGCGCAAGCGCGCCGCGGCCGACGGGCGCGAGGTCGTGGTCTGCGGCGACTGGAACATCGCCCACCAGGAGGCCGACCTCAAGAACTGGAAGGCCAACCAGAAGAAGTCCGGCTTCCTCCCTGAGGAACGGGCCTGGCTCACCGACGTCCTCACCGAGACCCGCGGCGGCTACGTCGACGTCGTCCGCGCCCTGCACCCCGACACCGAGGGCCCGTACTCCTGGTGGTCCTACCGCGGCCGCGCCTTCGACAACGACGCCGGCTGGCGCATCGACTACCACCTGGCCACGCCGGGCCTGGCCCGGCGCGCGGCGAAGGCGTACGTGGAGCGGGCGGCCGCGTACGACCAGCGGTGGAGCGACCATGCACCGGTGACGGTGGTCTACGAGCAGTAGTCCCCGTCCGGTCCGCCGGCCCCTGGCTACGAAAACGGCCCTCTTCCCCATGGCGTGAAGAGGGCCGTAGTGCTGCGCTCGCGCTGCGCTCCGAGGTCAGAACACGTTGTTCTTGAGGGCCGCGATGAGGGCAGAGGGGAGCGCGGAGGCCATCCGCGGTTCTGGTGCGGAACTGCGGATGGCTCAGCAGGGGAACCTTGAAAGCGTGCAAGTCCATGCAAGTCGGCTGCGCTGCACCGCGAGTTGAGTGCAAGCTCGTACAGCTCGTCCACCGCGAACGAGGGAGGTCACCATGGCTCTGCACATGCTCGGCAAGGACCCCGAGTCGCCCGAGGGCAAGTCGCCGACCGTGTACTACGACGACCAGACCGGCAACTACCTAGTACAAGGGTGGAAGGTCTTGGACGACGAGCGGCTGTTCCAGCTCGACCTCCCGTCCCACGAGACGGTTGTCGAGATCCCCAAGCGCATGATGCAGTTCTTCCCGGAGGTGAGCGGTGGCCGAGGAACCGACGTTTGAAGACCTGTTCCGGCAGGCCAAGCACTCCGCCGTACATCTGGAGATGCGGGACGGCTACATGCGATCTGACCCAAGCTTCCTCTCCTGGCAGCAAGACCCCTGCATCCTCCTGTCCGAGTGGGAACCGAAGTCGCGCCCTTGGCTTGCACTGATGCAGGAGATCACCGGCCGAGGGGTGGAGGTTCGTCGCGCCCGGGTCTTCTCGGAGCCGATGAGCGACTACCTTCGCTTCGAGCACCACCTCACGCCGGCCAACATTGCGGCCGGAGAACAGGTTCGGTGGCTCCCGCGCCGCAGGGCTTCGGATCTGGCTCTCCCTGGCAACGACTTCTGGCTCTTCGACGACAGCCTCGTCGTGTTCCTGCACTTCACCGGCGAAGGGGAACTGTCCCCCGAGGGCGATGAGGAGCGAACGACCGAGCCGTCAGTGGTGCGTCTGTGCTCCGCAGCCTTCGAGTCCGTGTGGCAACGCGCAGTCCCCCATGAGGAGTACAGGCCGGCCTGAGCCATCACCAGGGCTGAACATCTGTGTACCCGTCCTCGCCGACTTCCCGTGTCCGGGAAGCCAGGGAAACGCTCGGGAAACGCCTCCGAGAGATCCGTAAAGACTCTGGCCTGACTGCTCGTGCCCTGGCAGCGGCGGCGGGGTGGCACGAATCGAAGAGTTCACGGCTTGAGAACGGCAGGACCTCGCCTTCCGATGAGGACATCCGGGCCTGGACCCGCATCTGCCACGCTGAGGAAGAAGCCGCGGACCTCATTGCCACAGCTCGTGGCATCGACGGCATGTACGTCGAGTGGCGCCGCCTGGAGAGCGCCGGCCTGAAACGCGTCCAGGAGTCTGTACTGCCACTATTCGAGCGAACCCTCTGGTTCCGCTTCTATCAGTCCCAGGTCGTTCCCGGCCTGCTCCAGACGCAGGACTACACCCGAGCCATCCTCGACACGGTCGTTGCGATGAGGCAGACGCCTGACGACGTCGACGAGGCCGTTGCCGCACGCATGCACCGTCAGCGCATTCTGCACAGGGGAGGGCGCCGTTTCGCCTTCCTGATCGAGGAATGGGTCCTTCGCTCCATCATTGGCACACCCGCCACGATGGCGAACCAACTCGGGCACCTCATCGGGGCGACCGCCGCCCCCGCTCTGAGCCTTGGTGTGATCCCCATGGGCGTTGTACGAGGCAACGCGTGGCCTGCCGAACCCTTCTCCATGTACGACGACAAACAGGTATCCGTAGAGCTTGTCTCCGCCGGCCTCACCGTGACGCAGCCCCGCGAGATCGCCGAGTACTCGAAGACCTTCAGCGAGCTGGCAGGTATCGCCGTCCATGGAGCCTCCGCCAGGAGGCTGATCACGTCAGCAATCGACGCCCTCGGGTGAACTCATGCAAGTCCGTAGAAGCTTGTTGAGCCCCGTTGGCCCGTAGCCGTTGACTGAAGCGAGCCGGCGCGCGAGGGCCAGAACGATTGGCGGGCGGCTGACGAACTCCCGCCCCGGCGGCGGAAACCTGGACAGTCGAGCAGCCGGGGCGGGTGACCCAACCGCAGGAACCCTGCGGACCTTCGGGCCACGCTTTCGACGGTACGGCGGCGCGGTCCCTCACGGAAGAGGAGGTTGATGGATGAGCGCCGTAGCGGTTGAGACGTTCGAGACGCGCACCCCTGATGCGGAAGGCTGGCGCGGCATCCCGTTCCGGCGCCCTGCCGATATGGAGGCAGACGGCGGAAAGCACGACGGGGGCCCCATGCCCCCGGAAGCACCCCGCGACCCCGCCCCGCAGCCCAGCGGCGGAGACGAGTAGGCCGGTCTCCTGAGACTCCTGCCCTCCGAGATGGCGGCGCCAGGCGGTAGGGGCGGGTTCCAGATGAGTAGGGCCGGGGCCGACTTCCGGAAGTGTGGGAGTCGGCCCCTCAGGAGGATGCACTGACCCGGATGGGAGCCAGATCGTGCCTTTCGGTTCAGGTCGGCGGCAGGGCCAGTGAGGCCGTCACCACCACCGGTGTCACCCGGCCCGCCGTGCGCAGGCCGTCGGCGACCATTTCCACCAGCCAGACCGCGAGGTCCGGTGACCACTCCCGGGTGGTGCAGCCGAACCGGAACGCCTCGCGCATGCCCTCGGTGTGCACCCCGCGCCCGAGGTCGAGGTCCAGGCCGGGCGGGTCGGTGGGGGCGGCGCCGGACGCCCCGGAGTGTGGCCCGGCGAGGGTGACCTCGACCGCCCCCTGTGCCGACTCCCGCACCGCCTCGCCCACCGCCGCGGCATCCTCCCCGGTCACCGCGCCCTTCCCGGGACGGCAGGAGACCGTCACCACGACCTCGTGCCGGGCGTCCGGATCCGCCAGGGCGAACCACGGTGCCAGCTCGGTCTGGTGGAAGGCCGTGTTGCGCCGGGCCGCCGGCAGCGGCAGCAGGGCGTGCAGACCGGTGAACGTCACGGTGCCCACGCGGGCCAGCGTTTCCGCCAGCACCAGGGCGATCGGGCGGACGGGCAGACCGGGGCGCGGCGGGTCGGTGCGGATCCCGGCCTGCAGCCAGGCCAGTTGGTGCACCCGGCCGTCCGGCGTCCAGTCGCCGCCGACCTCCTCGTGCGCCCATGCGGTGGGCTCGTGCCGGGCGGTGACCCGCCCGTTCTCGGTCAGCCAGCGGCTCACGGTCTGCCAGCCGTAGGAGCCGGCCCGGTCGAGCGCGAGGCTGAGCACGTCTTCCTCGATCGAGCCTTCGTCCCTGTCCCCGTTCTCGTCCCCGTTCTCGTTCTCGTTCTCGTTCTCGTTCTCGTCGGGTTGCTCTCTGTACTGCGCGATGACGCGGTCGCACCACGGGGCGCGCCGGAGGATGCCGTGCAGGCCGATGATCACGGTGGGGGGAACCACAGGCACTTCGCACTCCCGGAAAGACGGACGGCGCCGGAAGGCTATCTTCCAGCGCCGCCGTCAGTCGTTGCTCAGGTACCGCAGAACAGCGTCTGGGTGTCGGTGATCTTCTTGTGCGCGTCGTCGGGGTACCCGATGATGTCGACGTCGATGACGCTCCGGAACGAGTACTTCGCGACCAGGTTCGTGCACTTCCAGGCGGCCGACGCCCGCTTGCCGCTGCCGCCGCCGGAGTAGACGGTCTTGACGCCCTTGTTCAGGGTGTACCAGTGGCCGTTGTTCTTGACCTGGAGCCAGACGGTGACCTTGGCCTTCTTCGCCGGGCCGTTCAGCCGCTTCCACCAGCCGTGGGCGTTGATGGCGCCGCGCACCGTGTGCGAGAAGTGCACCCGGTCGCCCTCGGTCACGAAGGCACCGACGCCCCCGCCGGCCGCCACGCCCGGGCCGTGGCCGTTGCTGTAGGTGCTGCTGGGCGGCTGCATCGGGTCGCGGTCGTCGGCCTGGGCCGGGGCGGTCGCGGCGACGGCCAGCAGGCCGGCCAGCGCAGCGGATGCGGCCCCCGTACGGATGCGCACGTGGATTTCCCCCTTGATATGCGGTCGGGTCATACCTGACGCCGCACCCAACCACGCAGGCGATCCACCGGCAATTGTCCTTTGGGACAGGGCGGGACAACGGCCGGCCCGCTCGGTGAGGTGGCGAGGTGTCAGTCCGGGGCCGGTCCCTGGGCCTTCAGCCACTGATCCAGTTCGGCCTGGATGCGGCGGTCCATGGCCATGGAGAGTTCGGCCTCGACGACGCCCTTGGAGAGCGGGCGGAGGGCCTCGATGGTGGCGGCCAACTGCTCGACCTCCTGTGCGGTGGGCGGGTCCGTCGCCGTGGCGCGTTCGAGGATGTCGGCGAGGACGTGGGTGCGGATGAGGGTGGTGAAGACGTCGGCGAGCGCGTCGGCGTGGGCGCGCACCTTGCGGCCGGCCTCCAGGACGGCGGCGAGCGGAATGCCCTTGCCGACGAGCTCGGTGGAGGCGTCCAGGAGGCGGCGGCTGATGTGCACGAACTCGTCGCCGTCGACGGCCAGATAGCCGATGTCGAGGGAGGCGGAGAGGTTCTCGGCGGTGATGTCCTCGCTGAAGTGGTCGGCGAGCTGCTCCGGGCGGAGCCGGACCGGGGTCTCCTCGGACCACGGGGGGAGCAACGCGGGCCGCAGGCCGAGGAGTTCGCCGACGTCGCGGCCGGACTCGAAGGCGGCGAGGAGCTCGGCTATCCCGCCGAGGGTGTGACCGCGCTCCAGGAGGGCGCCGATGGTGTGCAGGCGGGCGAGGTGGTGTTCGTTGTACCAGGCGATCCGGCCCTCGCGGCGGGGCGGCGGGATGAGCTTGCGTTCGCGGTAGAAGCGCAGGGTGCGGACCGTGATGCCGGCCTCCTCGGCCAGCTCGGTCATGCGGAATTCGCGCGCGGGGCGGCGGTCGTCCCCGGGCTCCGCGCGGTCGTCCTTCGGCTTCTCGTTCGCTGCCACGGGAGTCAGCCTATGCCGGAGATGTGACAACGGTCCGGGGTGCAACTGCCGGTAACTTCCTGCCGCCGGCCCCCTACCGCTCGGTACGTGGCTGCCCTACGCTCCCCCTGTGCCCAATCGTGCCAGTGATTGCTGGCGTGATTGACGGGCGGTGTGCGGAACGCCCGTGGCCGCGGTAAGTGTGGGCCGCGGGCAGGCAGGTGGAGCGTCGGACTCGGGAGGCGGCGGATGGCCGGGCGCGAAGAGCAGCACGTGCGGGTGGCGGTGATCGGATCCGGATTCGGTGGTCTGGGGGCGGCGGTACGGCTGCGCCGTCAGGGCATCACCGACTTCGTGGTCCTGGAACGGGCCGACTCGGTGGGCGGGACCTGGCGGGACAACAGCTATCCGGGGTGCGCGTGCGACGTGCCCTCGCACCTGTACTCGTTCTCCTTCGCGCCCAATCCGGAATGGCCGCGGAATTTCTCCGGACAGCCCCATATCCGGGCGTACCTGGAGCGGGTGACCGACATCTTCGGGCTGCGGCCGCACCTCAGGTTCAACGCCGAGGTACGGCACCTGCGGTGGAACGGGGACGCGCTGCACTGGGAGATCGAGACGGCGAACGGAGGGCTCACCGCCGATGTGGTGGTGTCGGCCACCGGCCCGCTGTCCGACCCCAAGGTCCCGGACATCCCGGGGCTGGACTCCTTTCCGGGGAAGGTCTTCCATTCCGCGCGCTGGGACCATGAGTACGAGCTGCGCGGCAAGCGCGTCGCCATGATCGGCACCGGCGCCTCGGCGATCCAGATCGTGCCCGCCATCCAGCCGGAGGTCGAGCGGCTGACGCTCTTCCAGCGCACCGCGCCGTGGGTGCTGCCGCGCGCCGACCGCCGGATCAGCGCCGTCGAGAAATGGCTGCACACCAAGGTCCCGGCGACCCGGGCCGCCCGCCGCCAACTGCTTTGGAGTATTCGGGAGTTGCAGGTCAGCGCGTTCACCAAGCGCCCCGACCGGCTGGGCCTGATCGAGTTCCTGGCCGGGAACCACCTGAAGAAGGCGATCAAGGACCCGGCGCTGCGGGCCGCGCTGACGCCCGACTACCGCATCGGCTGCAAGCGGATCCTGCTCTCCAACGCGTACTATCCGGCGCTCGCCCGGCCCAATGTGGACCTGGTGACCTCCGGGCTCAAGGAGGTGCGCGGAAGCACCCTCATCGGCGCCGACGGAAGCGAGGTCGAGGCCGACGCCATCGTCTTCGGGACCGGATTCCATGTGACGGACATGCCCATCGCCCAGCGGGTGACCGGCGCCAAGGGCACCACGCTCGCCGAGGAGTGGAAGGACGGTATGGCCTCGCTGCGCGGCGCCAGCGCGGCCGGATTCCCGAATTTCCTCACCATCATCGGGCCGAACACCGGACTCGGGAACAGCTCGATGATCCTGATGATCGAGGCCCAGCTGAATTACCTGGCCGACTACCTCCGGCAGCTGGACCTGCTCGGCGACCGGACCGCGCTGAGCGCCCGCCCGGAGGCGGTGGAGGACTGGAACCGCATGATCCAGGAGAGGATGAAGCGCACCGTGTGGAACACCGGCGGCTGTGACAGCTGGTACCTCGACGCGAACGGGCGGAACACCACCGCCTGGCCCGGGACCACCGGCGAGTTCAAGCGGCTGACCCGACAGGTCGACCTCGCCGAGTACGAGGTGCTGCGCCCGAAGAGCGGTACCGCGGCCGGGCCCGTGGGCACCTCCGCCGACACCCGGGCGGAGGTGGCCGCATGAGCCGCCGGCCCGGCCACGTCACCGGCGGCCCCTACGCGCCGCCGGTCCCGCGCACCAGCACCGAGGTCACCTCGGCCGACGGCGCCCGGGTCTACGCCGAGACCCACGGCCCCGAGGACGCCCCCGCCGTGGTGCTGGCCCACGGCTGGACCTGCTCCACCGCCTTCTGGGCCCCGGTCGTCCGCGACCTGGCCGTCGACCACAAGGTCGTCGTCTACGACCAGCGGGGCCACGGCCGCAGCCCGGCCACCGGCCCGGCGGGCTACGGCACGACGGCGCTCGCCGACGACCTGGTGGCCGTACTGGAGGCGACCCTCGGCCCGGACGAACGCGCCGTGGTCGGCGGCCACTCCATGGGTGGCATGACGATCATGGCCGCCGCCGAGCGCCCGGAACTGCGCGCCCGGGCCGCCGCCGCCCTGCTGTGCAGTACGGGCTGCGCCGGACTGCCCGCCGCGTCCCAGGTGTTCCCGTTCCGCAGCGAGCGTGCCCGGCGTCTCGCCCACCGGCTGCTGCTGGGCTCCCGGTCCCCGCTCGGCCCGGTCTCGCCCCTCACCCGGCGCGCGCTGAAGTACGCCACCATGGGCCCCGATGCCACTCCCGAGCAGGTCGAGGCGTGCGCCCGCATCGTGCACGCCTGCCCGTCGGCCGTACGGGCCCGCTGGGGCAATGTGCTGTCCGTCCTCGAACTGACCGGTGGTGTCAGCCGACTGGAGGTGCCGACGGTGGTGCTCGCCGGGTCCGCCGACCGCCTGACCCCACCGGTGCAGTCCCGCCGGCTGGCCTCCGCACTCCCGGACTTCCGGGGGCTGACCGAGCTGCCGGGCAAGGGCCACATGACGCCCATCGAGGACCCCGGCGCGGTCGCCGGCCTGTTGCGGGAACTCGTCCGGGACCACCTCCGGCCCACCGCCGACCGGCCCGCGCCGCCGCCCGCCGTCCCCGCCCAGAAGACGCCACAGGAGACCGCCCAGAACACCGCGCAAAAGACCGGGCAGGCAGCCCAGCAGACCTCGCAGCAGAAGGAGAAGACCGCATGAGCGGGAGCAGGAGTCTGGACGGGCAGGTCGTCGTCGTGACCGGCGCCGCGCGCGGGGTCGGTGCGCTGCTGGCCCGCAAGCTGTCGGCGCGCGGCGCCACACTGGCGCTGGTCGGCCTGGAACCGGACGAGCTGGCGAAGGTGGCCGCGGGCCTGCACGGCCCGGCGCACCACTGGCACGCCGACGTCACCGACCACGAGGAGATGACCCGGGTCGCGGCCGGGGTCAAGGAACGCTTCGGCAAGGTCGACGTGGTCGTCGCCAACGCCGGGGTGGCGACCGGCGGCCCGTTCGTCGACTCCGATCCGGTCTCCTGGAAGCGGGTCATCGAGGTCAACCTCATAGGCGGTGCGGTCACCGGCCGGGCCTTCCTGCCCGTGCTGATGGAGTCCCGCGGCTACTTCCTGCAGATCGCCTCGCTCGCCGCGATCACTCCGGCGCCGATGATGACCGCGTACTGCGCCTCCAAGTCCGGCGTCGAGGCGTTCGCGCACAGCCTGCGCGCCGAGGTCGGCCACAAGGGCGTACGGGTCGGGGTCGGCTATCTGAGCTGGACCGACACCGACATGGTGCGCGGCGCCGACCGACACGACATCATGCGCGAACTGCGCGCCCGGATGCCCTGGCCGGCGAACAAGACCTATCCGCTGGGGCCGGCGGTGGACCGGATCGTGGCGGGCGTCGAACGCCGTTCCGCGCACGTCTACGGGCAGTGGTGGCTGCGCGGGATGCAGTCGCTGCGCGGGTACCTGCCGTCGGTCATCGGGGCGGCGGGTCAGCGGGAGATCCGGCGGTTCGGGGACCGGCTGGACGGTATGCGGGTCGGCCTGGTCGGCGCGGGCGGCGAGGCGGACGAGAAGGCCCGCGCCGACCGCTGACCGACCCGCTCCCTTCCTGGTGTTTGTGACGCTGGGTAGTCGAACGTGATCGAAATGCGAGCAATGTCCGGGCGTGTCACTCTTGTCCGGGGCCCTCCCCCTACGCCCCACTAGGAGTGAACAGCATGGGCATCAAGGACCAGTTCCAGGACAAGGCCAACGAGCTCAAGGACCAGGCCCAGAAGGCCATGGGCAGCGCTCGCGACGAGGCGGACGAGCGCGGCCGGCAGGGCCAGGACCGGGCCCGTCAGCGCGGCCAGCAGGGTCGTGAGCGCGGTCAGCAGGAGCGCGGCCAGCAGGGCCGTCGTCCTGCCCCCGACCCGATGGACGAGCTGCACGACGAGCGGGACCGCTTCCAGAGCTGATCCGCAGTCCTGAAGGTCACGCGTGGCGGCGTACGCGTCATGCGTGCGGGGCGCACCCGGTCGACCGGGTGCGCCCCAACTGCATTCCACTGCCTTCCCCCGTTGTTCCCCCGTGGCCCCGTCCCCCGTTGTCCCCCCGTTTCCCCGTTCCCCCGTTCCCCCGTTCCCCCGTGGTCCCGGGCGCTCCCTACCGGGTCAGTTGACGACCTTGAGCCTCGTCGGCCAGCCGCTGCGCGCGGCCTTGGCGAAGAGCTTCTTGATGTCCGTCGGGGTCAGCTTGATGCAGCCCAGCGAGTAGTAGTCGCGGACGCCGTCCCAGCGGTAGGGGCTGTCCTGGCCGGGCTTGCGGGGGCCCTGGGTGCCGTTGACGTTCATCTCGCTGTGCACGAACAGCTCGGTGCGCTTGGTCCGGTGGTTCTTGCACACCTTGTCCTGCACCTGGATCGCGTAGCCGTTGATGCCGCTGCGGCCGCCGTTGTGGCGCTTGGTGTGGTTCAGCACCCGGTAGGTGCCGGTGGGCAGCCAGCCCTGCATGCTGGCGCACTCGTTCGTGCCGTTGCGGCCGCCGTTGCCGGAGCCCGCGCGGTACTTGGCGAGCACCTGGTCCTTGGCGTTCGGGATGCTCTTCATCAGGTAGAGCCTGGAGTTGCTGGGGTTGCTCCAGTTCTTGTTGAAGTACAGGTACGTACCGCCGGCCGCGGCCGTTGCCGCCTTCCCGGGCGCCGGGTGGGCGGCCAGCGCGGGGGCGGCCTCGGTGGCCGCGAGGCCGCCGGTGAGGGCGACTGCGGCGGCGAGCGGAACGATCCGGTGACGGATGCGCATCGAACATCTCCCGTTGGGTGAGCGGTAGTTGGTGGCTGTTGCGGTGTGCCCGGCCGGGACAGGACACGACCTTGCTGGGCCGGGCGGTGTCCGGCAAGGCCCTTTGGTATCCCGGACAGACCGCGCGCTGTCCGGGCAGGTCGGACGGGGGGTGCGGGACGTGTCCGGAAGGGTGAAACGCGCTGTCCGGGACTGACCGGAGGGGGTGTTGTGGCCGTGGCCGGGCGGCGGTTCAATGACCGGCATGACACGCACGGGGGGAACCGGCGGTGCCGGGCCCGCGACGGCCCACGACCCCGCCGCACTCGTCGCACTGATGCAACGCCTCAAGGACGACAGCGGCCTGACCTACCGTCAGCTGGAGCAGCGGGCGGCGGAGCGCGGTGAGGCGCTCGCCCGCAGCACCCTCGCGGACGTGCTGGGCCGGAAGTCGCTGCCGCGGGCCGAGGTGCTCGGCGCGTTCCTGCGGGCGTGCGGCCGCCCCGAGGACGAGGTCGGGGAGTGGCTCGCGGCCCGGCGGCGCATCGAGGAGGGCCCGGCGGCCCCGCCCGCCCGTACCGACCCGCCCGCCGTGGGCCGGCGGCGGCAGCTGACCGGCGCCGCGCTGCTGGGCGTCGTAGCGCTCGCCGTCGGTGTCCCGCTGCTGGCCGGGGACGGCGGCGCGGAGCCCGGCCCCCCGCTGCCCACCGGCGAGGTGCGGATCCGTCCGCTGGCGGCGCCCGGACTGTGCCTGACGGACGGGCGGGTGCTGCGGGCGCACGCGTACCGCACGGTCGCGGTGGTGCGGCCCTGCGCGCAGGCGGTGCCCCCGCACACCCGGCTGACGGCGGCCGGCGGCGGCCGGCACCTCGTCCAGTGGTCACACCCGGACGAGGGCACCGGCTGCCTGGTCCTGCTGCGCGCACCGGGCCTGGCCGGACTGCTGGAGCCGCAGAACGACTGCAGTGCGGGCGGGCCCGCACAACGGTTCCGGATCGAGCCGGTCGACGGGCGGACCGACGGCGGACGGCCCGCGTACCGGCTGCGGCTGACCGACGGCGACCGGTGCGTCGGCCTCAGCGGCCGGGCGGCGGGCGCCCCGGCCGTCGGCGTCCCCTGCCGCACCGGCGCGGACGACCAGACCTTCGCGATCGGCCCCGGGTGACGGGGGCGCCCCACCACGCCGGCCGGGGATGACGGGACGCGCGGCAACCGGCCGGAGAGCCCCGGCCCCGCACCGCCCGCTCAGGCCCCCGCCGCCTCCTCGGCGTCGCCGCCCGCCGCCCGCGGCGGCAGGGCCGGACGCCGCCGGTCCGGTACGTCCGAGAGGTCCGGAGGCGTCGCCGCCGGATGCCGCTCCAGCAGCTCCAGCGCGGTCCGCACCGCCACGCCCAGCGTCGGATGCCGGCCCTCCGCCCAGTGCAGCGGCGAGCGCAGCGCCTCGATGTCCACCTCGACGCCGTGGTTCTCCACGCCCCAGCCGTAGAGCCGGAACCACGCCGCGTTCATCGGCACCGTGATCGTGGTGCCGTCCCCGAGCCGGTGCCGGCCGGTCATCCCGACCACCCCGCCCCAGGTACGCATGCCCACCACCGGGCCGATGCCCTGCAGCTTGAAGGCCGCGGTGATCATGTCGCCGTCGGACGAGGTCATCTCGTCGGCGACCGCCACGACCGGGCCGCGCGGCGCGTTGCTGGTGTACGACACCGGCTCGGCGTCCCGGGTCAGGTCCCAGCCCATGATGGTGCGGGTCAGCTTCTCGATCACCAGCTCCGAGATGTTGCCGCCGGCGTTGCCCCGTACGTCCACGATCAGCGCGGGCATCGACATCTCCATCCGCACGTCCCGGTTGAACTGCGCCCAGCCGGAGCCGCCCATGTCGGGGATGTGCAGATAGCCGCACCGGCCGCCGCTCAGCTCCCGCACCACCGCACGGCGTTTGGCGACCCAGTCCTGGTAGCGCAGCGGCCGTTCGTCGACCAGCGGCACCACGGCCACCCGGCGGGCGTGCCCGTTGCCCTCGGCCGGGCAGAAGGTCAGCTCGACGGTGGTGCCGCCGGCCGCGGCCAGCAGCGGGCCCGGCCCGGCGACCGGGTCCACCGGCCGCCCGTCGACATGGGTGAGCGCCGCCCCCTCCCGGATACCCGTACCGGCCAGCGGGGAGCGCGCCTTGGGGTCGGAGGACTCACCGGGCAGGATCCGCTGCACCACCCACCGCCCGTCCCGGCAGACGAAGTTGGCGCCGAGCAGGCCGATCGCGCGCTGGTAGTGCGGCGGCCCCTCGTTGCGCCGGGCACCGGTGACGTACGCGTGCGAGGTGCCCAGCTCGCCCAGCACCTCACGCAGCAGATCGGCGAACTCGTCCGGGGAGGCGACCCGTTCGACCAGCGGCCGGTACTGCGCGAGCACCGCGTCCCAGTCGATGCCGCACATCCGCGGCTCCCAGAAGTACGCCCGGATGATCCGGCCCGCCTCGTCGTACGCCTGCCGCCACTCCGCACCCGGATCGACGTCGTGCAGGATCCGCCGCAGGTCCAGATAGACCATCGAATCGCTGTCCGCCGGCTCGGTCGCCGGGACCGCCCGCAGCTCGCCGTCGTCGTTGACCACCAGCCGGGAGCCGTCGCCGCTGAGCGCGAACTCGTCGATCGCGCTGGTCAGTTCGGTGCGCCGGGCCTTGGTCAGGTCGAAGTGCTCCAGGGTGGGCTTGCCGGAGGTGTTGTCCGGGCTGGCGAAGGTCTCGCCCAGCGCGCCGGAGATCGGCCAGCGCAGCCAGACCAGCCCGCCACCGCTGACCGGCTCCAGGGAGGAGTACTTGGACGCCGCGACCGGGAACGGGGTCACGCGGTTCTCCAGCCCCTCGACCTCCACCAGCACCGTCCCCTCGCCGGCCGGCGGATTCTCGTCCGGGTCCAGCCCGCCCGCCGCGGGCCGCCCCTCCGGCGACAGCGCGAACGGCGACGGCGTCGCCGACGACAGCGGCACCAGGTGCGGACGGCAGCCCAGCGGGAACGACAGGTCCCCGGTGTGCACGTCGTAGACCGGGTCGAAGCCGCGCCAGGACAGGAACGCCAGATAGCGGCCGTCGCGGGTGAACACCGGCTGCTCGTCCTCGAAACGGCCGTTGGTGACGTCCACGACGAGCCGGTCGGAGAGCCGGGCCATCTTGATCATCCGCAGCGAACGGCCGATGCCGGGGTGCGACCAGGTCAGCCAGCGCGAGTCGGGGGAGAAGGCCAGGTCACGGACCGGGCCGTTGGTGGACCGGATCAGCTCGGTGACCCCGCCCGGACCGGCGGCCTCCTCCTCCGCGGAGCGGTCCTCCTCGGTCGTCTCCTCGTCCGGCCGGGTCACGTCCACCAGCAGCAGCCGGCCGTCGTGGGACGCCACCGCCAGCCGCTCACCGTCCGGCGACGAGGTCATCTCGTGCACCCGGCCCAGCTCACCGGCGGCCAGCCGGCGCGGCCGCCCCGGATCACTGGCCCGCGGCAGATTGGCGATCTCGATGGCGTCCGGGCCCTCGGCGTCGGTGACGTAGGCGATCCGGCCGCTGGAGCCCAGCATCTCGGGCAGCCGGACGCGGACACCCGGGGTGTCGTGGATCGCCCGGGCCGGGCCGTCGCGGTGGGTGAGCCAGTACAGGCTGCCGCGGACCCCGATCGCGCTGGCCCGCCCGGTGGCGTCCACCGCGAGCGAGGTGACGTGCGAGGCGGCCGGGACCTGGTAGCTGCGCCGGCCGGCCCGCGGCCCGCCCAGCCGCACCGCCAGCTTCCGCGGTACGGCGTCCGGGCTCAGATCCTCGACCAGCCAGAGCTCGCCCGCGCACTGGTAGACGATCCGCTCCCCGTCGGTCGAGGCGTGCCGGGCGTAGAAATCCGCATGATCGCTGTGCCGCCGCAGATCCGTCCCGTCCGCCAGGCACGAATAGACATTGGCCGTGCCTTCATGATCCGACAGGAACGCGATCCGCCCGCCCACGAACATCACCGAGTCCAGATGCCCGTACAGATCCGGCAGCAGCCGGGTCCCGTGCAGCCACATCCGGCCCATCGCCCCGCCCCGGTAGCGCTTCCAGGAGGCGGGCTCGTGCGGCGGTTTGCCGGTGAGCAGCAGCGTGCGCCGCTCACCTTCCACATCGGCGACCGCGATGTCGGACACCGGCCCCCACGGCAGCTTGCCGCCGGGACTGCCGTCGGTCGGCAGGCTGTAGGCCCACGAGTAGTACGAGAACGGCTGCCCGTGCGAGGACACCGCGAGGACGTGCGCCTGCCCCTCATGATCCGGCGGCGTCCACCCGCACACCCGCGCATCGGTACTGCCCCAGTACGTCAGCCGCCGCGCCGGACCGCCGTCCACCGGCGCGAGATGCACCTCCGGGTCGAGGCTCCGCCACGTCGTGAACGCGATGTGCCGCCCGTCCGGCGAGAACCGCGGATGCCCGACCCGCGTCCGGTCCACGGTCAGCCGCCACGCCCGCCCCGGCTCCTCCCCCTCCGCCGCGATCGGGGCCACCCACACATCGTCCTCGGCGACGAAGCAGAGCAGATCCCCGTGCAGATGCGGAAACCGCAGGTAAGCCCCCGGCGGCGCCCCCGGCCCAGCCGGCATCCGCCGCAGCCGCCCCTCCGTCTCGACGACATCCGTCCCCTGGCGAGGCCCGACGGCCTCGGGTACATCGCTCACGCCCCCATGGTTTCGGGCGGGGGAGTGGGTGGCAACTCGGATGGGTGTATACGTGCGCCTTCAGGCCCGGGGCGCACGAGTGGGGGGCGGGGGCGTGTGGGGCCGGAGGGGGCGTACGGGCGGGTACGAGTACGCGTACGCGACGAGTACGCGTACGGGCCGAGAGCGACGACTGGAGCCGTGAGCGCGGAGCGAGCGGGTCCGCGCCCACCACCACCCCGCCCACCACCTGAAGCTGAAGTACATTCCTCGACCGGAGGACCGAGACGGTGAAGTACCCCGTACGTGAAGGGCTCGCCAAGGCGCAGCACTCTGCCGTGCACTTGGAGATGCGGGACATCTGCACGCCAGATGATCCCGAGTTCGCAAGTTGGCGAGCTGGCAACCGGTACGACAACGACCCAACGAAGCTGCCGGACTACTGGGGGTCGTGGGGTGGCCTGGCGACTGAGACGACAGCACGCGGAGTCGTCATCAGGCGAGCCCGGATCGTCTCGGAGCCGGTAACCGACTACATCAGGTACGAGCACGACATGTCGTTCGCCAATGTTGCTGCCGGCGAGCTGGTGCGGTGGCTCCCCCGCCGCAAGGCCGCTGACATTCCGCTGCCCGGGACTGACCTGTGGATGTTCGACAGGAAGTCCGTCCTGTTCACGTACTTCTCAGGTGCAGGCGATGTAGTCGACCGAGAATGGCGCGCCGAACCAGCTGTCATCGAGTTCGTGAGTCTGGCATTCGAAGCGGTGTGGGAGCGAGCCACTCCGCACGAGGAGTACAAGCCCGTCTGACCATGGCAGTCTCGTGTCGGTGGCTCACCAGAGTGCCGAGTGGATCGGTGCCGGCGTCAGCCTTGCGCGGATCGCAGAACCCGAGCCTGAGGACTACTGAGGCCCCGCCACTCGGGCACCTTCGGAGTGGCAGGGCTTTCGCTGCTGATCAATTCAGCGATTTCTCGATGGCTTCAAAGATGTCCGCGTCGGTCTTCTGCTGCCACTCCGGCAGATCGCTCCAGTCCGCCACGTACCCGGGCTTCGGGTCCTCGAAGTGCTTGAACATCTGAGCGGTCCAGCACATCGCGACGAAGCGGCTCTTCTGCTCGGGGGTCAGCCTCGACGCGTGGCCGGCGCTCACGTCCAGCAGTTGGCGTACTTGCTCGTAGACGGCGCCGGCGGCCTGGCGCTCCCACTCCGGAGTGTCCTCCCAGGGAGTCACGTAGCCGGGCTTGGGCTCGCCGGGAAAGTGCTCTCGCACACCGGCGATCCATGCCTCACGGAACAGGCGCGCGCCTTCAACCTGTGACATACCTACCCTCTCGTCACGTCGTGCTCAATGCGTCCATCTCCGCCTTCAGCTCGGCCACTCGAGCATTCCTGACCAGAGGGCCGAACTCAGCTCGTAGCCTCTGGAGTCTACGGGCGACATACCCTGACGAGGACGCACGAGCGAGTTGCGCGGCCTCGCTGCCGAAAGCGAGGAGCTGATCGCAGTCGCGGCGCTTGGCGGCGATCGCTGCCAGGTCGGCAAATACGGCACCACGGCGTCGGAACGACTGCCCCTCGGCAAGACCGTCCTGCTCCAGGGCGGAGGTGAGGGCTTTCTCGGCAAGGTCGAGACGTCCCAGCTGTACATAGCGGGCTCCTCGTTCCTCGGCCAGCCGTGAGCCGTCGAACCGAAGCCAGCCCCTGTTGCGGCCGGGGCCAAGGTCCAGCACCTTCTCCGCCGCGTCGAGTTCCTGCTCGCATGCCCTCAAGTTGCCCAGCCCTGCCTGCGCTTCTGCCTTGACGGAAGCAATCCAATGCCGCGTGGGCAGGGTGCTGTCTCCACGCCTGGCGACCTTCTCAGCGGCAGAAAGGATGTCGTCGGCCTGTCGGTACCGACATTCGTACACGTCGACATAGGCAAGCCGTACGAGGGCACAGGCACAGAGGTCATACGCACCGGCCTCTTTGCTGGCAGTCGCGGCGAGAGTGTAGGAGGCTGCCGCGTCTGTGTAGCGGTTGTTGTCGAAGGCCAGCTCCCCGGCGAGCTGGAACAGCTCACCCGCAGCGCCGCACAGCGCACGTCCCTCCCCGCCCGATCGCTCATCAAGAGCCGCGTTGAGAGCCGCCAACTGGTCGCGAACAACCAGTTGGACCGACCCCTTGGTACGGGCGAGTTGGTACACCTGCCAGAGGTGGTCGTTCATCCGCAGGAAGCCGGCCGCGGACCGCCGGCGTGCTCCGTTTTCGAGTGCTTCCGCTCCCTCGGCGGGCAGAGCTGACAGCGCGCCTGTCACAGCTACGGCACGGAGAAATTCGCGTCGGATCATGTCATCGGTGTCCCTAGAGCCGTAGTGGTCGCGGGGCGGCAACCCTGCGGACTCCTGTGGGGAGGCAGGTAACTGGGCCACCAGAACGTCAAGTTCGCCAAGGTCGACGTGCAGGACCTCGGCCAGTTTCGGTCGTAACTGCGGCTGAGGCTCGGTCTTTCCGTTCTCCCAGCGGCCAACCGTTGTGCGGTCGACGCCGAGTGTGTGAGCCAACGATTCCTGACTGTAGCCCAGGGCCTTCCGCCGTTCAGCAAGACCCACGCCGACCCCCTTCTCGTCCGTCCCGCTCCTCGGCGAGGTGCACCGCGTGCATCGGGTGTGCCTCAAGACTGCCGCATGGATGCCGTGGAGTGGTGGGTGTCATCGCGGTTCCCTTGATGGTGTGAGCACCAGCCCCCCCGTGAGAGGGGTTGGCGGGCTCTTCCCTCAACCCTTCGAGGAGTTACACCGTGATCTCACACATCACGCCCGACCGACGAGACATCGTCTACGACGACCGAGCACATCAGGCCGGCCTGCCCGTGACCGTTCATCACCGCCACGGCGTTGCAGAGCCTGCCGTGCTCGTCATGGACCCGGGACAGATGGAGCTCTATGCCGTTCAGCTGGAGCAAGCCATTGCGAAGCGGAAGGCGGCGCAGGAAAGGGTGCCCCGATGAGCGCTGGTCAGTGGCCGGAGGTCGGCGATGAGGTCGAGTACGAGGTCGGTCGCTCCGCCATCGTGACGGACATCAGGAAGGGCATTCCTTACCTGCGGTGTGCCGGGCGCCGGGAGTGGCCGGCTGAAGGATTCGAAAGCCTGAGGGTGGTCCGGACGCGGGAGGAGCGGAGTGCGGAAGGTGATCTGTGGTGAGGGGCCTGCCCGCTGAACTGCAGCCGAGCCGTTCCAGAGAGACCTCCCGTCCCGGTTCGGGGCGGGCAGCACGACCCGTTCGGCTCCTGCCTGACGGGTTCCGTACGAGTCAAAGGAGGGATCGACGATGACGGGACCGATCGTGTGGAACGGGGGTGACGGGGGCAATGGGGACGGGCACCCTGGTCAGCCCTGGGAGCCGCCGCCACCGCCACCCCCGGACGGGGAGATGCCCGAAGGCGACGGGAAGCACCGCAAGTGAAACGCACCCCGGAGCATGAAGACCGCGCCAGTGAAGAGCTGGCGCGGTTCCTCCGCGAAACCGGAGCCCTCACGCCCGCATGGGCGGAGACTCTCAGGGCGGTACCGCGCGCGCTGTTCTTGCCGGATCTGGTCTGGTCACACGACATGGCTACCGGCCGCAGTGTCCCGGTTTCCCGCACCGACGATCCTGTGGCATGGGAGCACGCCGCCTACGCGAACGTCCCTCTCGTCACCCAGTGGGACGACGGCCGGCACACCGGCGTCCAGCCGGGCACCGTGCCGACCAGTTCCGCGAGCATGCCGTCCGTCGTGTTCTCCATGCTGCGCGACCTGGACGTGAGCGATGCCATGCGCGTGCTCGAAGTTGGTACCGGGACCGGCTGGAACGCCGGACTCCTCGCCCACCGGCTGGGCAGCGGCAGGGTGGTCAGCATCGAGATCGACGCTGCTGTCGCCGAGCAGGCCCGGGCCGGGTTCGAGCGGGCCGGGCTCAGCCCTGAGGTGGTCCACGGGGACGGTCAGGAGGGCTGGTCGGCACGAGCGCCGTATGACCGCGTGATCGTCACCGCAGGTGTGCGAGCCATCTCGCCGCGCTGGCTGGAGCAGACGCGGCCGGGTGGGATCATCCTCGCCCCCTGGGGCACCCACTACACCGACCAGGACGCATTGGTCCGGCTGTCCGTCAGGGAGGACGGAAGCGCAAGTGGGCCATTCCTCCGCATGGTGGAGTTCATGAAGTTGCGGGACCAGCGCCTCGACTGGAGCCGGTTCCACGACTACGTATCGGAGTTCCCCGGGGAAGCGGAGGTGTCCCGCACGTCGGTCACCCTGGCCGACCTGGGCGACCGCTACGAGACCGTACGGTTCGTGACAGGGCTGTGCGTGGCCGGTTGCGCCCATGTCGTCAACCGCTCGGACAAGGGGACCGGGAAGGCCTGGTTCTTCGACCTGGCGAGCCGGTCGTGGGCGGCCGTCGAGTTCGGTAGCAGTACACCGGACGCCGTGGTGTACCAGTCGGGACCACGGCGCCTGTGGGATGAGGTGGAGCAAGCCCTCAAGTGGTGGATGGATCAGGGCCGGCCCCGTCTTGATCGTTTCGGGCTGACGATCGCGCCGGACGGAACCTGTCACCCCTGGTTCGAGCGGCCGACACAGCCCCTCCCGTTCGGCTGACGTTCCCGAGGGGCCAGTAACGCGGGCGGGGGCGCCCGCCCCGGGCGCCCCCGCCCGTCCCGCATTCAAGGCGCTCTTGCGACTTTGTTGCAGTAAGCCTCACCATTGGCTGATTGCAAACCCTTGGCTGGTTGCAGACCCTGAAGCGGAGACCCTGAGATGCACGTACCCGATGGATTCATCAATGCGCCGGTGTCGGCGGCGACCGGTGTGGTTGCTGCGGTGGCCGTTGCGGTCAGCCTGCGTGGGGCGCGGCGGGAGCTGGCGGGTGCGGGGCAAGGGGTCGGGGCCGGGGCGGAGCGGACCGCGCCGCTGGCCGGGCTGGTGGCGGCGTTCATCTTTGCCGTGCAGATGCTGAACTTTCCCGTGGCGGCCGGTACGAGTGGGCATCTGCTGGGCGGGGCGCTCGCGGCGATACTCGTCGGGCCGTACACCGGTGTGCTGTGCGTCTCGGTCGTGCTGCTCATGCAGGGGGTGCTCTTCGCGGACGGTGGGCTGACCGCGCTGGGCGTGAACATCAGCGATATGGCGATCGTGACGACCGTGGTCGCCTATGCGGTGTTCCGGCTGCTGGTGAAGGTGCTGCCGCGGCGGCGCAGTTCGGTGACCGTCGCTTCGTTCGTCGGGGCGCTGGTTTCCGTGCCGGCCGCGGCGGTGGCGTTCACCGGGATCTACGCGCTGGGCGGGACCGCCGATGTGCCGATCGGGAAGGTGTTCGCGGCCATGGTCGGCGTGCATGTGCTGATCGGGATCGGCGAGGCGGTCATCACCGCGCTGACGGTGGGTGCGGTGATCGCCGTGCGGCCCGACCTGGTGTACGGGGCGCGGGGGCTTGCCAAGCCGTTGGAGCTGCGGACCTCGCCGCTGGCCGGGGCCGGCAGTGACCCCGTTCCGGCCACTGCTCCCCACGAGCCCGTCGCGGCCGCCGCCCCCCGCCGTTCCGCCCGCCGCGTCTGGCTGGCCGGGGTCGCCGCCGCGCTGGTGTGCGCGGGCGGCCTCAGCTACTACGCCTCCGCGAGCCCCGACGGCCTGGAGAAGGTCGCCCACGACCAGGGCATCGACGCCAAGGCCAAGGACCACGCCACCAAGGACTCGCCGCTCGCCGACTACAGCGTCAAGGACATCGCCGACCCGCGGCTGGCCGGCGGTCTCGCCGGGGTCATCGGGGTCGGCGCCACCCTGGCCGCCGGCACCGGCGTCTTCGTGGCCGTACGCCGCCGCAGGAACGCCGGGCCGGCCGGGAACCCCGCACCGGCCGCCGACGGAACCGGAAACCCGGCAGCGGCCGAGAATGCCGTACCGGCCGCCGAAGGAAGCGGGAACGCCTGACATGGGGGCCGGCCACGCACACAAGCTCTACCGGCACGGGCACTCACCGGTGCACGCGCTGCCCGCGCACTGCAAGATCGCCGCGGTGTTCGGCTTCGTCCTGATCGTCGTCTCCACCCCGCGCGAGGCGGTCTGGGCCTTCGGGCTCTACGCACTGCTGATCACGGCCGCCGCCGTCGCGGCCCGGGTCCCGGCCGGCTTCCTCCTCAAGCGGCTGCTGATCGAGGTGCCGTTCGTCGCCTTCGCCCTGCTGATGCCGTTCGTGGCCGAGGGGCCGCGCCTGCACGCCCTCGGGCTGAGCCTGAGCGAGTCCGGTCTCTGGGGCGCCTGGAACGTCCTGGCCAAGGGGACGCTGGGCGTCGCCGCGTCCGTGCTGCTCGCGGCCACCACCGAACTGCGCGAACTCCTCCTCGGCCTGCAGCGCCTGCGGATGCCGCCGCTGCTCGTCCAGATCGCCTCCTTCATGATCCGCTACGGCGACGTGATCACCGACGAGATGCGGCGGATGCGGATCGCCCGCCTCTCCCGCGGCTTCGAGGCCCGCGGCGTACGCCACTGGGGCGTGCTCGCCAAGTCCGCCGGAGCACTGTTCATCCGCTCCTACGAGCGCGGCGAACGGGTCCACCTCGCCATGGTCAGCCGCGGCTACACCGGCACCATGCCCGTCATCGACGCCACCACCGCCACCCGCACACAATGGACCCGCGCGGCCGCCCTCCCCCTGGCCGCGTTCGCCGTCTGCCTCCTGGGATGGACCCTTTGAGCACCGCACCACCCGCCGCCGCGCCCGCCCCCTCGCTCGCCGTCTCCGGCCTCGCCTACGCCTACCCCGACGGCCACCAGGCGCTGTTCGGCGTCGACCTGACCGTCGCCCGCGGCGAACGCGTCGCCCTGCTCGGCCCCAACGGCGCCGGCAAGACCACCCTCGTCCTGCACCTCAACGGCATCCTCGAAGCCGGCGCCGGCAGCGTCGCGGTGGCCGGACTGCCGGTCACCAAGCAGCACCTCGCCGAGATCCGCCGCCGGGTCGGCATCGTCTTCCAGGACCCGGACGACCAGCTGTTCATGCCCACCGTCCGCGAGGACGTCGCCTTCGGCCCGGCCGCGTCGGGGCTGCGCGGCGCCGAACTTCAGGAGCGGGTCACCGAGGCGCTCACCCGGGTCGGCATGGAGGACTTCGCCGACCGCCCGCCGCACCACCTCTCCTTCGGCCAGCGCCGCCGGGTGGCCGTCGCCACCGTCCTGGCCATGCGTCCGGAGATCCTCGTCCTGGACGAGCCGTCCTCCAACCTCGACCCGGCCTCCCGCCGCGAACTCGCCGATATCCTGCGGTCGTTGGACGTCACCGTCCTGATGGTCACCCACGACCTGCCGTACGCGCTGGAGCTGTGCCCGCGGTCCGTCGTGCTCTCCGGTGGCGTACTGGTCGCCGACGGCACCACCCAGGAGCTGCTGTGCGACGACGAGCTGATGCGCACCCACCGCCTGGAGCTCCCCTTCGGGTTCGACCCCCGCTCGGTCACCGTCCCGCAGTGATGACGCCCCGTCCCGCAGTGCGGCCCCGGACTACCGCCCGCCCCGCCGCCCCCGTGTGACGAACGCCACGGCCCGAGGCCCTGGTCATCAGCACCGATCCGCGCGTTGCACCATTGATGGGTCACGAAAGCGACGGATGAGTGGGAAGCGGGAATCAGTGGTGGACGTCCAGGGCACGGTCGAGGACGGCTTCGAGCCGGTCCGGGACGCCTTCATGGCCAACTTCGCGCGACGCGGAGAGCGGGGGGCGGCGGTCGCCGTCTACCGGCACGGCCGGAAGGTCGTCGACCTGTGGGGCGGTACGAAGGACGGTGACGGCGCGCAGGACGGCACGGCCGCACCCTGGGAGGCCGGCACCGCCCAGGTGATCCGCTCCGCGACCAAGGGCATCGCCGCCGTCGTCCCGCTGCTGCTGCACCAGCGCGGACAGCTCGACCTGGACGCGCCCGTCGGTACGTACTGGCCCGAGTTCAAGGCCGCCGGCAAGGAACGCGTCCTCGTCCGCCACCTCCTCTCCCACCGCGCCGGACTGCCCGTCCTCGACATCCCGCTCACCCCCGCCCAGGCCCTCGACGGCACCAGCGGCCCCACCGCGGTCGCCGCCCAGGCACCAGTCTGGGAGCCGGGCACGGACCACGGCTACCACGCCCAGACCTTCAGCTGGCTGCTCGGCGAACTGGTGCTGCGGGTCACCGGCCGCACCCTCGGCATCTGGGTCGCCGAGGAGATATCCGGGCCGCTCGGCCTGGACCTGTGGATCGGCCTGCCGGACGCGGAACAGTCCCGGGTCGGCCGCCTGGCCCCCGTCACGGCCCCCGCGCCGCCCGCCGCCCAGGGCCTCCGCGTCCGCCCCAAGCGGACCGTCGCGGCGGCGTACGAGGACCCGACCTCCCTCACGAGCCGCGCCTTCGCGGCGATCTCGCCGGGCCCCGACGAGAACGACCCCGCCTTCCGCGCCGCCGAACTGCCCGCCTCGGCGGGCGTCGCCACGGCCCGCGCGCTGGCCCGTTGCTACGCCGCGCTGATCGGCGCGGTCGACGGGCACCCGCGGCTCTTCGCCCCCGCGACCCTCACCCTCGCCCGCACCGAGGAGTCCGCGGGCCTCGACCGCACGCTGCTGGTCTCCACCCGCTTCGGCCTCGGCTTCATGCTCCACGGCCCGGCCTCGCCGCTGCTCTCGCCCGGCTCCTTCGGCCACCCCGGCCGCGGCGGCGCCCTTGCCTGCGCGGACCCCGAAACCGGCGTCGCCTTCGGCTACGTGACGAACGGGATGCAACGGAACGTCACGGCGGACCCCCGTGCGCAGGCGCTGCTGCGAGCTGTATCCCACGTTGTCGGGTGACCCCGCCGTACCTCTTCTGTTTTTTCGCCTTCGGCGGGGTGGGGTTTAGGGCCGGGGGCGCCTGGTGGGTGGTGGGTGCCGGGTTCGGCCCTCCGGCGCCTGTGTTGTGGACTGCTTCGCTTTACGTCCACAACACAGGCGCCTCCGGTCCGCCCCCTCCCGCCGGTGGGGCGCCCCCGCCCGGGGAGGGCATGGGACTGGGGCAGAGCCCCAGTCTTTTTCCCCCACCGGGCGGGGGGCGCGTTCACGACCGCAGGGGGTGGGCCGGAGGGGGCGGGTTTCCGGGCTTCGCTTCCAAGGGCCTAATAAGGAGCGAAGGCGGAGCGCCAGCGGAGCGTAAAGCGAAGCAGTCCGGAAACCCGCCCCCGGAGGACCGCACCCGGCACCACAACGAAACCGAGCGCCCCCCGGCCCAAACCCCCACGCCCGCCGAAGGCGGAAGAACAGCAACCCCCACGGCGGGCAAGCCGAACACGTGCGGCGAGTCTCAGCCTGCGTAAAGCATCAGGCCGATCCCCACCACCATCAGCCCCGCGGCAGCGATCCGTGGGGTGCCGAAGCGTTCCTTGAAGAACAGGGCGCCGATCGCCGCGCCGACGATGATGGAGGACTCGCGGAGGGCGGCGATGGGGGCGAGGGGGGCGCGTGTCTGGGCCCACAGGACCAGGCCGTAGGCGAGGACGGAGAGGATTCCGCCGGCCAGGCCGCGGGCCGCGAACGGGCGGAGGGCGGTGAGGAGTTGGCCCCGGTGGACGGCGAGGGCCCAGAGGGGGATCACGAGGCCTTCGAGGATCATCAGCCAGGCGATGTAGCCCAGCGGCGTGCCGGCGGCGCGGACGCCGAGGCCGTCGACGGTGGTGTAGGAGGCGATGGACAGACCGGTGGCGAGGGCCGCGATGATGGCCGGCCAGTGCGGCCGGGTGCCGGCGGCGCGGACGCCCCAGAGGGCCACGCCGACCAGGCCCGTGGAGGCGAGGGCGACGCCCGCGAGGGCCCAGGGGCCGGGGGTCTCGTGGACGAAGACGGCGGCCAGGACGGTGACGACGAGCGGGGCGCTGCCGCGGGCGATGGGGTACATCTGCCCGAAGTCGCCCAGCTTGAACGACCGCATGAGCAGGGCCTGGTAGACGATGTGCAGGACGGCGGAGCCCAGCAGGTAGGGCCAGGCGCCGGCGGCCGGCAGCGGGGTGGCGAAGGCCAGGACCGCGCCGCAGAGGGCACCACCGCCGCCGACGAGCGTGAAGGCGAGGAGCTGGTCGCGTATGCCGTGGGCGATCGCGTTCCAGCTGGCGTGCGTCACGGCGGCCGCGAGGACGGCCGCGACGACCAGCGGGGTCACGAGGAACGCTCGCGCACGTCCACGACCCTGCCCTGCGCGTGCTCGATCAGCGTCGTGGGAGCGAGCGGGAAGACCGTGTGCGGGGTGCCGGCGGCGGCCCAGACCTCGTCGTGGGCGAGCAGCCCGCGGTCGGCCAGGACGCGGGTGCGGACGCGGTGGCCGAAGGGCGGTACCCCGCCGATCGCGTAGCCGGTGGTCTCGCGGACCAGGGCGGCGTCGGCGCGGGTGACCTTCGTGGCCTGCAGTTCCGTACGGACGCGTTGCACGTCGACGCGGGAGGCGCCGTCCATCAGGACCAGGACCGGTTCGCTGTCCGCCGTGAAGATCAGCGACTTCACGATCTGGGCCAGCTCGCAGCCGATGGCCGCGGCGGCGTCGGCGGCGGTGCGGGTGCCCTCGGGGAAGCTGCGGACCGGCACGGTGAGGCCGAGGTCGGCGAGGGCCTGGGCGAAGCGTGGGTGAGCGGGGGAGGGAGAGGGGGAGGGTGAGGGGGTGGGGGCGTCGGAGGGGGAAAGCGACATGGCCCGCACGCTAGCGAAAGCTGTACGGGCCATGCGACCGGGTTCCGGTGTGTGAGAGGGGCGCCCGCGAGGGGCGCCCCGGTCGGTTCAGCCGGCGGTGAGGATCGAGCGGACCACCGGGCCCGCGTTGGAGCCGCCGTGGCCGCTGGCCGGGACGACGGCCGCCGCGGCCAGGTCGTTGCGGTACGCGGTGAACCAGGCGTTCGGCTTCTTCTGGTTGTCGACCTCGGCGGAACCGGTCTTGGCGCCGATGTCACCGCTGACCCCGGACATCGCCTCGGCGGCCGTACCGGAGGTCGCGGTCAGCTTCATCAGCGACTTCAGGCCGGACTGGGTGGACGGCTTCAGGGCGCGGGCGGCCTTGGCGAAGGTCCGGTTGTCCAGCGACGGCGCGACGATGTACGGCTGGTGGAAGGAGCCGGCGTGGACCGTGGCGGCGAACGTGGCGACGTTGAGCGGGTTCATCCGCACGCCGCCCTGCCCGATCAGCGAGGCCGCCATCTGCGCGTCGTGCTGCACCGGCACCGCGCCGTCGAAGGTGGGGATGCCGGTCTGCCAGTTCAGGCCGATGCCGAAGACGTCCCGCGCCTCGTTCGTCAGGTCGTCGTCCTTGAGCTTGGGCGCCAGCGAGATGAAGGCGTTGTTGCAGGACGCGGCGAAGCTCTGCGCGAAGGTGCCGTCCTTGATCTCGGACTTGCCGTCGTTCTGGAACTTCCAGCCGCCGACCGTGAAGTACTTGGGGCACGGGTGCTTCTTGCCGGGCGAGGTCAGGCCCTTGTCCAGGAACATCGCCGACGTGATGATCTTCATCGTTGACCCGGGGGCCAGCGACCCCTGGGTGGCCATGTTGAAGCCCTTCGCCGGGGAGTTGGCGAGCGCCAGGATCTCACCCGTACTGGGCTTGACCGCGGCCGCCGAGGCGGACTTCTTGCCGCGGATCGCCTTCTCGGCCGCCGACTGGAGCTTGGCGTCCAGGGTGGTCTTCAACGTGCCGGGGGTGCCCTTGGAGAGCACCTTCAGGGTCTTGTCGGGCTGCTGGTCGGCCGGCTTGGCCGCCTTGGCGCGCTTGATGTACAGCTCCACGCCGGGCTTGCCGCCGGTCTTGGCGCCGTACTTGTCGCGCAGGCTCGCGAGGATCCCGGTCAGCGTGGGGTGCGCCTCGGGGGTCAGCTCGACCCCGTTGCGGTCCACGGCCTTGATCGGCGGCGCCTCGGCCTCGCCGGTCCGCAGCTCGTCGCCCTTGGCCAGGCCCGGGTACAGCACGGCCGGCTGCCAGGAGACGACCGGCTTGCCGGTGGCCTTGTCCCGGTGGAGGGTCGCCGAGGCGCGGTACGAGTACGGCGCCTCGGTGCCCTTGTAGTCGATCTGCGCGGCGACGGTGTACGGGATCTTGTCGCCGGCGGGGGTGCCGGGCGTCACCGTCACCTTGGAGAACCCGGCCCGCTTGGCGAACGTCGTGAGCGCCGCCTTGGCGGTGTCGGGGCTGTCGGTCAGCTTCGCGGCCTTGGCGGCGTCGCCGGACTGCCAGGCGGTCAGGAACTCCTGGCCGGCGGTCTGCACCTCCTTGGCGGAGAGCGGGCCGGTCGGCACCTTGGGCGCGTTGTCACCGGCCGCGGCGTCCGCGGACCGGACCTCCTGCGGCGTCGCGTCGTCCGAGCCGCCGAACAGCGTGAAGCCGCCCACGACTCCCGCCACCAGGGCCACCGATCCGCCGATCAGCCCGTACTTCACCTCACGGCGCATGCCACCGATTCCCTCCCATAAGCCTCGTCCTTGAATACGCACACAAGAACGTGCCACGCACTCTAAGGGACACGGGAAGAGCACCGAGTCTCGATCCGGGCACGGTCCGGTGACGCGCTGTTGTAAGCCTGTGACGGAATCGTCGAATTCCGGCGGCGGCTCACACCCAGCTGTCGAACCACATCCGGTGGTGCCAGGCGCTCTTCGGGATCGGCAGGCCCGTGTAGAGCGGATAGAAGTAGATGAAGTTCCAGACGATGAGGAGGACCAGGACGCCGGCTCCTACGGCGCCGATGGTCCGGCGGCGCTCGCTCGCCCCCGGCGGGCCGAGGATCGCGCCGATCATCATGGCCAGCGCCAGGCACAGGAACGGCACGAAGACGACGGCGTAGAAGAGGAAGATCGTGCGTTCCTGGTAGAGGAACCAGGGGAGGTAGCCGGCGGCGACCCCGCAGGCGATTGCGCCGGCCCGCCAGTCCCGCTTGAACAGCCAGCGGTACAGGACGTACAGCAGCGCGAAGCAGGACGCCCACCACAGCAGCGGGGTGCCCAGCGCCAGGACCTCGCGGGCGCAGCCCTCGGCCGCGGTGCAGCCGTCCTGGCCGAATTTGGGGTCCTCGTAGAAGTACGACACCGGGCGGCCCAGGACCAGCCAGCTCCAGGGGTTGGACTGGTAGGTGTGCGGGGTGGTCAGTCCGGTGTGGAAGGCGTAGACCTCGGTCTGGTAGTGCCACAGGCTGCGCAGCCAGTCCGGCAGCCAGGTCCAGCCGGCCGCCCGGCCGTCCGGGGTGGTGGCCCAGTCGCGGTAGTAGCCGCCCTTGGTGGCGATCCAGCCGGTCCAGGACGCCAGGTAGGTGGCCAGGGCGACGACGACGGTGGAGCCGAAGGCGGCCAGCGCGTCGCGGCGCAGCGCCGAGCGGAACGGGCGCCGGGCGCCGGCCGTGCGGCGGGCCGCGACGTCCCAGAGGAACGACATCAGGGCGAACGCCGCGAGGAAGTACAGACCGTTCCATTTGGTGGCCGAGGCCAGGCCCAGGCAGAGACCGGCCGCGATCCGCCAGGGCCGCCACCCCAGCCGGAGCCGGTCGCCGACGTCCGCGTCCGGGCGGGCCACCCCGTCCGGGCTCATGGGGAGCGCCGCGGCGAGCCGGGCGCGGGTGCGGTCCCGGTCCGCCAGCAGGCAGCCGAACGCGGCCACCACCCAGAACATCACGATCAGGTCGAGCAGCGCGGTACGGCTCATCACGAAGTGCAGCCCGTCCACCGCCAGCAGTGTCCCGGCCAGGCAGCCCAGCGCCGTGGACCGCATCAGCCGCCGCCCGATCCGGCAGATCAGCAGCACCGACAGGGTGCCGAGCAGCGCCACCATGAACCGCCAGCCGAAGGGGTTCATGCCCAGCGCCCACTCGCCGACCGCGATCAGCCACTTGCCCGCCGGGGGGTGGACGACGTACGAGTGCTCCGGCGAGAGCAGGATCTGCGGCGGATGGGCCACCAGCGCGTCATTGGCGTTCTTGGCCCAGGTGCCCTCGTAGCCGTACTGGAGCAGCGACCAGGCGTCCTTGGGGTAGTACGTCTCGTCGAATATCACCTTCCGCGGGCTGCCGAGGTTCCAGAACCGCAGGACCCCCGCGAACAGCGCCACCAGCAGCGGGCCGCCCCAGCCCGACCAGCGGGCCAGCCGGGCCGCCGCGTCCGGTCCGGCGCCGAACACCGCCCACAGCCGGCCGCCCGCCCGCGGGTACGCGGGCACCAGCCGGGTCCGGACGTCGGCCGGCGGCGCGGCCGGATATCCGAATCGGCGCAGCCGCCGCTGCCAGACGGGGGGCTGCCGGGCCGGCTCCGGAGCGGCGTGCGCGGCGGCGTCGGTCGCGGTGGTGTCACTCGTCACCCGGCCCATCGTAGGGAAGCGGCCTGTGGACCGGTGCGGAGCGCCACCGGCGGATGCCCGGCGGGCCGGGGCGGGTCGGCGGGCCGGCGGTGTGCTGGGAGGATGGGCGGGTGACTGGAGTGCTGGTACTTGCAGGGACGCCCATCGGCGACATCGCGGACGCGCCGCCGCGGCTCGCCGCCGAACTGGCCGCCGCCGAGGTGATCGCCGCCGAGGACACCCGGCGGCTGCGCCGGCTGACCCAGGCGCTGGACGTGACGCCCACCGGCCGGATCGTGTCGTACTTCGAGGGCAACGAGGCGGCCCGCACGCCGGAGCTCGCCGACGCGCTGGCCGGCGGCGCCCGGGTGCTGCTGGTCACCGACGCCGGCATGCCGTCGGTCTCCGACCCGGGCTACCGGCTGGTGGCGGCCGCCGTCGAGCGCGGCATCAAGGTCACCGCCGTACCGGGCCCGAGCGCGGTGCTCACCGCGCTGGCCGTCTCCGGTCTGCCGGTGGACCGCTTCTGCTTCGAGGGTTTCCCGCCGCGCAAGGCCGGCGAACGGCGCTCCCGGCTGCGCGAGGTCGCCGACGAGCGGCGCACCCTGGTGTATTTCGAGGCGCCGCACCGGCTCGACGACACCCTCGCCGCGATGGCCGAGGTCTTCGGCCCGGACCGCCGGGCCGCGGTCTGCCGCGAGCTGACCAAGACGTACGAGGAGGTCAAGCGCGGCACGCTGGGCGAGCTGGCGACCTGGGCGGCCGAGGGCGTACGGGGCGAGATCACCATCGTCGTGGAGGGTGCGCCGGAGAGCGGTCCGCAGGAGCTGGCGCCCGAGGAGCTGGTGCGCCGGGTGCGGGTCCGCGAGGAGGCGGGGGAGCGGCGCAAGGAGGCCATCGCGGCGGTCGCGGCGGAGGCAGGGCTGCCCAAGCGGGAGGTCTTCGACGCGGTGGTCGCGGCGAAGAACGCGGAGAAGGCGGGCTGAGACGACGGCTGGGAAGCGGGCCCCGGCGGGCGTCCCGGCGCCTTCCGCGCCACCCGGAAACCGGCCGCCGAAGAATAATGCGCAGGCCACGGAGAAAACCGACTCATCAGAAGGTAAATGACTGGCCGGAAAGGTAAAGCGCAGGCCGAGGCGTTGGGGTGATTTTCCTACCGTCGGCCAAATCTGGGCCAATACCGTCGGAGAGCTGCTGCATTGCGCCCCGGAAAGGCGTCCACTGGGTGAGGGACGAACCGTTCCCGAAGACCTTGTCCAGCGGACAAGAGGAGCGCAAATGAGCGAGCGTAGCGAGCGAATCATCGAGAGGTGCGCGCCGAGCGAGTGCGAGGCCGAGCGAAGCGAGGTTTCGGCATGAGCGAGATCGCCAAGACCACCGCGGCGAACGCCACCGGCGTCCACCCCATCCCCCAGCCCGAGCCCGCCGCCCACGAGGCGTACTCCTTCGCCTGCATGAAGTGCGGGTACGGCTGGGAGCAGGCCTACGACATAGTCCACCAGCTCGACGGCAAGGGCCGGGAGCGGGTCGTCTACTACACGGACGGCGAGCGGGTACCGTCCCCGCTGACCTGCCCCACCTGCCTGAGCTGCGGCAGCAACGTCGTCCGCATCATGCGCTCCGGACAGGTCTCGATGGTCTCCCACGCGATTGCGAACATGCACCAGCGCCAGCACGGCAGCGAGAAGATCCCCAAGGGCGAGAAGAACGACAAGAACGAGAAGAAGGGCACCCCCGCCGCGGAGCGCACCGGCAGCACCGCCGAGGCGCCCCCGGAGGACGGCAAGCACCACTGGCACCTCTCCGACCTGCTGCACCCCTTCCAGCACCACCGCAGGTGAGCGCCGGCCGCGGTCCTCGTAGGATCGCGGCCATGGCACCGCAGGACAAGAACACCCCGCCGCCGCTGCCCGAACCCCTTCGGGTGGCGGTCGCGGACTCGCACACCCACCTGGACATGCAGGAGGGGACGACCGAGGAAGCGCTCGCCAAGGCCGCCTCCGTCGGCGTCACCACCGTCGTCCAGGTCGGCTGCGACCTCAAGGGCTCCCAGTGGGCCGCCGACACGGCCGCCGCCCACGAGAGCGTGCACGCCACCGTCGCCCTGCACCCCAACGAGGCACCCCGGATCGTCCTCGGCGACCCCGATGGCTGGTCGCGGCAGGGCGCTCGGGAGGCGGGCGGTGACGCCGCGCTGGACGAGGCCCTCGCGGAGATCGACCGGCTCGCCGCCCTGCCCCAGGTCCGCGGCGTCGGCGAGACCGGCCTCGACCACTTCCGCACCGGCCCCGACGGCATGGCCGCCCAGGAGCGCTCCTTCCGCGCCCACATCGAGATCGCCAAGCGGCACGACAAGGCCCTGGTCATCCACGACCGCGAGGCCCACGAGGACGTGCTGCGGATCCTGCGCGAGGAAGGCGCACCCGAGCGGACCGTCTTCCACTGCTACTCCGGCGACGCCGAGATGGCCAAGACCTGCGCCGCGGCCGGCTACTTCATGTCCTTCGCCGGCAACGTCACCTTCAAGAACGCCCAGCCGCTGCGCGACGCCCTCGCCGTCGCCCCGCCGGAACTCGTCCTGGTCGAGACCGACGCCCCCTTCCTCACCCCCGCCCCGTACCGCGGACGGGCCAACGCCCCCTACCTCATTCCGGTCACCCTGCGCGCGATGGCCGACGTCAAGGGAATGACCGAGGACACCCTCGCGACGGCCGTCGCCGCCAACACGGCACGCGCCTTCGGCTACTGACCACCGCGCCCGCCGCCGTCACCACGGCGAGCCGGGCGTCCCCTGAAGTGAGCACTTTCCGTACCGGACCGACTTTGGAGAGTGACCGCGGCTCGGCTAGCCTCCGCCCGTCAACCGCATCCGTGGCATGTGGAGCGCGCCGTGAGTCTTCCGCAGAGCAGCAGCCACCGCGCCGCGCGCGGCCGTCGCAGACGCCGCGCCGAACGCCCCGAGGCCCTGCGGCGACTGCTGCCCCGGGCCGCGGTCGTCGCCTTCCTCGCCGGCGGCACCACCGCCTTCATCGCCCACGACAAGGCCGTCCGGCTCAGCGTCGACGGGACCCCCCGCACCCTGCACACCTTCGCCGACGACGTCGAGGACCTGCTCGCCGATGAAGAGCTCGGCATCGGCGACCACGACATCGTCGCGCCCGCCCCCGGCACCGACCTGCACAGCGGCGACGAGATCGTGGTCCGGCACGGCCGGCCGGTCGTGCTCACCATCGACGGCCAGCGCCACCAGGTGTGGACCACCGCCCACACCGTCGCCGGCGCCCTCCACCAGCTCGGGGTGCGCGCCGAGGGCGCCTACCTCTCCACCTCCCGCTCCCGCCGCATCGAACGGCACGGCATCGAACTCGCGGTCCGCACCGAACGCACCGTCGTCTTCGTCGCCGACGGCCGCGAACACCGCGTCCGCACCAACGCCGCCACCGTCCGCGAGGCCCTCGCCGACGCCGGGCTGGCCCTGCGCGACCAGGACACCACCTCCGTACCGCCGGACAGCTTCCCGCGCGAGGGCCAGACCATCTCCGTGCTGCGGATCACCGGCGGCAAGGAGGTCCGCGAGGAGCCCGTCCCGTTCCGTACGGTCAAACGGACCGACCCGCAGCTGGCCCGCGGCACCGAGGCCGTCGTCCAGCAGGGACGGCCCGGCGTGCGGCGGGTCACCTACCGGCTGCGCACCGTCAACGGCGTCAGACAAAAGCCGAAACGGCTGCACACCGAGCTCGTCCGGGCCCCCCGCCCGCAGATCGTGCACATCGGCACCAAACAACTGCCGCTCTCCGTACGCGGCGCCGACCACCTCGCCTGGGACGCACTGGCCCGGTGCGAGGCCGGCGGCCGGCCCGACGCGGTCGATTCCTCCGGCACCTACGGCGGCCTCTACCAGTTCGACGTCGCCACCTGGCACGCCCTCGGCGGCCGCGGCCGCCCCCAGGACGCCCCCGCCGAGGAACAGACCTACCGTGCCAAGAAGCTCTACATCACCCGGGGGGCGAGCCCGTGGCCGGTGTGCGGCCGTAAGCTTCACGGGTGAGCAAGAGTACGACCGACGAGTCCGGCCCGCTGCTGGGTCCTGCCGACATCCGCGAACTGGCCGCGACGCTGGGCGTACGCCCCACCAAGCAGCGCGGCCAGAACTTCGTCATCGACGCCAACACCGTCCGCCGGATCGTGCGGACCGCCGATGTCCGGCCCGACGACGTCGTCGTCGAGATCGGCCCCGGGCTCGGGTCACTGACCCTGGCCCTGCTGGAGGCCGCCGACCGGGTCACCGCCGTCGAGATCGACGACGTCCTGGCGGCCGCGCTGCCGGCCACCGTCACCGCCCGGCTGCCCGAGCGCGCCGACCGCTTCGCGCTGGTGCACAGCGACGCGATGCACGTCACCGAACTCCCCGGCCCCGCCCCCACCGCCCTGGTCGCCAACCTCCCCTACAACGTCGCGGTCCCGGTCCTGCTCCACATGCTCGCCACGTTCCCGTCCATCGACCGCACCCTGGTCATGGTCCAGTCCGAGGTCGCCGACCGGCTCGCCGCCCGCCCCGGCAACAAGGTCTACGGCGTGCCGTCGGTCAAGGCCAACTGGTACGCCGAGGTCAAGCGGGCCGGCGCCATCGGCCGCACCGTCTTCTGGCCCGCGCCCAACGTCGACTCCGGCCTGGTCTCCCTGGTCCGCCGGGAGCGGCCGGTCGCGACCTCCGCGCGCCGCGACGAGGTCTTCGCCGTCGTCGATGCCGCGTTCGCCCAGCGCCGCAAGACGCTGCGGGCCGCGCTCTCCGGCTGGGCCGGCTCGGCCGCCGCGGCCGAGGCCGCGCTGGTCGCCGCGGGCATCTCGCCACAGGCCCGCGGCGAGGCCCTGACGGTCGAGGAATTCGCCCGGATCGCGGAGAACCGGGAGGCAGGCAAGTGACGACGACGGTGACGGTACGGGTCCCCGCGAAGGTCAACGTCCAGCTGGCGGTCGGCGCCGCGCGCCCCGACGGCTTCCACGACCTCGCGAACGTCTTCCTCGCGGTCGGCCTGTACGACGAGGTCACCGCCACCCCCGCGGACACCCTGCGGATCACCGCCGAGGGCCACGACGTCGACCGGATCCCGCTGGACCGGACGAACCTGGCCGCCCGGGCCGCCGAACTCCTCGCCGCCCGCTACGGCCGCAGCCCCGACGTCCACCTCCACATCACCAAGGACATCCCGGTCGCCGGCGGCATGGCCGGCGGCAGCGCCGACGCCGCGGGCGCCCTGCTGGCCTGCGACACCCTCTGGTCCACCGGTGCCTCCCGGGACGAACTCCTCGACATCTGCGCCGAGTTGGGCAGCGACGTACCGTTCAGCCTGGTCGGCGGCGCGGCACTGGGCCGCGGCCGCGGCGAGCTCCTGACCCCCCTCCCCGTCGGCGGCGCCTTCCACTGGGTCTTCGCGGTCGCCGACGGCGGACTGTCCACCCCGGCCGTCTACGGCGAGTTCGACCGCCTGACAGAGGGGACGGACGTGCCCGAGCCCGAGGCCGACCCCACCCTGCTCGCCGCCCTCGCCAGCGGTGACGCCACGGCCCTCGCCGCCGCCCTCACCAACGACCTCCAGCCCGCGGCCCTTTCCCTGCGCCCGTCCCTGTCCGCCACCCTGGCCGCCGGCACCGCCGCCGGCGCCCTGGCCTCCCTGGTCTCCGGCTCGGGCCCGACCACGGCGTTCCTCGTCAAGGACGCCGAGTCGGCCCGCGCTGTGGCCGCGGCACTGCTGGCGTCGGGGACCTGCCGGGCGGTGCGGGTGGCGGACTCACCGGCGGCGGGGGCTACGGTTCTCTAGGGGGCGGGGCGGCAGCCTCTAGAGGGGCGAGGATCCCTAGGGGGCGTTCGAACGGATCCCGTAGGGGACGCGAGGCCCCCCTGCGGGGCCACAACGGGTGCGGGGGCGGCGATATTCCCGGTTGCGGGGGCGACGATATTCCGTGCTTTGCCGCGGCTGCCCTCCGCCCCGGCGTCTCAAGTACCCGGCAGCGCCGCATCCTTGACGGCGCAGACGAAGGACGACCAGGCCGCGGCGGGAAAGACTATCGCCGGCCCGTGCGGGTCCTTGGAGTCACGGACGGGGACGACACCGGGGAGGCCGTCGACCACCTCGACGCAGTCCCCGCCGTCGCCGTTGGTGTAGCTGCTCTTGCGCCAGACGGCGGTGCTCAAGTCAATCCGGTTGTTTGTCATGTCGATAACCTCAGTTGACGAAGTGGTCGAACTCGCCGTTCTTCACGCCGAGGATGAAGGCGGCGAGTTTCTCCGGCGTGGTTCTGACGATCACTTGGGGGTCGTCGCTTTCGCGAAGGAGTATTTCGCCGGAAGCCCTGGCTGTTTCGAGGCACTGCTCGCTGCTCCCGGAAAAGCTCGATTTCTGCCACCTGAGTTCGCTGCTCATGGTCTGTCTCTCACAGTTCTTTTGCGACGTGGTGAATAAAACTTCGCGACTGTTCGGGCGTGAGTGCTGCCTGCTCGGCGAGGTCGAGCAGGGCGCGATAGCGATCGAGGTCAGCGGCTGCGTCAAGGTAGCGGCCGCTGAACGGGGTGTCGATGTGCACGGTATCGAGCTGTCGAACGATGCCACTCGCGTACAACACCGTCTGCGTCACGTCAATGAAATCCTCGCTGGCGAATGGGATGACACGGAGAATGAGGCCCGGCCGCTCAGACATGCACAAGAGGTGTTCGAGCTGTCCGCGCGTAACCTTTCGCCCGCCTACGCGCATGCGCAGCGCTGCCTCGTGCACGATGGCCTCGAAATGCGGTGGTTCATCTCGTTCCAAGATTGCCCGCCGCTTCATGCGATGCTCGACCCGGGCCTGCAGTTCGTCGTCGGGCAGCCGCGGAATTGTGCTGGCGAAAAGGGCGTGGGCGTGCTCCTCGGTCTGGAGGACCCCGGGCAACGTGACGGGTTGTAGGTAACGCAGTCTGGTGGCGTGGTGTTCCAGCTCCGCGATATCGAGGAATCCGGGAGCGAGGATGCCGCGATAGTCGTCCCACCAGTGCTGGCCGCGATGCTCGCGTGCCATGGCGCACAGCGCTTCGACGAGGGCCTCGTTGTCGCAGGCGTAGAAGACGGCGAGCCGGCGGATGCGGTCCTCGCTGACTCCGACGCGGCCCGCCTCGATGTGACTGATCTTGGCTTGGTCGGTCGAAACCAGCGCCGCTGCCTCTCGGGCGGTCTTGCCCGCGCGTTCACGCAACTTCCGCAGCTCGACCCCGAGTCGGGCTTGGCGGGCCGTTGGGTTGTCCCTCGGCGGCATGTCACCTTCCCCTATCCGCGCACAGTGTCGCGCCTAACGGTGCCACGGTCCACCCAACCTGATTAACCCTGAGCGACAACCTTGCCCCGGGGCATATATGCCCCCTACGGTCCGAGTAGTGCCGCGTCGCACGCCGCGGCCTCCCGAAGTGCCGCCGTCTGCATACCGGTTGGGCCGCCCAAGGGTGGTCCATGCGTCAGTGCGCCGAACCGAACGCAGCGCACAGGAAGGTGTAGCCGTATGCCCATCCACCACCACCCCACCCCCGACGACGTGCACGACAGTGCCGAGGCGCTGCGTACCGCGCTCAAGGACAACGGCATCACGCTGCCCTCGCTCGGTGTCGATCTGCCGGGCTTCGCGGGCAGTTACGCCGTCCCGCTCGTCGCCCTCGGTAACTGCAACGCGGTCACCGCGCGCAAGCTCGCCGAGGTTCTCCGCAAGGCGGCTGCGCGGTGAACGGCATGGCGGGATGGCTCCGAACGCGCCTTGAAGCGCTGCTGAGTTGGTTACTTCCGGGGCGGGGCGGTCATCGGGGGAGCAGCGGTACCGGCGTTCTGTGCGTCATCGACGCCGCCGTCCCTGGCGCCCCGCCGGCGGTTCCGGTGGGGCGCCGCCTGGTGCATGTGCGCCGGGTGCCGCCCGGCCTGCTCCTGTTGTGCGGGGAGGACAGTCGCCTCGTCCGGCCGTACGTGGGCAGGCAGGAGCCGTGGCGGAGCCCGCCGGCCCACGACGTCAGGCGCCGGGAGCTGGCGGAGCGGGTGCGGATGCTCAACGCATGGTCGTCCGGTGGGTGCGGGCGACGGTGACCCGAGGGCTTGCAGGGCCTGCAGGGCTTGCAGGGCCTACTGAGACTGGTCGGCGGCCGCCGCTGCCAGTACCCCCGCCACCAGGTGTCCCGCCGCCACCGCGGCCCCATCGCTGGTCGGGACGCAGCGGTCCGTCGTCGGGTCGTAGGCGGTCATGATCACGCCGGCGTGGTCGGTGTCCGGCTCCTGCAGCGTCACCGGGTGGCCCGCGGCGCGCAGCGCCTCGGCAAGGTCGCGGGAGTATCGGGGCGCCACGATCGGGTCGCGGCTGCCGTGGACGAGGTGCACCGGGACGGCCGGGTCCCGGCCCGCGGCGAGGTCGGCCAGCGGGGCGGTCCCGGTGGTGCGGGCCGGCAAGTCGTAGCGGCCCGCTACGCCCACCACCGCCCTCGGCCGCCACTCCTGCGCAACCTCGGGCCGCTGCGCGACCCCCAGCGCGGCACCGGCCCCCGCCGACCAGCCGGCCAGCACGAAGGACTCACCGTCGCCGCCCAGCCCGCCCGCTTCCTTGCGGGCGAAGGCCAGCGACTCCAGGAGCTGCGACCGGCCGCCGTCCGCGGCGTCCGAGCGCCAGTCCGGTACGAGGACCAGCAGACCGCGCGCCGCCGCGGTGCGCGCCAGGGGTTCGAGGACGTCGCGTTCGTCGGGGCCGATGCCGTGCCAGAGCAGGACGGCCGGTGCCGGGTGCGCCGCCCCCTCCGGGCGGTAGAGGTCCAGCTGCTTGCCGCTCGGGCCGTAGACCAGCCCGCGTTCCGTCTCGACTGTCACACCTGTGTCCGAGGTCATGTGGGGACGCTACCCAACGGGGGTTCGCCGGCGCCCGGCAGCCGGCTCCACGGCCTCGGCCACGTGCGACCCGGGGCCCTGTGCAAAACTCGGGGCGAGCCGGTGCACCGCACGGCCTGAGCCGCGTATCCCAGGAGTGCACCACATGGCAGAGCCGCATCCCCACTGGCCCGGCGGCCAGGTGCGTCGACCGGAGACCTACAACGGGTTCGCGGTGGCCTCTCTGGTCCTGTCGCTGATGTCCCTGCTGCTGCTCGTCGGCTTCGGCGTGGTCGGCCTGCTCGGGTCGCTTCTCCTCTTCATACCGCCGGCGCTGGTCTGCAGCGTGATCGCCGGTGTGCAGACCCTCAAAACGGGGCAGCGCGGCGTGGGCCTCGCGGTCGCCGGGTTTCTCCTCGCCGTGCCCGGCTGGCTGGTGGTCGCCGTTCTGCTGTGGTGATCCCGCCGTCTCCGGCCGCGGAGCTCCGTCTCAAGCACCGACGATCGCCGATGATCACCAGCGGCACATGGGCCGCGGCCCCTCAGCCGCTTTCCCCGTCGGGGTGCTTCCGGAGGCCGACTACGCTGGGAAGGTCGATCGATGTGAAGCGCATCGTGGGAAGCGCAGGAGTGAGATGGCCGTCAACCTCGTCAATCTGGAAGCCGTCGGCAAGGTCTACGGGACCCGTGCCCTGCTCGACGGTGTTTCCCTCGGCGTCAACGAGGGGGAACGGATCGGCGTCGTCGGGCGCAACGGCGACGGCAAGACGACCCTCATCCGGATCCTGGCCAAGCTGGAGGGCGCCGACGACGGCCGGGTCACGCACTCCGGCGGGCTGCGGCTCGGCGTACTGTCCCAGCACGACTCGCTGGACCCGGCCGCCACCATCCGGCACGAGGTCATCGGCGACCTCGCCGACCACGAGTGGGCCGGCAACGCCAAGATCCGCGATGTGCTGACCGGCCTCTTCGGCGATCTGCACCTGCCCGGTTTCACCCACGGTCTGGACACCGTCATCGGGCCGCTGTCCGGCGGCGAGCGGCGGCGGATCGCGCTCGCCAAGCTGCTGATCGCCGAGCAGGATCTGATCGTCCTCGACGAGCCCACCAACCACCTCGACGTCGAGGGCATCTCCTGGCTGGCCCGGCACCTGCAGGCCCGGCGCTCGGCGCTGGTCGTCGTCACCCACGACCGCTGGTTCCTCGACCAGGTCTGCACCCGCATGTGGGACGTGCAGCGCGGCGATGTGCACGAGTACGAGGGCGGCTACAGCGACTACGTCTTCGCCCGCGCCGAGCGGGAGCGGATCGCGGCCAGCGAGGAGGCCAAGCGGCAGAACCTGATGCGCAAGGAGCTGGCGTGGCTGCGCCGCGGCGCCCCGGCCCGTACCAGCAAGCCGCGCTTCCGCATCGAGGCCGCCAACGAGCTGATCGCGGACGTGCCGCCGCCGCGGGACAGCGCCGAGCTGATGAAGTTCGCCAACTCCCGGCTGGGCAAGACCGTCTTCGACCTGGAGGACGTGACCGTCCAGGCCGGCCCGAAGGTGCTGCTCAAGCACCTGACCTGGCAGCTGGGCCCCGGTGACCGGATCGGCCTGGTCGGCGTCAACGGCGCGGGCAAGACCTCGCTGCTGCGGGCGCTTGCCGAGGCGGCCCGTACGGAGGGCGAGGCGCAGCCGGTCGGCGGCCGGATCGCCGTCGGCAAGACCGTGAAACTGGCCTACCTCTCGCAGGAGGTCGCCGAACTCGACCCGGACTGGCGGGTGCTGGAGGCCGTCCAGCGGGTCCGGGAACGCGTCGACCTGGGCAAGGGCCGGGAGATGACCGCCGGCCAGCTCTGCGAGAAGTTCGGCTTCACGAAGGAGAAGCAGTGGACGCCGGTCGGCGACCTGTCCGGCGGTGAGCGCCGCCGGCTGCAGATCCTGCGGCTGCTGATGGACGAGCCCAACGTCCTCTTCCTCGACGAGCCGACCAACGACCTGGACATCGAGACGCTGACGCAGCTGGAGGACCTGCTCGACGGCTGGCCCGGCTCGCTGATCGTCATCAGCCACGACCGGTACTTCATCGAGCGCACCACCGACCGGGTCCTCGCGCTGCTCGGCGACGCCACGCTGCGGATGCTGCCGCGCGGCCTGGACGAGTACCTGGAGCGCCGCCAGAAGGTCATCGAGGCCGCCACCCCGGCCCCCGCGCAGCCGGCCGAGGCGCCGAAGAAGACCGCCGCGATCAACCGCGCGGCCCAGAAGGAGCTCCAGAAGATCGAGCGCCAGCTGGACAAGATCGGCGACAAGGAGGCGAAGCTGCACGCCCAGATCGCCGAGCACGCCACCGACTTCGAAAAGGTCGCCGGCCTCGACGCCCAGCTGCGCGAACTGTCCGCCGAGCGGGATGAGTTGGAGATGCGCTGGCTGGAGCTGGCGGAGGACGCGTAGGAGGGTACCTAGGGGATGGTCGAACAGATCCCCTAAGGGTCGTGAGGCCCCCCTGTGGGCCCATCAACGGAGTGGGGGCGGGAGATATTCCCGCGCCCACGGCGTACGGGCCCACGGCGTACGGTCCCCGCGGAGCACAACCCCCACGGCGTACGGCCCCCACCGCCCAAGGACCTCAGCCCAACGGCTTCAGCCCAACGGCTTCAGCCCAACGGCTTCAGTTCAGACCAGCGGACTCAGCTCAACGGACTCAGGCCAGCGGCTTGCGGACCTCGTTGCGGATCTTGCCCGCCTGGTCCGCGAACTTCTGCAGGTCGATGGACTGGGGATCCTTCGACAGGTCCGCGGCATCGGTCTCGGCGACGTTCATGGACGTGCTGGAGTCGGCCCCTATGCAGAACGTCAGCGTGACCTTCTGCCCCATCTCCGTGCGCACGTCCACGCCGCAGGTCAGCGGGTCCCCGCCGCCGCTCGGCGTGAACTTCTTCTCCGCCACCGCGACGACCGTCTTCCCGTCGCGCGTCATCCCCTGGATGGCGTGCTCGACGGTCGTCTCCGGGTCGTCTATGGAGCCGTACATCCCCAGCATCACCAGGGACTTGGTCCCGCTGGCGTACTGCCCGGCGACCGTCTTCATGCCGTGTTCGTTGGCCCCGTCGTTCGGCACCGAGCCGTCGGCCTGCTGGGAGATGTCCTTGGCGAGCTTGTACTCCCCGCCCGCCAGCGTCTGCGGCACCGTGATCCGGTACTTCGGCCCGCCTGAACCACCCGAACCGCCGGAACCGCCCGAGCCGCCCCCGCGGAGCGCCACGGTCGACGCGATGCTCCCGACCACCAGCACACCGACGATCGCGCCGATGATTCCCCCCACCTTTCGGCTCTTGTTGCGGGGTGGGACCGGCGGCGGCATCATTCCGGGCCCGCCGTAACCGGGGTAGCCCTGCGGCGGCACCCCGTAAGGAGGCTGCGGCGGCGCCCCGTACGGCCCCTGTGCGGGGGCGTCATAGGGCCCCTGCGGCGCGTACGGCCCCGGGGGCGGCGGTATCTGACCACCGGGAACCTGACCACCGGGAACCTGACCGCCCGGAACCTGACCGCCCGGTATCTGCTGCGGGTATCCGCCGGGCGGACCCGCCGGCGGCGTTCCGTAACCCGGCGCGCCCCCGAAGCCGTTGTGCGGCTGCTGCGGTGTACTCATGGCCTTCCTTCGCTCACGTCTCGCCCCACCCCGGCATCGAACCGCGCCGTGTGCACCGCATGGAGCCGGTCGTCCCGTCCCCCGCCTGCTGCCGTCAACTGTGGCACACGGCACCGACACCGGCTCCGACACCGGCCCTGGCACAGGCTCCGGGACCGGCCCTGGCACACGCTCCGGGACCGACACCGACACCGGCCCCGGGGCGTTCCTCGCGCAGGCCGGGCACCGGTGGAGCGTCTCGTTCCGGCGGCAATCGGCCCCGAATGGCCGGGATTCCAGCATTCCGGGGGGCTTCTGCCCGGTAGGGGGCGCGCGTCGGCAGTCGAGCGTGTAGCTTCCCGGGGACGAACGGCCCGGCCGGGGCGCGCCGGGGCCGCGCGGAGGGAGGGGGTTGCTCTATGGGCGTGCGGCTCATGGTGGTCGACGATCACCGGCTGCTCGCGGAGGCGCTCGCCTCGGCGCTGAAACTGCGCGGGCACCGGGTGCTGGCGGCCGCCGCGCCGAGTGCCGGGGCCGCGGAGCTGGTGGTGAGCCGGGCGCCCGAGGTGTGCCTGCTGGGGACCGCGGCGCCCGCCCAGCCGGGCACCTTCGACCCGGTCGTACGGATCAAGAAGGAGCGGCCGCAGGTGGCGGTGGTGGTGCTGGGTCCGGTGCCCAGCCCGCGCGGGATCGCCGCTGCGTTCGCGGCCGGGGCGTCCGGGTACGTCCGCAACGACGAGCGGATCGAGGGCGTCGAACGGGCCATGATGAAGGCCCGGGCGGGGGAGTCGGCGGTCTCGCCGCAGCTGTTGCAGCAGGCGTTCGAGGAGTTGCTGCACCCGGCGGCGCAGCCGGACGACGAGGGCGCGCGGCTGCTGGAGTTGCTCACCCCGCGCGAGGTCGAGGTCCTGATGCGGGTCGCGGACGGCGAGGACACCCGGCTGATCGCGGCCGGGATGGAGATCGCGCCGAGCACCGCGCGCACGCATGTGCAGCGGGTGCTGATGAAGCTGGAGGTCGGCTCCCGGCTGGAGGCGGCCGCGCTGGCGGCGCGTACCGGGCTGCTGGACCGGGCGGGCCGCGGGCGGCCGGCAGGGACGGCGGCGGGGAGGGCGGCGGCCGGGACGGTGGCGGCGGAGACGGACGAGCCGTCCCCGCCGCAGGGGTAGAAGCCGGGGCCGGCGCCGGTCAGCCCCCGGCGGGCCCGTCGTCGGCTGCGGCCCGGAGCTCCTCGGTCGTGGGCGGCACGGTCGGCCGCAGCTTCAGCCAGACCAGGAAGAACAGGCCGAGGACGAGCATGCCGAGGCCCGTCCAGAGGTTGATGTTGATGTCCTGGGCCTTCTTGAGGTCCGCGTCGGAGGCGGTGATTCCGGCGATCGTGACGATCACGCCGTAGACGACGAACAGGCCGCCGATGATGCGCCGTACATCGAAGAGCCGGGCGGCGGTCGCCGATTCGCGCTCCAGCTCCTCGACCTCGTGCTGGTAGTCACTCATGGTGGGTCAACTCCGCTGTTCGGGGCCGGTGTTCAGAAGGAGAACGGGACGTAGCAGACGGCGGCCAGGACGACGGCGCCCCAGCCCAGCAGGGCCGGGCGGCGGTACCAGGCGTCGTCGCCCTCGGCGGGCAGCTCCTCCATGCCGGGGGACCGCGTGCCGTAGACCAGTCCGGCCAGGGACTCGGGGGACTTGGGCTTGGTGACCATCGTGACCACGACCATCACCAGCGCGCCGACGACGAACGCGACGATCGACGAGACGAAGTTGGCGCCCTGGTCCGAGGGGATGGTGATGATGCCCTGCTTGTAGAGGCCGAAGTAGTTGACCATGGCGGCGGCGGTGCCGGACAGCAGCCCCCAGAAGCCGGCCGCGGCGCTGGTCCGCTTCCAGAACATGCCGATGATGAACACCACGAACAGCGGGACGTTGAAGAAGGAGAACAGCGTCTGCAGGTAGTTCATGATGTTGCTGAAGGACGAGGCGATGAAGGCGGTGCCCATGCCGATCAGCACGCCGACCGCGGTGACCACCCGGCCCGTCCTGAGGTAGTACGCGTCCTCGCGGCCCTTCTTGAGGTACGCGGCCCAGATGTCGTTGGTGAAGACCGTGTTGAAGGACGACACGTTGGCGGCCATACCGGCCATGAAGGCGGCGAGCAGGCCGGTGACGGCGATGCCGAGGACGCCGTTGGGCAGCAGGTCGCGCATCAGGACCGGGATCGCGTCGTTGTACTGCAGCCCGTCCTTGCTCTTGCCCAGCGTCGGCTCCATGACCAGCGCGATCAGGCCGGGCACGACCACGACCATGGGTATGAAGATCTTCGGGAAGGCGGCGATCAGCGGGGTGCGCTTGGCGGCCGAGAGGTTCTTCGCGGACAGCGCGCGCTGCACCTCGGCGAAGTTGGTGGTCCAGTAGCCGAAGCTCATCACGAAGCCGAGACCGAGGACGATGGTCAGCCAGTTGGCACCCAGCGGGTTGCCCTCGCCGATGCCGGTGCCCTTCCAGGCGGTCAGGAACGCATCGCCGTGCGAGGAGCTCAGCGAGTCGGTCAGGCCGTGCCAGCCGCCGACGCGCTTGAGGCCGACGACGGTCAGCGGGATCAGCGCGGCGAGGATGACGAAGAACTGCAGCAACTCGTTGTAGATCGCCGAGGACAGCCCGCCGATGGTGATGTACGCCAGCACGAAGAAGCCTGCGACGACGATCGCCACCCACTGCGGCCAGCCGAGCAGCGCCTGCAGCACGATCGCCATCGCGTAGAGGTTGACGCCCGCGATGAGCACGGACGAGACCGCGAAGATGACCGACGACAGCAGGTGCGAGGACGGGCCGAAGCGGTGCAGCAGGAATTCCGGCACCGAGCGCACCTTGGAGCCGTAGTAGAACGGCATCATCACCAGGCCGAGGAAGACCATCGCCGGGATGGCGCCGATCCAGTACCAGTGGACGGTGTAGGCGCCGTACTGCGCGCCGTTGGCGGCCATCCCGAGGATCTCGGTGGCGCCGAGGTTGGCGGCGACGAACGCCAGGCCGGTGACCCAGGCGGGCAGGGACCGCCCGGAGAGGAAGAAGTCCAGGCTCGTCCTCACGCTGCGCCTGGCCGCGAAGCCGATGCCGAGGACGACGACGAAGTAGAGGGCCAGGATCGTGTAGTCCAGCCCGTTGGTGGGCAGCCGTAGCCCTTCGGCCAAATTGATCATGTCGTAGCTCGCTTCTTTGCGTGCGGGCGGTGCGGGCGGTCGGAACGCACAGAAAGCTACGCGCGGACGGTCAGAAACTGAACACTTTTGTTCGTTTCAGTTGTTGGATCGTGATGAGGCAGGGGCATATGCCCGGTCCGGCCCCGCGCTGCCCCCACGTCTGCGACGGCCTGGTCCGACGTTGACGCAACTGTTTGCTTGTGCTTCATTGTGTTTGTTTGTGTTTGGTCGGTGAGGTGAGGAGCCCCCGGGGTGAAGAAGACGACGACGCGGCTCGCGGACGGCCGGGAGCTGATCTACTACGACTCGCGCGACGACGTCGTACGCGACGCCGTCGACCGGCGCCCCCTCGACCCGGTCGCCACCGCCGCCGAGATCCGCACCGACCGCCTCCTCGGTGACCACGTCGCCATCGCCTCGCACCGCCAGGCCCGCACCTACCACCCGCCGGCCGACGAATGCCCGCTGTGCCCCTCCCGAGGAGGCCGGCACTCCGAGATCCCGGCCGCCGACTACGACGTCGCCGTCTTCGAGAACCGCTTCCCCTCCCTCGCCGGGGACCGCGGCCGCTGCGAGGTCGTCTGCTTCACCCCCGACCACGACGCCTCGTTCGCCGACCTCACCGAGGACCAGGCCGCCCTGGTCCTCGCCGCCTGGACCGACCGCACCGCCGAACTCTCCCAACTCCCCGGCGTCGAGCAGGTCTTCTGCTTCGAGAACCGCGGCGCGGAGATCGGCGTCACCCTCGGCCACCCGCACGGCCAGATCTACGCCTACCCCTTCGTCACGCCCCGCACCGAACGCATGCTGGCCTCCCTCGCCGCCCACCGCCGGGCCACCGGCCGCAACCTCTTCGACGACGTCCTCGACGACGAACGCACCGACGGCCGCCGCATCGTCCTCGACGGCGACCACTGGACGGCCTTCGTCCCGTACGCCGCCCACTGGCCCTACGAGGTGCACCTCTACCCCAAGCGCCGGGCCCCCGACCTGCTCGCCCTCGACGACGCCGCCCGCGCCGAATTCCCGCGGCTCTACCTGGAGCTCCTGCGGCGCTTCGACCGGATCTTCGACACCGGCGCCGGCGCCCCGCCGACCCCCTACATCGCCGCCTGGCACCAGGCACCGCACCACACCGCACAGCGCGCGGACTTCGCCCTCCACCTTGAGCTTTTCACCATTCGCCGGACTTCCGGCAAGCTGAAGTTCCTCGCGGGTTCCGAATCCGGCATGAACGTGTTCATCAACGACGTGCCGCCGGAAGCCGCGGCCGAGCGACTGCGAGAGGTAGCGAGCAAGCCATGAGCAAGTACCTGGTGACGGGCGGGGCGGGTTATGTCGGAAGTGTGGTGGCCCAGCACCTGCTGGAGGCCGGCCACACCGTGACCGTGCTCGACAACCTCTCCACCGGCTTCCGGGCCGGCGTCCCCGCCGGCGCCGACTTCATCGAGGGCGACATCCGCGACGCCGGCAAGTGGCTGGACCCCTCCTACGAAGCGGTCCTGCACTTCGCCGCGTTCTCCCAGGTCGGCGAGTCCGTCGTCAAGCCCGAGAAGTACTGGGACAACAACGTCGGCGGCACCATGGCACTGCTGGCCGCGATGCGCACCGCGGGCGTGCGCAAGCTGGTCTTCTCCTCCACCGCCGCCACCTACGGCGAGCCGGTGAACACCCCCATCACCGAGACCGACCCGACCGCCCCCACCTCCCCCTACGGCGCCAGCAAGCTCGCCGTCGACCACATGATCAGCGGCGAGGCCACCGCCCACGGCCTGGCCGCGGTCTCCCTGCGCTACTTCAACGTCGCCGGCGCCTACGGCAGCTGCGGCGAGCGCCACGACCCCGAATCGCACCTCATCCCGCTCGTCCTCCAGGTCGCCCAGGGCCGGCGCGAGGCGATCTCCGTCTTCGGCGACGACTACCCCACCCCCGACGGCACCTGCGTCCGCGACTACATCCACGTCGCCGACCTGGCCGACGCCCATCTGCTGGCCCTGGGCGCGGCCACCGCCGGCGAGCACCTGATCTGCAACCTCGGCAACGGCAACGGCTTCTCCGTCCGCGAGGTCATCGAGACCGTCCGCAAGGTCACCGGCCACCCCATCCCCGAGGTCACCGCCCCGCGCCGCGGCGGCGACCCGGCCGTCCTGGTGGCCTCCGCCAGGACCGCCGCCGACCGCCTCGGCTGGCAGCCTCGCCGCGCCGACCTCGCGGGCATCGTCGCCGACGCCTGGGCGTTCGCGCAGAGCCTCGACCACACCAGCTAGCCGCACCGGACGAAGGAGTCCTGATGGCAGGTCACCCAGCCGCCACCCCGACCACCGGGCGCCCGCACGGCGCCCGGCACACCGCGGACCGCTTCACCGCGGTGTACGGCGCCGCCCCCACGGGAATCTGGGCGGCGCCCGGCCGGGTCAACCTGATCGGTGAACACACCGACTACAACGACGGCTTCGTACTGCCGCTGGCACTCCCGCACACCACCCTCGCCGCCGCCGCACCCCGCACCGACGGGGTGCTGCGGCTGCACTCCGGCGACGCCGACGGCGGCATCGTCGAACTCCGCACCGACACCCTGCGCCTCACCCCCCAGGGAGGCTGGGCCGCCTACCCGGCCGGCATCGTGTGGGCCATGCGGGAGGCCGGACTGCCCGTCGGAGGCGCGGACCTGCACTACGACAGCACCGTGCCCACCGGCGCCGGACTGTCCTCCTCCGCCGCCCTGGAGGTCGCCACCGCCCTCGCCCTCAACGACCTCTACGCCCTCGGCCTGGACGCCCAGCGGCTGGCCCGGATCGCCCAGCGGGCCGAGAACGCCTTCGTCGGCGTGCCCTGCGGGATCATGGACCAGACCGCCGCGGCCTGCTGCACCGAAGGCCACGCGCTGTTCCTCGACACCCGCGACCTGACCCACCGCCAGGTGCCGTTCGACCTCGCCGGGGAGGGGCTGCGGCTGCTGGTCGTCGACACCCGCGTGAAGCACGAGCTGGGCGACGGCGCGTACGCGGAGCGGCGCGCCGGCTGCGAGCGCGGTGCGCGGGCGCTCGGGGTACGGGCCCTGCGCGACGTGCCCTTCACACACCTCTCCAAGGCCCTCACCCAGCTCGCCGACGACCCGGCCGTCCAGGCCCTGGTCCGCCACATCGTCACCGAGAACCAGCGGGTCGAAGACGTCATCGCCTGCCTGGACGCCGGCCGAACCCGCGCCATCGGCCCACTGCTGACCGCCGGCCACGCCTCGCTCCGCGACGACTTCGCGATCTCCTGCCCGGAACTCGACCTCGCCGTCGACACCGCCCTCGCCGCGGGCGCCCTCGGGGCCCGGATGACCGGCGGCGGCTTCGGCGGCTCGGCCATCGTCCTCGTCGAGGAACCGGCCGCCACCGAGGTCGGCACGGCGATCACCACGGCCTTCGCGGCCGCCGGCCACCTCGAACCGCGGATCTTCGAAGCCGTGCCCAGCGCCGGAGCACACCGGCTCCAGTAGGGCGCGACCGGCGGCGTGCGGCCATCGGAGCGTCGCCAAATGGACGGGGTGCGGCAGCAGTTTGGCCATTCACCTTCCCTCGCCGCGGCCCGTCCGTACTCTGAGATCCTGCACCGGTGGGGGCCGGTGCTGATCAGGGGGCGAGACCGTTCGGGTACGGCGCCTGGGGTGGGGGTAGTCATGTCGGCACGGCGGCGGCCGTGCGACCGAGGCGATCTTCAATCCGGGCGTCGTGCCCGCTATGGTCCGTTCACCGAGACAGGGGGTCTCTGTGCAACGCATCCGGGTTCTGGTGGTCGACGACCACCGCATCTTCGCCGAATCCCTGGCAGCCGCGCTCGCCGCGGAGCAGGACGTGGACGTCGCGGCCGCGGGCAGCGCCCCGGCCGCCCTGCGCAACCTCGACCGGGCGGTCACCGACGGCCGCCGCTTCGACGTGCTGCTCGCCGACGCCGACCTGGCCGCGCCGCTGCTCGCGGTGCCGGCACAGGGCACGGCCCGCGAGCCGGTCGTCCCGCGCAGCTGCCCGCGGGACGGCATCGCGCTGGTCTCCGGCCTGCGCACCAGCCACCCGTACCTGCGTACGGTCGTCGTCGCCGACCGCGACGACCCGCGCCGGGCGGCCGCCGCCCTGCAGGCCGGCGCGTCCGGCTGGGTCGCCAAGGACTGCTCGCTGTCCCGGCTGCTCGCCGTGATCCGCGGCGTGCTGCGTGACGAAACGCATCTGCCGCCGGCGCTGCTCACCGGTGTGCTGCGCGAGCTGACGGCCGCCCGCAAACACCGTTCGGAGAGCGAGCGCCTGGTCGAGTCGCTCACCCCGCGCGAACGCGAGGTGCTCCGCTGCATGGTGGCCGGCCTGGGCCGCAAGGCCGTCGCCGAGCGGCTGTTCCTCTCCCCGCACACGGTCCGCACCCACATGCAGAACGTCCTCGGCAAGCTGGGCGTCCACTCAACCCTCGCCGCGGTGGCCTTGGCCCGCCGGGCGGGCGTAGGCCCGGTGGAACTGGAGGCGGCTACGGCCGTGCCTTAGGCGTTTCTGCCCACGTACCTGGCTTTCCCGCCGCGGGTGTTGCTCGCCGTTGTGCTTTGCGGCGCCGCGTACGTAGCTGTCTGCGGCGCCGCGGGTCGTCTCGCCGTTGCGCCTGCGGCGGGCTGGGTGGGTGTCGGGTGCGGTGACGGGCCTCCGGGGCCTTGTTCGTGGACTGCTGACGCTTTACGTCCACGAACAAGGCCCCTCCGGCCCGTCTCCTCCCGTTGGGGGAGTGTGCGGGTGAGTGGGGGCGCGCGTCGTACCGCATACACCTGACGTCGCCGGTCAGCGGGAATACCGCGCCTCGCCTGTCGAGTTGTGGCCCCGCAGGGGGCCCTCACGACCCTTACGGGTTCTGTTCGACCCACCCCTACGGGTCCGCAAGCCCCCTTGTACCCCCAACGCCCGCCCCCACCCACCGCATTCCCCTTCCCCAACGGGAGGGGACGGGCCGGAGGGGCC
>NZ_JBIDAJ010000019.1:0-155050 GCF_043202395.1 Streptomyces sp. NPDC048197
CGCGCCGTTCTGCTGCGCAGCCGCGGAGCGCCGCCGCTGCGCGGCGTGAGGCAGTTGCGGTCCTGCGGACCGCTTGTGTAACGCCGCTGCGCGGCGTTACACAATGGCGCGCAGCGCGCGCCTTAGCTGGCTAGAAGGTAGGCACGGCTTGCCGGATCTTACTGACTGCCCGTCAGTTGGCTGGTGTGAAAGGGGAATTATCGATCCGCTTTTCACCGGGCATTTCCAGCTCTAGAGTGTGAATCCAATATGCGCGACTTCGTAGTACAGTTCTGGTGGAGAGTCAATTTCACTGGCGTAGTCCATCCAGGCTGTATCAAGGATAGTTTCATCGCCGGTTGACCACGCGTCAATCAAGTTATCCCAGCTGCGTTGGCCGGGGCGGATTTCGCGTTCGCTGGCTTCTTTTTGTGCGCCCTGGGCCTGCTCGCGGACATCCCTCCAGTCGACGGGGGTGATACTCATCCGTTTGCCGTGGGCACGCTCCTTGAGTTGAGGCGCGACGGCTTCACGGACACTGGGCGGTGGGGTCCGTCCGGTTCGTTTCCAGTTGGTGGCACGGAGCTGCCAGTAGGCGTGGTTGATGCGTTGCTGGCTGGCGGGGCTGGGCGTGCGGGTCTTCCAGCCTCGGCGGGTGCGTGCGGGGATGCCGGCGCGGTCCATGGCCTCGCGTCCGCCCTTGCGGCTGTTGAGGTACTCCAGTTGGGCTTGGACGCCCTCTGCTGAGGCGTCTGCGGGTGGTGTGACGTCTCTGTTTTCCATCAAGTCGAGGAGTTCGGTGCTGAGTTGTTCACCGAAGGTGGTGCCGCCGCTGTCGGGTCCGCGGCCCCAGGTTCCCAGAGGTCCTCCGGTGTGTGGCTGGCGGGGCCGGCTAGGCGTCACTTCTCACCCTTTCGTGAGATCTTCTTGATCTTGATCTGATTCAGGGCGCGTCCTTCCGTGAACAGCGGCTTGCCGTTCCAGAGAGCGGCCCACACATCACCTTCAAGGTGGAGTTCGTCCGTACCGCCGACCTGAACAACTGTCAGTCCTGCCTGGTGTGCACGGATTGCCTTTCGCCGCAGGTTTGAGAATGCCTGACCGCGGATGATGTGTTGCCATTCAGGACGCCGAAGTTCGTGGTTCTTACGACTGTCCCCCATGGTAGAGACCAACTTGGCATACATTGTAGCAATGTATGCCTTGGTCAGTTCATCATCTTCGTAAATAGCGTGCATGCGAGCCTCGTTGAGGACATGTACAAGCGTTTTGAAAAGGGATGCGCTTCCCTTTGCGACGTAAGCCTCCCGGATGGTCGGCGGTGTGCACAATTCTCCGTACGAGGGTGAAGCGAAGTCTTTCAGGCTGAGCAGCACGGATGTGGGCACCCAAAGCGTGCCTGATGTCTCGCGGTCGTCGCCGAGGGGGTGAGGAAGTTCGGGGTGTTCCCAGTCGATCGGGTCGATGCGGCAGATTCCCGAAAGGTCCATCCCTTTGCCGTAGTTGGCGAGGTCATCCCATCCTTCCGGGTTGTGGGTGATCGTGCGGATCGGAAGGTGTGCCGACTGGAGCGCGGCGAGGTAGGCGGCGTTGACGTCGAGTTCGGTCACCTTGGTGCCGTCGGGCACCAAGGTGTTGGTGAACTTCGGGCGGGCCTCCCACACCTCGTCGGCATTGTCGCGGCGCTTGCGGGTCAGCGGTTCGGGCAGCTTCGGGTAGGTCGTGTGCTGATAGCTCGTCTCCACCCGTGTCGCCTCGAACAGCTCCATCACATCGGGAATCGCCGAACCACCGTCGCCAGCTAGTGCTTTCAGGGCTGCGTCGGCGTCACCAGCGTGCACTTCCAGTGCACGGGCCACCTGGTCAGAGACGAACGTGGACAGACCCGTCTTCGCGGAACTGAGACGCCGCTGCTGGCGCGCTGGCGCCGCCGCGGACGTGGCGTGTGGCTGCTCCGGCGCCGAAAAGGTGCCGGAGGGGGCTGGGCGCTGAGTGTCGGCCGTCTCCCGGGGAGACTCGGGTGGTTCGTGGTACTCCGGTGACGCGGGGGTGGCCTGTACGGGGCCAGGGGCCGGGAGGCTGTCAGCGGGATCCGTGAAGCGGGCATAGGGCAGTTCGGCACACAGCTGACTGGTGTCCTGGGGTCCGAAGTCGCGTTCGGCAACGTCGATGCGGGCACGCTCGCCGGTGCGGGTCAGGGTGAGAGTGACATCCGGGTCCAGCGCGGCCACTACCTCGGGGAGGTCGGTGTCCAGCGCGGCCAGGACCGGGATGTTCCGGGTTCTGGCCAGGTGGGCCAGGGTGCGTGTAGCGGCGGATAGTGCGGGGCCGGACAGCGGGACCGCGGGATCGTGGACGTATTGCAGACGGTCGACCACCACCAGCGCCAGGCCGGTGATTTCCAGGGCGGTTTGTGCGATGACCTCGGCGGTCAGGTCGGTGCCGTCGTCCACGTGCAGGGGCGCGCCGACGAGTCGGGCCCGTGTTTCGGCGGCGGTCTGCTCCTCCGCGGCGGTCAGGGCGCCGGTGCGTAGCCGACGGTAGTCCACGGGGGTCTCGGCGGCGATGATCCGCGCGGCGATGTCTGCCCGAGTCAGTCCTGATGCGGCGTACAGCACGGGGAGTTGTCGGGTGAGGGCGGTGTGGCGGGCGGCGGCCGCGGCGAGCAGGCTTCCGCCGGCGCCCGGGGCGGCGGCGACCAGGGTCAGTGTGCCCGGTCTGAGGCCGCCGACGGTGTGGTCGAGAGCGTGAATGCCGAACAGGACTGCGTGGCTGTCCCCGCCGGAAGCACCAGGTGTCAGGATCTCGTCCAGGACGTCGTCCAATGCCGTCAGACGGCGCGCTGCCGTTGCTCCTTCGCCTGCCGGAACGGCGGTGGGCGTGGGGGTGGTTGGGTGGGCGGGGTGAGCGGGAAGCAGGGCTGCCGCAGGCGTGCGGCGGTGCAGGAGCAGCTGCGGGGTGCCGGAGGCTGCGGCGGCCAGCAGGTCGCCCAGCTTCTTGCGCGCCGTGGTGACCGGCGTGGCAGGCAGGGCGGACATCTGGGCCTGCCAGGTGGAGTCCAGGTGGCTCAGCGGGGAGAGCACGGCGCACTTCGTACCGCGGCCGATCAGCACGGGCTGGCCTGCCGCAGCAGCATCCACCAGGTCGTACAAGGCCTTGCGTGCCTCATCGATACCCCACCGCCGCACGACGCCAGCCGTGGTGGTTGTGGTGCCTGGTGTGTCCTCGGCCATGGTTGGTCCCTTCCCTCCATACACGTAAGACACGTAAGACACGTAAGAGTTTAGCGTAAGGGTGCCATGGAGACGTCGAGGTGCGAGGCGTAAGCAAATGAAGAGACGGCGCCCCGCCCGAGGCTGGGCAGCAACTCTCGTGCAGGAGACGGGCCGGGCGCGGACGTCTCCCAGCCCGGTCCGCGCCCACGGCCGACCAGCCGCTGCTTGCTGAGCGCTGAGCGCAGGCCGTCGCCGCTCCACCGGGGGCCTCCGCGTATGGCCCCGGCTGGCTCGACGCCTCCCCCGATCAGGAGGGCAGCGACCGAAGCGACCAGAGTCCGGAGTCGGGGCCGTCGTACCGGTGTGGAGCGGTGTCCGCGAGAGTTCAGCACGCAGCGCGGCCGGGACACCCACCGTCGCCAAGCACACTCGGAGGCGCAAGTGCGAGAGCGGCGCGGGCGTCCCCTGCGCATTCTGGTAGTCCTGCCGACGTACGGGCAGGTGCCCCCACCACCGGGGCTGTCATCACGACCCGCGAATACGTTCGCGGCCTTGTCGCGGCCGGCCACTGCGTGCAGGTGGTCACCACGAGCCGTGAGCCCGGTCAGGCCCGTACCGAGGACGGCGTGAAGGTGTGCCCGCTAGCGAACTGGCGTTTCGCGGTGCAGAAGTTGAGGCCGCAGCTGCTCATCTCTCACCACTGGGACAGACGGGCCGCTCAGGTCGTCCGGCAGTCGCGCAGAGTCCCGCACCTGCTGATGGTGCACGGGATGTCCCCGAATCGGGACCTCGGGAACCCGGACCTCGCCTGGTTCCCGTCGCAAGAGTGCCAAGCCCACTATCCCAACTACCGCGGCCCCGTCCTCGTCCTGCCGCTGCCGATCGACCCGGCACCGCGGCCCGGCGAGCGTGGCGCAGAGCCAGCGCCGGAACGTCGCCGCGTCGGTCGGCGCATCTCGTACACGGGATACCCGACGGTGCCGCCGGAGCCGTCGGCCGGGTCGAGGACGCCGAGGATCCCGACCAGGCCCATACAGACCGTCCGCGTGGCCGCCCCCCGCGCGCACCGCGGCATCCCAGGAACACCGCCCCGAGCGCCAGTTACGCCTCCGCATCCGGATCTTCGCCGGCCAGACGGCCGGACAGCTCAGCCCGCAGCTCGGGCACCGGGACCTGAGCACCCAGCAAGTCTGCGAACTCCCCCAATCCCCATGTGATCAGCTGCCCGCTGCGGGTGAGGTAGAAGCCGACCCGCTCCAGATGATAGAGATCCTCGAAGTCCAGCAGCGCATACCCGGCCAACTGGTATGCCGCCGCCGGCGGGAGACGGACTGGATCCTTCAGCGCTTTGAAGTCCAGCAGCAGCCGACTGACGATGATGTCCGCGTCCGCGCCACCCACTGCGTGCGAGCCAGCGAACACGGGCCCCGAACAGCACTCCTCGGCCTTGGTTGCGGCGCGCAGTTCGCCGAGAGCATCCTGCGCGAGCTGCACCTGCACCGTGAGGTCGTCCACCATGTAATCGGGGACTTGGGCGAGCAACGCGGGCAACGTCAGCCCGGCAGCCAGACGCACAATCGCCGACCCCGGGTACAGGACACCGGAGCGGTAGACCTCCTCGAACCACACCATCGCCACGCACAGACGGGCCAGCCGCTCCTCAGCCGCGGCGGCCAGCAGCATCGGCCGGCCCCGGTCGTCGGGCCTCTCCCGCTCGAACAGGAGCCGCAGTTCACTCTCCAGGTCACGGCCGGTTGCCAGAATCGCGTCTGCGACGTCGGGGCGCCGCATACCCACACACCAGGCGGCCGCGCTCGCGACGCCCTCACCGACCGCACCGTCGATCACCTGGTGGCAGGTAAAGGCGTAGCGCAGCCGGTGGTCGATCGCCGCACCCAACGTGCCCCATGCCGGCCGTACCCTGGGCGGCGGCGTCGGCAACGACACTGGCCGCCGCGCGGCGCGGGCTGTGGCGCGGTAGGCGTCCATCGCCGCACGCGGACGCGGCAGATGCACAGCAGTGAAACGGGTGAACGGGCTGTCGGACGAGTCGATCTGGGACGTCAAGGACAATCCATGGCTCCTCTCTCCAAGCGCGGACCGGCCGCGCGATAGCCACACACATCGATCCCATCGTCTCGGTCCTACAGGTCAGACGTGGACGCTTTGCCAAGTCCCGGCCTGCACTGAAGAGTTACGCACTACCTGGCTGGGGGCGGACAGCCGCCGTGAGCCCGACCGCACGCGTGCCACGGAGGTACCGTCAGTCCGGGGGTTGCCACATCCGCAAGCTCGCCTGCTCACGTCTTGGCCCCGTGGCAGCCGATCGCCATGCGTTCGTCGCCGACGATGTTCTCGCGGCCGCCGGCTCCATGGGCGACATCAGCCCCTAGCCGATCTAGTGTGAACGTCACTCACCTGCCTGCCTTCGGCGGGCCCCCAGGCTGGCCCAGCACCTGGCGCAGTACAGCGTCGTGCTCCTGGAAGACCACCCGCCCGCCTGCCCTCAAGGCGTCCCACACGGTCACCTCTCCTATCTCAGGAGCCGGCCCCAGAGGGACTGCTGAGGGCTCAGGGCCCGCGTGCTGCACCGTCGATGCGTCCATCGCAACCAGCTCGGCTCCGTAGGTGCGTGCAACGTACTCAGCGATCCGCAGACCACTCCCGTCCAGGTCACCGCTGTATCTCAGGTGGATCCCCTGGTCGACCGCGAGCTGCAGGAGGGTGTGGTCAACGCTGCTGAGCTGCCCGCTGGTGCACGCCAGCGGGCCCGGGCTGTCGCAGGCCATGGCCGCTTCGAGAACCGAGGGGTTCTCGACCACGGTGAGCACCTGGGGAGCGAGCGTCGGCGGGGTGCGGGTCAGGTCGAGCAGGGTCAGCGCCACCGGTGTGGCCGCCTCCCGTAGCCGCCGGTCCACCGGCCCGTCGCCCACCGCCTGCACCTGGTACAGCAGGACGGTGGCCGACAGCCGGTCGGCGATCACTCCGTAGCCGGCGAGCAGCGCCCGGACCAGGTCCGGGCGGCTCGGCTCGGGGCGCTCTGCCAGTTCGGCGATTGCGGCGACCAGTCGGGTGCCGGCGGTGGTGTCCAGGTCGAAGTAGTGAGGGTCGCCCGCGCAGTCGTGCGAGAGCTTCGCCAGAGAGACCGCGGGGCTGTGCGGCAGTTGTGAGGTCGCGGCGGCCAGGGCGTCGACGAGGCGGCGTATCGCGGCCACGTCGTCATCCGCGACGCCGGCCGCGCGCATCCGCGCCACCAGGATGGGCAGGCGCGGCAGGGCTCCGGCTGCGTGGTCCCACAGTTCCTGGCGCAGCGTTGCGGCCGTGCGCCGGTTCGCTGCTCGGTCCACTACTGGACGGCCGACGGCGCGTTCCACTAGGGGTGGCAGGTGCTCGGCGGTCAGGCCGAGGACGGTCAGCAGTTCGCGGAGCGGCACGCGGACGCCGGTCGCGCTGACGGCGACGGCTGAGCGGACGCTGCGGCGGCGGGCGGTGGTGTCCAGCCAGGAGCGCAGGGTGGCTGTCCCCGCAGGGGGCAAGTCGGGTACCCGTACGGCGGCGATCGTCTCGGGGGCCTGGCCGGAGCACAGTCGGTCATGGATGGCCGTCCACAGGGGGGCCAAGTCAGGGTCGTCGGCGATCAGGTCGAGGTCCACGCTCACGTGTGCTCCTCGCGATGGGCATGGTCCAGGGCCATGTCGAGGGTTAGGGGCTGTGGTTCGCCGTGGCCTTGCCACAGCCAGGGCACTGTGACCCGGTGCCGTCCGGCGGTGACTACTTGGTGGACCATGACCTGCCCGGCTTCCTGTTTGATCATGGGGGTCATGAAGGGGGCGGTGGCGAGCACGTCGAAGTCCCAGGAGCGCAGCAGTGCGAGGACTTGGCGCAGGTTGGGTTCGTCGAATGCTGCGTCGATCTCATCGACGGACAGCAGCCGGGGTCCGTGGAAGCCTCCGCCGGAGTACATCGACCATGCTGCGGCCAGCAGCGGGAGCATGGTGGCCAGTCGCCGCTCTCCGGTGGACAGCGACTCCAGCGGGTTGGAGCGGGCGGTTACCTTGCGGAATTTCTCCGTGCTGCCGTCGCCGAACGAGGCGTGGGTCAGGGAGATTTCCCAGTCGTGCCAGGCGCGGTAGTCGAAGGTGTGGGCGACACGCTCGGCCCAGGGCTCGCCGGCCTTTTCGTCCATTCGCTGACGCAGCACGGCGTACATCTGCTCGAAGACCGCGTCGGAGGGCGGTTGGGAGATGAGGTCCACCATGCGCTGGGCGTCCTCGTCTTCGCGTACCGTCCATTCGACCTGGACGCCGACGCCTGCGACGCCGGTGCGGACTTCGCTGAGGGTGGAGCGGATCTTGCGGACCAGTTCCTGGGCCGCCTCACGGCGCAGGCGCACATCGCTGCGCAGTCGGGTGAACAGGCTGGTCTTCAGGGTCTGTTTGATGTCTGCGCGCAGGTCGTCCTCGAGTTGGCCGGCGGTGGCCTCGAGGGCCTGGACGGCGGTGTGGAGGTCTTCTCCGCGGGTGGCGCCTGGATCGGCGACGACGGCGCGGCGCCAGTCGGTGTTCTCGATGCTGATCAGGGTGACCTGGCGGTCGAAGCGGGCCAGCGCGGTGTTCGCTGTGCGGGCGCTGGTCTCCAGTGCTGCCAGGGCGCGGTCGCGGGTCTGGGTGAGTGTGGCGAGGCGGTCAGCGGAGGCGGGGCGGTCGGCTAGTAGACGGCGGGCCCAGGCCAGGCCGGCGGTGAGGTGAGCGGGCCGTTTGGAGGCGTCGGTGGGCAGGTCGTCGGGCACGGTGGCGAGGTTTTCCTCAGCGAGGCGGTTGAGTTGGCGCAGGCAGGCGTCGCGGCGGCTTTCGGCGGCCTGCCGGTAGGGTGCGATGCTCTCGAGTGTCGCCTGGGCGGTGGCGGCCTGCACGGCGGCGTTGTTGCGTCGCTGGAGGAGTTGCTCGGCGTGGGTGCGGGTTTGGTTCAGCGTGGTGGCGGTGTTCGCGCGGTGTTGCCGCAGCCGCTCGTATTCGGCGCCGTGCAGGGCGCGGATCTCGGCGACGGCGGCGGCTTCTCGCTGGGCATCCCGACGGGCGGCGTCTGCCTCCTGGCGGGCGCGTTCGCAGCGGCTCGTCCATTCCTTGGCCGCACGGGCGTCGTGGCTGGCGCGCTGGAGCAGGTCGGTGGCGCGCAGCGCGGCGTGTTTCCATGCCTCGGTCTGCGAGGCGAGTTGTTCGGTCGCGCGTTGATGGCGGTCGATTGCGGCCGGCTCGGTGGGCAGGAGCGTTCCGTCGGGCAATGTAGCCCGTCGGTTGAGCGTTCGCAGGGCCGTTTTGACCGTCTCGCCGGCCGTGCGATGCCGTTCGGCGGCAGCCAGCGCCGTGCTGCGGGCGCGGGTGAGGGCGTCGCCTGCCTCGTCCTCGGCCTCCTGGGCTGTGCTAGCGGTGGCGAGGGCTGCGAGGGGGAAGGCGGCCCGTTCGGCGTCCGCCTGTTGTTGTGCGTCGGCGGCTGCAGCCCGGGCCGCCTCGCTGCGCTGTGCTGCCTGCTGCCGCTGATCGAGTGCCTGGTGTGCTTGGTCGGCTTGGGTGCCGGTGTCGGTGGCGGCCTGCTCGGCGTGACGCAGTTCTTGTTCGACAGCGGCCAGACGTGCGGTGCGGGCGACTGCGGCGGTCTGAAGCTCTGCGAGGACTTGCTGGCGCCTGTGTCCGGCATCTGCGATACGGCTGTCGGTCTGTCGTTGGACGGTCTCGGCCTCGCGCCACAGCCGGGCCACGGTCCCAGTTGCGGTCAGTAGCGCCGCCGTCTTCGGGAAGGCGTCGCGTTCGTCGGCGGCGGCCTGAATGTCCTGGCGGCGGCGGCGGACCTCCTCCCGCGCGGCGGCCAGGCGCTGCTCGGCGGCGGCCAAGTCGCCTTCGAGGGCCGCGACGCGCTCCAGCCGGGCCCGTTCGCGGGCGGTACGGCCGATGTACGCGGCTTGGTAGCCGTCGGGGGCGGCGGCGGTGAGCACGCCGGATGTCAGTCTGCCGGTGGCCAGGTCGCTGCCGGGGGCGTCGACGGGGATGGCGTGCAGGAGTCGCCGGATCCGGTCGGGGTCGATGGCCGGGTCTGGTTCGGGGTGCAGCAGGTCGGCCAGGGTGGTTCCGGCTGCGGGGTGGAGGGTGGGGGTGAGAGTGAGGTCGCCGGCCACCGCGCTGCCGTCGGGGGTGACTAGGGCGTCGAGGATGCCGGCGACCAGTAGGGCGCCTTCGAGGCGGCTAGCTTCGGTGTCGGTCAGGTGGGGGGCGAAGTCAAGCAGTGCCCACAGGGGGATGCCGTCGCCTTCCTGGCGGGTCCGCCACGGCGGGGCGGGCGGGGTGGCGGCAGCCTGGCGGCTTGCGGCCAGCTTGGCTTCGATGGCGGCGACGTCGGCGGCGGCGAGGCCGGCCTGGTGTTCGGCGGCCTCAGCGTGGTGGTGCAGGCGCGGAGCGGCTGCCGCGTGTGCGCGCTGTGCCATCAGTTCGATGTCGGCCGGGCGGAAGGTGCCCAGCCAGGTCTCGGTGTCGTCCGCGGGGCTGTTCGATGCGGGGGCCTGGGGTACCTGGATGGCCTCGGCAGACAGATGGACGAGGTCGGCTCGCCAGCGGTGCACGTCCCCCAGCCAGGTGCGGGCGGCGCGGGCGGCAGCGTCCACGCCGGCGTTCCATCGCAGCTGGGCGGCGGCGAGGTCGGCGCGCGCGGCGTCCTCGGCCTGCTGGTAGGTGGCGTGGGCTTCGTCTCGTTGCCGTTCGGCTTCCTCGGTCTCGGCGCGGGCGGTCTCCTGCGCGTCGCGGTAGGCGGCCATGGCTTCGACGGCTGTGGTCTGCGCGGCTTGGTGCACGGCGCGGGCTCGCTCCGCGGTGGCAGCTGCCTCGGTGGCCAGGGCGGCGTCGGTGGCGGCGGTCTGCTGGTGGCGGGGCAGGTCGATGCGAGCGCGGGCCGCTGCGGCAGCGGAGGCGAGCCAGGTGGTCAACTGCCCGAGGTCCACACGGCGCTCGTCGTCGGCGCAGGCGGTGAGTTCACTGGGGGCGGGTTCCAGCTGCCGGATGGCGGTTGACCATTCGGTGGTGCGGGAGGCGAGTTCGTGCTCGGTGTGTTGCCGGTGGGCGGTGGCTTCGGCGGCGAGCCGGTGGTGGGTGTCCTCGTCGTCTTCGGCTGCGCGCAGCTCTTCGGCAGCCGTGTATTCGGCTTCTTGGGCCAGCTGGTGGCGGCGCAGCGCGTCGTCCACCGCCCGTATCTGGCTGGTGCGTGCTTCGGCCCAGGCCCCAGGGGTTGCGCACAGGGGGTCGATGTCGATGGCCGTTTTGCTACCGATGTCGGCCGAAGTCAGCTGCCCGGTGGCGGCCAGCAGGCGTTCGATGGCGGCTTCGGCACCCAGCGTCGTGGCGGTGCTGCGCAGTTCATCCGCCAGGTGGACCAGATGGTGCTGGCTGGTGCGGGCAAGGTCCGCCGAGCCGTCGGCCTGCTCGGTGGCCGCCTGAGCGTCGGTGGTGGCCTGCCTGGCACGTTCGGCGGCCTCGTCGGCGGCCTTGGCCAGTTCGGCGGCCCGGATTTCCCGGTGCGGCAAGTCGGCCCCGGCGTGGCCGCGCAGCTCGCTGTCGGCTGCCTCGAGGCGGCCTTCGAGTTCGGAGATCCGGCTGAGGGTGGCCGTGTGCTCCTGATCGGCTGCCGCCTCGGCGGCCTGGGCCGCCTGGACTTGGGCGGTCGCCTCCCGTGTCCGCCGGGTCTGGTCGTCGAACTCGGTGTTGGCAGCGGTCAGCGCCGCGGCCTGGGTTTGCGCAACGGTGGTGAGGTAGCGGCGGTAGGCCCGGTCGGTGCTTTGAAGCAGCTTGGCTTCCTCGCGGGTGCGCTGCAGCTGCGTCTCCAGTTCGGCGATGCGCTCCATCGCCTCCGCGATCAGGGTGAGGCTGTCGGTGTCGAGGGCGGGCAGTGCATCGGTGAGCACTTGGCGCATGCGTGTGGGGGAGATGGCCTCGGCGGTGCGCAGACTGCGCAGGCTGCGCAGGACGGCGATGAGCGCGTCGAACTGGACTTCGTCGAGCGGGGCGAACAGGCGGGTGCGGATGGTCTGCCGATAGTCGCGCTCGTCCTCGATGATGGGCAGATGGGCCAGCGCCTTGGTGCGCAGGCTGGGTGAGGCGGTGAACAGTTCTCCGTCGCAGGCGGCCAGTTGCTCGGCCAGGTCCTCGATCCGGACCGGCTCGCGGTCGCGTTGCAGTAGCAGGTCGGCCCCGATGCGGCCGGGGGCGAGGAAGAACGCGCGGTGCAAGTGGCCGCCGGTTGCCCGCAGCCACAGTCCGGTTGTCAGGAACGTCACCTCACCGGTGTCCGGGTCGCGCAGCCCGTACTCCAGCCACCAGGCGCCGGTACGGTCCTCCCGGTCGTTGAAGTCGGTGTGGCGGTTGGTGAGCGTGCCAGCCGCTTTGCCGGACACCGACAGGGCCGTCTGGGAGGTGTCTGCGTCCAGCAGGACGGTGACCAGCATGGAGGCGGTCAGAGACTTGCCGGAGCCGTTGGGGCCGGCCAGGGTGAGCCAGCCGTCGGCGAACAGCAGGTCCTCGCTGGCCCACGCCCAGGAGTTGACGATGCCGGCGCGAGTGGGCTGCCAGCGGCCGTCGGCGCCGGGCTGGCCGAGGGGCACGGTTGTGGCCGGGTGCGCAGTGGGAGGGTCGGTGACGCTCATAGGTTAAGTTCCTGCCTGTCCTGCGTGCGGCGCGGTGAGGGCGGGGAGGGGGCGTGTTCGGCCGGCACGGAGCGGGGAGGCTGTCGCAGGTGGGTGCGCCAGAGGTAGATCCCGGGGGTGGGGTGCCAGTGGTCGGGGAGGTCGGGGTCTGCGGTGAGCAGCCCGGCTTGGATGAGTTCGGCGGTGGCGGCGCGGGCCAGGGCGGGCAGGCGCCGGTCGTAGGCGGCGGCCCAGCGGGGCAGGTCGTCGTGGTGCCGCTGGAACAGGGCGGTCACCTCGGTGATCGGAAGCGGGCCAGTGGGATCGGCGCGGCGGGGCAGCTCGGCTAGCAGGGCGAGAGCTGCCTGCCGCTCGGTGCGGCGGCCCTGAGGGAAGTCGATGCCGCTGCCCAGACCGGTCGGATCGGTGGTCTGCCACCAGTCGCGGCGGACGGTAGCGGCAAGCCCGAGACAGGCCACGACGCTCAGGGCCCGTTCACGGCCGGTGAGCGTGTGGAGGTAGGCGGTGGTCTCTGCGGCGTCGTCGTGGGGGTCGGTGGCAGGGTCGTCGACGAGTCGGCGCAGGGCCTTCAGCCGCCGCTCGTCCCGGGTCGGGGCGTCCGTTGGTTCGAGGGCGGCGGTGTGGTCCAGGAGTGACTCGGCGGACAGGGCTGCGGCGTGCTGCTGTGGGGAGAGGCCGTCCAGGCCGAGCAGGGTGGGGGAAAGCGAGGAGAACTTGGCGGCGAGACGGTCCCTGGATGCTGTGACGACCAGGTCGCTGTCTTCGTCGGTGACGGCGCGGTCGAGGTCGGCGTCCACGGTGATGGATCCTTCGGCGACCAGGAGCTTGAGGGCGTCGACTAGGTGCCGGCGGCTTTCGCGGGCTTCCTTCTTGCCGGTGCCGTCGGAGGCGACGATACGGAACTGTGGCAGCCGTCCGGTGGGGGCTTCGGCCGCGCACACCTGCGCGACGGCCTGCAGCAGCTCGCGCAGACTGACGCGCGGGCGGCGCCACAGCTGCTCGCAGACCAGGCAGACCAGTACCAGGACCTCGGTGGGGGCCATGTGCATGGCGCGGCCGTCGCGGGGAAGGTGGGGGCCGCGGTCGTCGGGTACGTCGGCGCGGCGCTTGTGGAGGCGGACCAGTGCGGCGACTTCATGGACCTCCAGGCGCCAGCCGAGTTCGGCGCGGAAGAACTGAGCAAGTGCCGCGGCGCCTTTGACGGCGGCGCGGTAGAGCTCCGGGTCGCTCTCCGCGCGCAGACGGCCGGTGGCGATGAGCCGGCGGGCTGCCTCGCCCAGGTCGGGATCGAGGAGCTGCGGCGGCGTCATGCCACGCTCCAGGTCTTCGGGACGCAGTCTGGTGGATCACTCGCGGCGGCGTGGTCGGTGGCGGTGACCCGTACCCGCAGGTCGGGTCCGGTCAGGCGGCCCTCTGCGAGAGCCACGGTCACGGTCTGTTTGGGGTCACCGCGCCGGACGTGGACCACGACGCCTGTCCCATCGGCCTCGGCCTGCCCGCGGCCGGTGGCGGGGTCGGTCTGGGCGTAGGCGACCTCGATGGCGCGGAACAGGATGACTGCCGCGTCGATGGGCAGGCCGGCGAAGTGCTCCAGCCCCACTTCTGTGTCGGTGACCAGCAACGCGGCGAAACGCCGTCGTCGTGCCGCCTCGGCTGCGGCTTCGGCCAGCGCGGCCTCCCGTTCAGCCGCGGTGTCGGGTACTTTGCGGGGCCGGCCGCTGGTTGGGCCGTGCCGCTCGTGTTCCCGCAAGGTCACCTCGACCTGGTGCCGGCCGGTGCCGGCCGCGGCGGCGGTGCCGTGGGCGACGTCTTCTTCGGCCGGGCCGATGACCGCGTGCCAGGCTGGCCAGTCGCCGAAGGCGGCGGCGTACACGCGCCGTGCGTCGGCTGGCGTGGGCTGCCGGTGGAGGCTGCAGGCGAGGGAACGGAAGTCGACACCGAGGTCGGAGCCGCGCCGCCGCGCGGCGTAGCGCCGGTCGATGGCGACCAGCAGCGTGTGCACGGCGCCGGTGGCCGAGGCGATCAGGCGATGCACGGTGCCGTCGGGGCGGAACCACGCCTGGAGGTCCCCCAGACGGCGCACCCGTTCGTCGACCCAGTGCTGCTGGTCACCGGGGTCGATCAGACCGGCGTGTGGCACGGCGGCTTCGACGATCCGGCGGGGGCCTGCCGCTTGCAGATCGCCCAGCGCGGCCTCGACCCGTCGCAGTGCCCGGCCGTACTCGCGGGGAAACTGGCGCAGCGCTTCGATGACCCGGTCGCGGTTGTCGCCAAACAGGTCGTCGTCGGTGACGTCGGACTGGACCATCTGTGCCAGGGCGGCGTAGAAGTCGGCGGTGACCCGCTGGAGTTCGTCGATGCGGGTGCGGACGTCCTCCAGGTCGACGGGAAGCAGCCCGTGGTCGGCGCTCAGGTGGTCGAGGATGCCGCGCACGGTGTGCTCGACGCTGTCCAGCAGGCGGCTGGGCAGCTGGAGCGCGCGGCGAACGTCGACGACGGCCGCTCGGACGGCGGCGACGATGCCGCGTCCCTTGCGGGTCAGCGCCCATGCCTCCTGGCGGATGATCATGCCTTGGTAGCTGCGTACTGGGGCGGCGTAGTCACGGAACGGTTCGGCGAAGCCCCACTTGGCCAGCTGGTCCAGCGCCTTGAGCAGATCCGGCTCGGGGAGCGGGTCGTGGTAGCCGATGGCCCGCAGCTGGTCGGCGATGTCCGCCAGCGTGGACATGGGGCCGCGCGTGGACAGTTCCTCCAGGGCCGCCAGCAGCGCGGTGTACCGCTCCCGGACCAGGTCATCAGGTAGCGCGAACGCCGCCCAGTCGCCGGGATGAACCTCCTGCCACCACATGCGCGGTCGACTCATCGCCCACCCCCTCGCTCCCACGGCGCCTCCACGCACAAGAACTCGTGACCGTTCTGTGGTGGCTCGCCTCGGTTCGTGCCCTGCTTGGCTGGTGTCTGCGACGGTATCCGCCGCCACTGACATTGACTGCCGGAGGAACGTGCGACAAATGTCACTGAATAATCGCTTTCGCGCGCTATGGATCGCTGCATGGCGCAGCTTGCGGGTGTGCGCTGAATCTGAGGTCATGGCCCGTGGAGCCGAGCGCTCGGTTCCGGCCCCGAGCCGCCTTCCGGCTGGGGGAGATCGCCAGCCGCGTGGAGCGGCCGGAGGCGGCACGGTGCGATGTGGCCTCAGCGGTGGGCAGCCTCGTGCAGGTGCCTGCGGAGCCGTTCCCGTAGCTGCGCCAGCGGCGTGGCCGCGCCGAGCCGACGCAGGAAGTCGGTGGCATCCCAGGTGATCAGGCCGCCTTGGCGGGAGAGGTACAGGCCCACCTGGTCGATGCCGAACTGGTCGTCGTAGTCCAGCAGGAGATATCCGGCGAGCTGGTAAATCTCCTCGCGGCCCAGGCGGCGGGGGTCTTTGGTGGCTTTGCAGTCCAGCAGGAGGCCGCCGAGGATGTAGTCGGCGTCGGCGCCGCCGATGTCGCCGCTGCCGGCGAAGACCGGACCACACACGCGGGCCCTTTGTGGTAAGGCCCGGAAGGTGGCGAACGGGCCGTCGGCGAGCCGCGTCTGCTGGTCGATGTCGGTCACGACGTACTCGGGGACCGCCGCGGTGAGGTCGTCCAGGGTCGTGGCGGCGGTGGCCTGGGCGAGCATGCTGAAGCGGCGGATCTCACCGGTGCGGGCGACGTCCTCGAAGAAGCCGGCTACGAAGCACAGCCGGATGAGCGCGTTCTCGTCCAGGCTGCTGGGGTCGGCGAGGTAGGTGTCGATGATGGCCAGCAGTTCCCGGCCCGCTGTGTACAGGGCCTTGCAGGCCCCACGAGTCGGTGCGCCGCGTAGCGGTCCGGTGTCGTCAAGGAGCATGACACCGGCGACGACGGCCAGACCGAGCCGCCCGCCGAGGCTGAGGCGGAGGCGGTAGTCGATGGCGTGCCCGAGGGCCGACCAGTTCGGGTACTGCACGTCGATCGGCTGCACCGGGTGCGCCAGGCGAGCGATGCGCGTCTGGTAGTCGCGGACCAGGTTCTCGCTGTGGGGCAGGTGGGCGGCCATGAACTGCGAGATCGGTGAGGAGTCGTACTTCAGCTGCCCGGTCAGGCTCAGCTCGACCATCGGCCGCCCGGCCACCGTGCCGTCCCGGCCGACGTCGGCCATGGTCTTTTCGTATTCGTCGATCCAGGCGATGCCCTCGGTGTCCAGCAGATGGCGGGCGCGGGTGACCGCGACGTAGATCAGGCGGGCCTCGCTCGCGTTCAGCGCGCGCTGCAGACCGTGGTCGTCCACCGACGGGGCCATGAAGCCCTTTCCGATGCGTACCGACGGCCACTCCCGTCCCTTGGCCTTGTGCGCGGTGGAGACGGTTACCTGCGCCTTCTCCTCCGGGGAGAGGCGGTCTACCGCGGCGATGATCTGGTCGGGGCCGTAGGTGTCGACCAGCTGCACGATCGCTTTGAGGTCCTGGCCGGCCTTGTCCTGCTCGGCGTACTCCTGCACCTCACCCCAGGAGGAGAACAAGAACAGCTCCGGGTGGCTGGTGCGCTGGCCCGCTTTGAGCTCGAGTGCGGCCTTGGCGATGCGCTGCAGCGCGCTGCCCCCGCCGGTCAGCGCCACCGGGATGCCGAGCTCCAGGCAGGACAGGACTTCGCTCATCGCGTCCACGTTGCCCCGGCACAGCACCGCCTCGGGCTGCGCAACCTCGCCGACGCGGGAACCGGGGCCGTGGCCGGTCAGCTGCATCTCCGACTCGGTGTGCCCCAGCCACCGGTTGGCCACCTCGGCAATGGCCGGGCCGAAGCGGAAGGACTGGGTCAGGCGCAGCTGCTCGGCCGGGAAGCCGGTCATCACATCGCGCGCGTTGCGCCAGCCGTAGATCTGCTGGGCCGGATCCCCGACACACACCCGCTGCGCGTCCTGGGCGAGGAAGACCTCCTCCAGGACAGGGTTGGTGTCCTGGGCCTCGTCCAGCAGGACGAAGTCCGCCCCGAGCTGCGGGGAGGTCATCGCCCACAGCTTCATGTAGTGATCGTGCTCGAACCGCAGCCGGCCCGCGGACGAGCAGATGTCCTCCCACGCACGATGCGCGTAGGGCAGCAGGGTGCGGGCGAGGTAGTCCTGGCCAGGGCCGTCGAGGCCGTTGACCGGCTCCATGTGGCGGGCCATGACCTGTCGGTCGGTGGTGTAGCAGAACTTGCGGACCATGCCCATCACCAGACGCGCGGCGTGAGTGACCTTGATCTGGCGGGAGTTGACGTCAAGGTCGCGGGTGATGCCGAGCAGTCGGGCGGTGTGCTTGGCGGGTATCCTCGCCGAGGCATCCAGACGCTCACGGTAGTGGTGGCCGACAGCGCGGAAGGCCAGGGAGTGCGCGGTACGGCACTCCACGTTCGGCCCGAATCGCCCGCGGGCATCGTCGGCGATCGCCCGGTTGAACGCCACGTACAGCCCGCGTTCGCGGGTCGCGGCGCCCATCAGGATCAGCGTGGACGTCTTGCCCGTCCCGGCACCTGCGACCAAGGCCAGGTCCCGGCCGGAGGCGAACACCTCACGGGCAGCCTGCTGCTCCTTCGTCGGCTCCATGGCCATGAATTCCTCTCTGGGAAGCGCGGCTTCATGTACCGCAGCCCCAGAGGCTGGACCAGTTGATGACAAACCGTCAATACAGTCATACGTTCGGTAACCAGTTCTGGCCGAATCAAGGCGGAGCCTGCAAGGCAGCACCGCGGGCCTGTGTGCTGCCAGTTTCCCCCTCCCCCGTCCCCTGACGATGCACCCGCGTCGGCGCGATCGAGACAACGAACTTCCCTGATTCCGGCAGGAGTTGTCAGTACCGGTTTCTATGCTGCCGCAGGTTGGAGAACCGGTGGGCACGCTGATGCCCTGCCGCGTGCTCAGAAGGGAGGCGCGGGATGCCGACGTGTACCCGCCGAGCCAAGTCGACCCGGCGCTTATGCCGCCGGGAGGCCGCCGAGTGGCCCCGCTACGACGATCTCCCCTCCCCGGTGATGGCGTGCGCCAGCCACCTCACGCCAGCGGAATGCGCCGCCTGCCAGGAAGCCCGCGCCCGGGCGAACGCCGAGTACGCCGCCCGCCGGGCAGCGGAGGTGGCCGCACGCGAAGAGCAGGGCGAACAGGCGCAGCCGGCGGCGACCGTTGCGCACTACGTCCCGCGGCCGTGCACCGGCCAGTGCGTCTCCCAGGAACGCGCCAGGGGCCGCGACGCCTACAGCGCCTCCAGCCTGTGGGCGACCTGCGACGGTTACGTGTGCGTCGCCTGCGGCAAGGCCGAAGTCGACGGCATTCTTGACCTCTGCGGCCGGTGCGTGGAGGTCGAATCGGAGATCGACCAGGAGCCGGACGCGGTCTGGGACGATGAGATCGACACCGGGCCCAACCCGCGCATGCGGCTGAGCGCGATGGTGAACCAGCTCGTCGCGGCCACCGGCACCACACACCGCGACGTCAACGCCCGCATCAACCGCACCATCGGGGTACACACCCGCGTCGGAGCCAGCGAGCAAGTGATCCGCCGCGCCGCACGGGCCGCCCGCGACTGGCTCGACCAACTCCCCCAGAACCTTGAGACGGAAACCGCCGCCCCACCCGACATGCCCGATCCCGGCGGAAGGACAGTGCCCGACGAGCACGTCGAGCGCTCTGCACGGGTCGAACGCGACGGACCGTGGCTCGCGGACTGGCTGAGCGCCTGTATCCGTGTCCGTACCAGGCAAGCCGCACAGACCGATCCGCTTCACCGCAGCAGACGGCAGCACCAGCGATGACGGCTTGTGGACGGTGAACCAGGCCGCGGCGCGGCCCGCCGAGTACAGCGACCGCGCCAGTTTCCTCACCGACAGCAACCCTCGCTCGACGCTGAAAGAGGCAAGGGCCTCCCTGACCGGCGGATGGGAACCGGTCCCCCCGCAACGGACAGGGGCGGCACCGTACCTGTGAGGTTCCCGGTATCACGGCGGGTTCATCCGCCACCAGTTCGGCACGGGCTGCGCAGCACCGCCGCCCATGGCCGCCCTGGACAGCACCTCACCGCATGGCCCCGCCCCCTCACCACATGCAAGGAAAGACACATCATGCCGTTGATCAGCCCCGAATACGCCATCCAGCTGCTGAAGGAACTCACCGAAGGCTGCCCCGTCCCTGCAGCCCCTGCAGGGCTATCCCGCTACGCCTTCCAGACCAGTGACCACGTGCTCATCGGAGACGTCGCCGTCCGCGGCTACAAACACAAGAACCGGTGGCGGCTGGACGAACGGGATATCCGCAAGGCCGGCGGACGGCTGGCCTCGCTCGCGATCGACCTCGACGACCGGGTCGACGCACGTCCCACACCCGCCGACCTCGAGCGCACATGGCGCATACAGATCATGAACTGGTTCGCCCATGTCGCCTACGAGGACCAGACAGTCAACGGCTGCCACTGCGAAGGCCAACAGCCGTGCGACCGCACCCGACCCAACCAGCACGGACTGGGGTGCGGGGCAACCTGGGAACAGGTCGAAGCACGCTACGGCCAGCATGCCATCGCGTCCACCAGGCCCCTGCCACTGCTGACCTGGTCGGGCACGATCTGGACAGTCCCACGCGCCTACGCCGCCCTCCTCGACCGGGCGGACCAGATCGCCGCCCAGTCCACCAAACAGGCCGCCCGCTGCAGCCGGTGCGGCGCCACCGGAGACATCTGGGAGTGGCGCTCCTCCGGCACCGCCGGCTACACCACCCTGTGCCCCTCATGCACCAGCGCCGCTGCCCGCCCGTACAAAGGCCACCTGCGGGGCAGGCCGTACAAGTCGCTTCCGAAGAACTCACAACCTGACGCGTTCCTGTGCGTCTTGTGCCCCAGCCAGCGGCAAGCCATGTACTGGGATCACTGCCACGAGCACGGGTTCGTCCGCGGCCCGGTGTGCGCTAGCTGCAACACATTCGAAGGCGGCGGCTACCAATTCATCAACCGCCCGGGCGCAGTACAGCACCTCCTGAAATGCAACGGCTGCCGCCGCGGACGGACCGTGCCGCCACGACACCAACCCGACGTCCTACTCCGTACGTTCGTGTTCAACCCTCACGGCTCGTGCAGGGAGCAGCCCCGTTACCCGTTGGGGGCGGTGGAGGATGACCGGTCCGTCCGCTTCCGTCTCCAGTGCTGGCACCACACTCCCGCTCACCAATGGGAGCAGATCGTGCCAGCCTCGCTTGTCAGGCGCCTCGTACGGGAGTTCGTCGACAAGATCCTGACATCCGACGCCGATGCCCCTGACCAGGACTCCGCCTGACGTCCTGCCACGGCCGGTCTGCTCCCTGGTTCCTACGTTTCCCTTTACTCTCCCCCGGCCGGGCGTCTGCCCTGCGCCAGGGATCTCGGAGCGGGCCGGTGCCGCTTCCATGCCGGCCATGCGCAGCGCGTTCCGGGCCGGTCAGTCTCCCTGTGTGCCAGGGGGTCTGGCATGACGTCATCGCCCAACCCGGGGCTGTCGGCGGTCGTGTGCAGCAGCAAGCAGCAGCATCTCGGCGAGGGCGGCGGTGCCGCGTCGGGTCGTCCACGGCTTGGCCACGGTGAGGAACCTCGCCCAGTCGTCCAGGGACAGCGAGGTGCGGAACAGCCGCGCCCCGGCCCAACCTCGTGGCAATCGCCGCCCCGGAGGTCCGTACCGCAAGGGCCGCGGTTCCCGCGACCGCGAGCTCCATGCGGCCGGTGGCCACCAGGAGCCCGAACACGCCCCAGGTCGCGACCGTGCCCTCCAGGGCAACCAACGATCACAATCCGGCAAATAAGGTTTCCCGTTTCAGCTCCGGCAAGGGCTCGGGTTCAGACATGGTCCGCCTCGGTGCCTACAGCCATGACGGCAAGCGACCTAGCTGGCGACGTCACGGGGCTGTTCGTCGGAGGCGGAAGACGCTGTGTCGGCCCTCCGCATTCCATCGGGATGCTGGTCGATCCAGGCGAGACCGCCGATGTCGAGGCGACTGCGGGTTCTGGTTACGGCGACGTAGGCGAGGCGGGCTTCGGCATCGCCGATCGGGCGGGGAAGGGTACGTCCAGAGTCGTCCTGCTGTTCGCTGTCGGGTGGTGGTTGGAAGTCGTCGGCGATCCTCACGCTCGGCCATTCACGGCCTTTGGCCTTGTGCACCGTCGAGACGGTCACATGAGCGTAGGATTCGTCGGCGAGTTGGTCCACCGCAGCGAGGATAGCTTCGGCGCCATGGGTGTCGACGAGGTCGACGAACGGCTGGAGGTCGCGTCCGGCCGGGTCATGGGCGGCGTAGTCTTGGAGTTCGCCCCAGGTGGGAAAGAGCACGAGTTCGGGGTGGCTGGTACGGCGTCCTTCCTTGAGGTCGCGGGCGGCTTGAGCGAGTGCGCGCAGGCTGTCTCCTCCCCCGGCCAGTCCGACCTGACAACCGGCGGCCATCAGGGCCATGACCTGGGTGATCGCGCCGACGTTGGTGCGGCACAGCACGGCGTCCGGCTGGGTGACCGTTCCGAGTTCGGTGGGCACGGTCTCGCATCCGGTCAGGCGGATGGGGGCGTCGGCCAGGTGCAGCCAGCGGTTGGCTTCCTCGGCCAGGTGAGGGCCGAAGCGGAAAGACTGGGACAAGGTGAGCTGGGTGCCGTCGAAGCCGGTCATGATGTCTTTGGCGCCGCGCCAGTGGTAGATGGCCTGGGCGGAGTCGCCGACCATGACCAGCTGGGTGTGGTCGCGTTGGTTGAGGAAGATCTGTTCGACGACAGGGTTGGTGTCCTGGGCTTCGTCCAGGAGCAGGAAGTCCGCTTCGATTCTCGGCTGGGCCAGGGCCCAGATCTTCAGGTAGTGGTCGTGGTCGAAGCGGACTACCCCGTCGTCGGGGTTTTGCAGGTCCGTCCATGCCTTGCGGGCAAAGGGCACGATGTGGGCGGCGAGCTGGGCGTGCAGGTCTTTGTCTTCCAGTCCGCGCAGGTGCGGTACGTGGTGGCGGGTGATTGCCGCATCGGCGGTGTAACAGAACTGGTTCACGGTGCGCAGGACGGCGTTGGACAGGGTGCGTTGGAAGATGTCTCGGTCGCCGATGCGGATGGCTTGGGTGATGCCAAGGGCCTGGCCGGTCTGCCAGGCCGGACGGCGCGGTGCGTTCAGTCGGGGAGCGTAGCGGTGACCGACGGCTGCGAAGGCGAGTGCGTGGGCGGTTTTGCACTGGACGCTGCGCGGGAAGCGGGCGGTCGCGTCGCGGGCGATGGCACGGTTGTAGGCGAGGTAGCGACCGCGCCGTTTGGTGCCGTGGGCGAGCAGGGCCAGGGTCGTGGTTTTACCGGTTCCCGCACCGGCCTGCAGGGCGAGGTGGTCGCCGGCGTGGAAGGCGTCGGCTGCCGCCGTCTGTTCGTCGGTCGGCTTCATGGCGTGGGTCCTTCAGGGAGACGGGTGAGCGCATGCCCGACTGCGGAGAGCAGGTGCGCGGGTGTGGTGTGGGCGAGCAGGTGGCGTACGGCGCGGTCGAGGCGGTCGACCTCCTGCTCGGCTTGTTCGGCCAGGGCGCGGTGGAGGGCCAGATGCAGGAAGCGTTCGAGGCTCTGGCCCGCGCGGCGGGCGCGGGTCGTGAGGGCGGTATGGGTGGCTGGCGGGAAGGCCACGTTGAGCAGGACCTGGCCGCTCACGTCCGGGTAGTGGGTAGTGATGACATCGATGGGCAGCCGGGTGCCGAGACGATGGCGCAGGCGGTGCACGGCTCGGTCGGGGGTTTTGGCTGCCACGAGGGTCATCAGGCGGGTGGCATCGCTGTTGGCCGCAAGTGGCCAGGCGCAGGCGGCCTGGCGGATTTCGGTGGTCTTCAGCGACCGGGTCAGCGTGATCTCCAGAGCGTGGTGGTTCCGCATCGTCACCTGCGCCTGGGTGTGCGGGCCGAGGTGTGGGGCAGGCGGGTGCAGATGTGCGGCGCATGCAGGAGAGGGTCGAAGGGCTCCCACTCGGCCGCCGACAGGTCGGCGGCCTGTGAGGCCGCTGCATGGAGGGGGCATCGCTGAGCTCGCCAGCGCAGCTGCTCCTGGTAGGGGAGGTGGTTGAGGTTGTAGACGGCCATCTCTGCCGCGGGAAGGGTGAGTTGTCCGTGCAGCGGTGTGGTGGACACGAGTGTCCAGATGCCTGTCGGTGAGTCGGGGGCGAGGACAGGGTGGGTGCAGCGGTTGCGTAGGCGGGTCTGAGCGACACATTGGATGTCGTCGAGGGGCCGCTGGGCGAGGTACCGGCAGCAGAGAAGCTGCACCACGGGGCGTGCTGGCCTGCATGGGCCATGGGGTGAGGGTGTGGGGTGGGTGGGTTGTGCGGTGAAGGCGCCGGTATCGAGCAGGCGCCGGGTGCGAAGTGCCAGGCGGCGGCGCAGTTCGGCGAGCTGGGGGGTGAGGGGTCCGCTGGCGGGCTGGGTGGGACAGAGGGGGGTGTGGGGGATGCGGCACCAGGGTGTGCCGTCGTGTGCAGGGTGGGCGATGCCGGAGCTGACATGCCAGCGGTGCGGGGCGGCGACGGCGCCCGCGGGCACCTCGTGTGGGTGGAGGCTGATGAGTTCCTGGTTGGTGCGCGTGTGCCAGTCGATGCGGTTGCCGCAATCGCGGCAACGGCTGGGCTGGGCGGAGCACAGGAGCCGACTAGGACTGTCCGCGGCAACGCGCAGGGCGCGCATCCGGTGATGCGGGCGGACTGGGCTGCCGTCCCATCGGCGGCCGGATGAAGCAGTGGTGGAGCACATGAGCGTGAAGGTGACAGGCGGCACGCCGGGAAAACGGCGCCAACGCCGCCGCGGTCCCGCGTACGGGCCAATCGTCACGTAACTGCATTCGATATTAGGTACGCACGTTCGCAGCTGGTTACCGGATCGGGTGATCTGCTGAAGCCGGGCCGTGGGGGCTATTCGGCGATGGCGTCCGGGGGCTCGTGCCCCTTGCAGAGGGCGCCGAAGAGGTGGTCGACGGGGACGCCGAGGGCGTGTGCGAGGGCATGCCAGGTCTTGAGGGTGCCGATGGTGCGGCCCTGCTCGATCTCGATGAGGGTGCGTCTGGCCAGGCCACTGCGGCGGGCGAGTTCGTCGTAGGACCATCCGTGCTCGCCCCGCAGCCGTCCCAGCTCCAAGCGCAGGGCGGTGAGGTTCGGGTCGGGCGGGAAGATCGTCACCCCACCATCCGACGGTGCAGAACCCTGCCCTGTCAGTGCAGACCTCTGCCCTATTTCCGCAGGTGACGGCCGCACGAGGGAGGGCAGAGGTCTGCACTACCGTTCCGCCATCCCCTCCCCCACTGGCGTCGCGACCAGGACGACCGACGCGGATGAGACAGAAAGGCGTGCGTCCATGCGGCTGTGCGCGACCGGACGACCCGTGCGGCGCATCTGGACCGTCGAGCTGCGACCCCAGCCCGGCGGCCCTGTCATGGTCTGCCCGCACTGTCCGCCGGTCAGCAGGTCACTGCGTCCGGAGACAGCAGCGGCGCGCCCCGCTGTGGTCGCGCATCTGGCCGGCCACGCCCACCGTGATGCCCTCCCGGTACACCTGCGGACCTGCCAGTGCCACGAACGCGGCTGCCCATGGCACCCGCGACATCGCGGCTGCTCGGGACCGATCGCACTAGTACTGGCCCGGGAGAGCGGCGGGCGCCTGTGGCGGCTGGCCGACGCCTGCACCGCCTGTGCACGAGCCACCGCACACAGCGCCATCGTCCCCGAGACCACCTGCGTCACACCCGCCAAGCTCTCCCTTCCGCCGAGCCGGGCACAAAGACGGCGGCAGGTCCGGCGTCCGCAGGTGGAGGTCCGGGTCCGGGAGATGCTCAGCTACCTGGCAGCTGCCCTTCCCGCCGAGGTCGGCGCCGCTGCGCGGCTGCTGGCTCTGCAGTGCGCGCTGCGGGCAACCGCCTCCGGCCGGCTCCGGATGCCGGCAGGGCTCCTCCGAGGCATGCGTATGGGCCAGTGTTCATCTCCATGGCAAGAGCTGGAGCAATCCGGCTGGCTCACGCGCCTGTCCACGAACTCGCCCCGGGCAAGACAGTGCGGGGTCGCGGTGCAGGTGCTCGACGCTGCTGTTCTGGCACAGGCCCCCGGGCGCCGGAACCGTGCCCATGCCGCCGACAGAGCCCTGCGCCTGACATCCTGCCCGGCGCTGCGCAGCCTGCCGGCCTCAAACCAGCTGACCGGCCTGGCGCTGGCTACCCACCTCTCCCCCGGCCCACTGAACGGCATCATCGAGGCGGACCGGCTCGCGCGCGTGTGCGCAGCAGCACCTGGCGCCTTAACCGCCACCCTCGACTGCCTGGTTGCCGCCCGGGTAGCGGACTGGTGGTCGTACGACCAGGGATCCGACGACATCACCTGGGCCCTGGGGCCAGCGCTGGCCACACAGTACGCGAGCATGGTTGCCGGGCATGGACCTTCGTCCGGGTGACGTTCTCGCAACGTGGGCGTGAGCGGACGAACCGTACGCCGACATGTGCGACTCGTTCCATGCGGCGCAGAATTATCCGTGGCTGCGGACCAGCCTTTTCAGCGTTCGTTTCGTGCAGGTACGCCAGTGCCACCAGGGCGCGCTGCGACGGCAGTAGCTTGCACCTGCGGTCACCCTGCCGGGTGAACGATCAGCATCGTGACCCACTCCTCCGGCACATCTGCGGCAGGATAGAAGGATCAACATATCTACTAGGTTGGAGAGTTGAGGCTTCGTCACCTCCCTCAACAGCCCACGTCTCCACCCGTAGCTTGCCATCAGCCGTCAGATCGGTGGCCATGCCGAAAAGGCTTACTGGTCAATGAGATGTGCCGGCCAGGCTGCCCTCGCGTCCGAAGGAGCATCTGCCCTGACCGCCGAACCCGCCCCGCTGCCGAGATTGCTGGCCCGTGCCCGGCAAGGCATCTTTCCCTCCCGCAAGGCTCCTGCCAGCACCCCCGTCCAGGCACGGCAGGTGCGCGATCGCACTTACATCGGCAGCACCCCCACGATGGCAGCAGCCTACGGCGTCGCCCCGGGGACCGTAGCGCGCTGGATCAACGGGACTCATCGTCCCGCTGCCCACACCGCCCGGCTGCTCCGTGAAGCCATCGAGGCCCAGACAACTCCCCGCGGAAGAGAACGCCGCGCCCGGCAATTCGAAAGGGAAGGCCCTATCTCGAGAGTCGCCGTACGTGTAAGCCGGGCCCGTTCCTTCGCAATCCGGGGATCCGATGCCATCCGCTGCCGGGACATCTATCTCCGACTGACGTGCGAACAGGCCGCCGCTCTAGCTCGCGCCACCACAGACGACGCAGTCCGTCAAACCATCGGCGAAGCACTAGCTACCTATTTCAACGGTGGCGCGCGCTACGGAGGCTTCGCAAGCGATGACTTCTCCTTCGATGCGGTCGACTTCCACCTCGGCTAACGGAAGCCAGACACATCTGCGCGGAACAACGCAAACAGCGCGGCCTCACCTCGATCAACTCTCTGCGGCCAAGCGCTACCCGAGGAGTCCCATGCTCAACCATCAAAAGACGTAATAAGCATGGGCACCGGGCCACCGCCATGATGGCCAAGCACACTCCCGAACACCACCCCGGCCACGACGGTAATCGTTCCTGCCTCGGTCATGGGCCTCATCACATCGACCGGACTTGCTGCCACCTCGCGAGCAGCGCCCATCCACAAGCGGACCGGGGCACGGTTGCTCTCATGAATCGAACCGATGCCCAAGAAGCTGCCCCCACCTGCGAGCTGCACAACCACCTCTCGCACCTCGAGCAAGAGACCTGCAGTCGGCAGATGCCGCGCACCCCTAAACAGCAGATGACCTTTCTGATCACGCGCTACCAGGGCAACACCGCAGTCCTCGCCGCAAGCCTCGGTGTCAGCCGCCGCACAGTGACGCGGTACGCCAAGGGCAGCCTCCTGCCGCCCCGCCGGGCCTTGCGGGAGCAGCTACGCGCAATGGTGCTCGATGCGCTGTGTCCTATCCGGGTTCGGGAGGCCGCCGTACGAGAGGCGCGATGGAAAGCTCGGCGTCGTCGTCGGGGTGTCCAAGAAGAGCTGTAGCCCCATTCATCAGTCAGCTGGAGTTGAAGGGTTTCTGACCGATACCGGAGCCAAAGAGGAAGCGCACATCGGGCAATTCAGCCATGCACGCCCTGCGTGACGGAGGCACCCGACGCGAGACTGAATGAGCCGGAGCTGAACACCCGACCTCAGCCCACAGCTCGATGGTCGACTACTACGGCTCCCGTACCCGTCGACTGCAAGCGCGAACTCGCCCAGCTCGACAGCTCTCACCGGTCTTGGGCGAGTTTGTACAGCTCAGCGAAGACCCCGCCGAGATCCAAAAGCGTCTGGAAGTCGCCCTCTTCGCGCACCCGGCCGCCATCGAGGACCATGATGCGGTCGGCGATGCGAGCGTTCTCCAAGTTGTGGGTGACGAAGATGGCGGCCTTGCCTGCGGCGAGTTCCTTGAACCGGCTGATCACGAGGTGCTCGGCGCGCGGGTCCATCGCGGAGGTGGGCTCGTCAAGCATCAGCATGGCGGCGTCGCGGTAGAAGGCTCGGGCGACCGCGATCCTCTGCCACTGCCCGCCGGACAGATCGGTACCACCCCAGTTCGAGCTGGCGACCAGGGTGTCCAGGCCGTACGGGGCCTTCGCGATGACGCTGTCCGCGCCGGCCGCGCGCGCCGCCTGAAGGAGGAGCACGTCGTCTTCGGTGCGGGGCTGGCCGAGGTGGATGTTGGAGCGCAGGTCCATGGGCCAGCGGGTGTAGTCCTGCGGAACCAGGCCGACCCGCGCCCACACGCTGTGCGGGTCGGCCTCGGCGAGATCGACCCCGTCCCAGGTCACCGAGCCGCTGGAGGCTACCCGTAGCCCGGTGAGCAGAGCAGACAGGGTGGTCTTGCCGCTGCCGTTCTCGCCGACCAGCGCGATCAACTCGCCCTGGCGCAGGGTGAGGCTGACACCGTCGACAGCCGGGGCCTTGGCGCCGGGGTAGGTATACGTGACGTTCTCAGCGCGGATCTCGGCAGGCGCCGCGGCCGGGAGCGTCTTCGTTCCGCGCACGGCGCGCAGGGCCTTCGCCCGGCGTAGGAACGCCTGCCAGTCCTCCAGGTACAGCGACGTACGGAACAGCCTCGCGGCGACCATGACCAGGGACGTCAGGGCGCCGGTGGAGGTGCGGACAGCGATGACGGCGGTCGCGGCGACGGCGAGCTCCATCCGCCCTGTCGTGGCGAGCCACCCGAGCGCGGCCCAGGTCGCGGCGAGCATCAGCCCGCTGAAGGCCGCGCCGAGCAGCGTGACGCGCAGAACGCGCGGCGCCGCCGCGCGGTGGGTGGCCTTGATCCGGTCGGTGATCTGCCGGTACCAGCTGGCCAGGAAGCCGGACATGGTGGTCGCACGGACCTCGGCGGCGGTGCGGCGGTCGGTGGAGTAGTACCGCAGCAGGTAGCGCAAGTGGTTGTCCGAGATGTTCTGGTAGTCGGCGCGGTGCTGAATCCTCGCGGTGGTGATGGCCGCCGCCCCCTTGGGCACCACGGCCAGCAGGAGCAGCGGCAGCAGCAACGGGTGAAGCGCCGTCAGCACTCCGGCCGCCGCGATGAGCTGGGCGAGCGCGGAGACGAGGGCCTGGGCGTCGCCGATGAGGTTCTCGGTCGCCTCGGCGCCCTTGCCGGCCGCCTGGAGCCGGTCGGTGAAGCCCGGCCGGTCGTACGCCTCCAGCTCCACTTCCGGCGTCGCGGCCAGAATCTGGAGGTCCGCCTCGGTGGCGACCTCTGGCGCGAGCCGGGCGGAGGCGTACACGGCGAGCGCATCCGCCCCGGCCCGTACCCCGGTGGCGACGGCGACCACGATCAGCGACCCGGTGGCAGCGGCCACGCGGTCGGCGACCTTGCCGCCGGCGAAGAGGTGGTTCATCGCACCGGGCAAGGCGCCGAGCGCGACCGCCGAGGAGACGGCGACCACCAACTGGCACAGACCGAGCCACAGCATCGCTGGGCGGTCGGCAGCCCAGCCCAGTCGTGCGGCAGCGGTGAGCGTACGTGGGAGCCGGGCAGCCATCTGCCACCAGGAGGCGTTCGCGATGTCCTCGAAACGCGGGTCGCTCTGGTAGCCGACCTGCTGCGGGGAACCGGAGGTTTCCGGGGCGGGTGAGGACTGCGTCACCCGCCCCATCCTGGTGCGTCAGCCGGGGCGGGCGGGGCCGATTAAGCCGAAGTCGCCCGCGTGGTGGACCGGTGTCTACAGGGTCCGCAGGGCCAGTTCGATGGCGGTGACGAGGAAGAGGCCCATCCGGTACGGCGCCGCCTCGGTCGGGCTCAGCGCGGCCCGCTCGACCGTCTCGGCGAACAAGGCAGCGTGCAGGTATCCCTGCTCGACCAGGTGCAGGTCCTTGCCCCAGCCGCGCAACAGACCCGTGGCGTACTTGTGCACGGCCGTCTCCATGAGATGGCCGAAGTTCTCCCGGAGCACGGGGTGGACCACCTCGTCGGGCAGGCCGCGGGCGGCGAAGCGTTCGGTCAGCAGCCGCTTGTCCCGCTTCCACTCCAGCGGCAGGCGCTGGCCGAAGCGGACCAGTTCGTGGTCGGTGAACGGGGCCACGGTCCACAGGCCGCGCCGCGCGAGGAGCGGGGTGGCAACCTCCAGGGCGACCAGCGCGGTCTCCGGGGCCACCGTGACCGGGGAGATCCCGGTGTTCACCTCGCCGAGCAGGTCGTGCACCCGCTCGCCGCACCAGGCCGGCGCGGTCGGGGTGCGTCCGGGCCCGCCCTCAGGGCGCCGTACGCGGGCGACTTCGTCGCCGCCGAACCCGGTCACCACCGTGGTGATACCGCGCGCCATCAGGGCCTGGGCGAGCGCGTCGGCGGCCTCCAGGTGCGGCTCGTCCAGCGGGCTGATCGCCTCGGGATGTGCGCGGCGCAGGCTGCCCGGGACCAGCGGCGGGTGGTCCGCGGCCGACACCGTGATGTCCGGGGCGAAGCCGGTGTGCTCGATCACCATGCGGCGCCGCGCTGCCTGCTGGGGTCCGGCCTCGCCGCCGATCAGCAGCGCACAGGGCGTGACCTGGCCGGGATGGGCCAGGCCGAGGGAGATGGCGAGGTTGGTGGAGTCCTTCCCACCGGATAACTGCGCCGCTGTCTGGCCCGGGGTGACGGGGCGCTGGGCGTAGATGTGGTCGACGAGCGCCTCGAAGGAATCCACCAGGGCGGGCCCGCCGGTGCCGTCGGACAGCTCGGAGGGCCGGGCGTGCTCGGCCGCGGCCGGGTAGACCATGCGCAGGCCCTCGGCGTCCGCGCAGGCGGACGACCGCTCGGAGAGCCGCTTGATGGTGGTGAACAGGGTGTCGTGTCCGTACCGGGGGTGGCCGGTCAGCAGCCGCATCACTTCCTTCTCGTCGAGCTTGTCAGGCGCCTGGTGGGCGCGGAGGTCCATCAGCTGCCACGACCCGGTCAACGTGCCGTTGTCGTGCGCGAGGTAGAGCGGGCACACCCCACCGAGCCCGGTCTGAAGCCGCAGTCCATCCAGGGCCGCCTCGATCCACACGGACTGAAGCGGCCAGGTGCGGCACTCCTCGACCGCGCGGGCGTACACGGCGGCGTCGACCCGCATCGGCGCTGTGGAGCGCAGGAGCGAGGCGCGGCCGGCGGCCCGCTCGCGCACCACCATCAGCGTGTGGGTGCCGTCGGTGACCGCCCGTGCCTCCAGGGCGGGGTTGGCCAGCGGGCGGATGCGGTCCTGGCCCCGTGCCCAGCAGCCTTCTGCCTGCTCGCACCACTGCCACGGCCCCGAGGCTGTGCGCAGGTCGACCGATAACGTCAACATCCTGAACTCCCTTCCCGGCGGTGGACATGCGACGGGGCCCGCGCGGCGCTGAGCCAGGCGCGGGCCCCGGTAGGGCTGGTTGTGCTGGACGGACGACGGTGCCAGGGCCGGCTAGTCCTCGAACCGGCCCTGGTCGGAGATGTCCGCCGCCTTCTCCTCGAAGCGCGCGGCGTCGCTCGGCACGGCGACCACCGCCGGCCCGGCGAACACGGACTCCCACGGACGCGTCTGGTCCTTCATCGCGAATCCCTTCTTCTCGGCGAGCCCGTTGACGGAATGTCATCGGGCTTCGTCAATCAGTGAACCGAGCAAGGGCGTTGGCGGGTACTGTGACGGGCGCGCGGAGCCGTATATCGGGTATACGAGGGGCGGCACCCCATGACCCAGCGCACTGCGAACCACCAGCTCAAGAAGCTGATCGACGAGTCTGGGCTGCCGTACGAGGGCATCGCCCGCGCTGTACGCGCCGTGGCGTCAGAGAGCGGGCAGCGGCTGGGGACGAACAAGTCGGCGGTCCACCACTGGATTCTGGGCGCCGAACCGTCCGGGGCGACTCCGGGGTACCTGGCCGAGGCGCTCTCCCGGCGCCTCGGCCGCCGGATCACCCGCGAAGACCTCGGACTTGGTTCCCCGGTCGGCGGCGAAGATGAAAACATCGGGCTGACGCTGGACTTCGATCCCATCGAGACGCTGACCGCCATCGGGGAGGCCGATGTGAACCGCCGCCGCTTCCTGGCCACCTCCGCCTACTCCATGGCCGCCGCGATGCTTCCGCTGGAGACGGTCCAGGAAGCCGCCGCCCGAACTCGCACCATCCGCAGCGGGGCCGTCGCCGGGCACGCCGATGTCACCGCAGTGCGCGACATGGTGAAGCTCTTCATGGACATGGACGAACGCCACGGCGGACAGCACGGTCGCTCCGCGTTCGTGCAGTACCTGGTCACCGACGTCGCCTCCCTGTGCCGGGGCCGATTCGCCAGCGACGAGGCTCGCGCCGAGGCGCTCTCCGTCGCCTCAGCCGGCGCGCACCTGGCCGGCTGGAAAGCGTACGACTCCGGGGAACAGGGGCTGGCTCAGCGGTACTACTTGCAGTCCCTCGCGCTCGCGCGGGCCTCCAATATCCCCGGCCAGGACGGCTTCGTGATGCGCACGATGTCGCAGCAGGGCATGAAGCTGCACCGCCCCGAGCACTGCCTCGCCCTGGCCGAAACCGGATGGGACCGCGCCAAGGGCCGAGTCGATGGGCAGGTGGAGGCGCTGTTCGCCATCACCCACGCGCACGCGCTCGCCAAGACGGGCCAGACCCGGCGTGCCCTCGCGGACATCGACCGTGCCCAGGCCGCGCTCGCTACCGGGGACGAGGTGCCGTTCTGGGCGCTGGTGTGGGGGCCGCCTGCGGCCACCGTCCATTCCCGTACGGCGAAGGTGTTCGAGACGCTCGGCGACCGCCGCAACGCGGCCCGCCAGTACGCGACGGCAGCGGCCAGCCGTCCGGGCACGACGTATGCGCGGATCATCGCCCTCGACCTGGTCGCGCAAGCCGAGCAACAGGCCAAGCAGGGCAGCATCGAGCAGGCGTGTACCACCTGGGACCGCGCGATCGACACCATGGCCGGGGTGAAGTCCGCTCGCACCCTCAAGGCTATCCGCTCTTTGCGCTCCGACCTGCGACCGTACCGGGTCCGCGGCGTGCGGTGCGCCGCCGAACTCGACGAGCGCGCCCGCGTCTTCCTCGCCCACCAGTGCTGACCGGCAGGGAAAGCCCGCGTTGGTCAACCTCTGCAGCCGCTGACAACAACCCCGCCTCGACGAATGGAACCGGCAGTGACCGATACCTGGAACGGTGAACCGCTGGCAGACGCCAAGAGCGTGAACAAGGACATCCACTACCGGATCCACGACGCCGACACCGGAGCGCTGCTGGGCTTCGGCACAGGCCGCGGTGGCGCGCTGGGAACCGTGGTGGCTCACTGCCGGAGTGTGGAAGACGCCCACCCGGGCCGCCACCTGGTCATCCGCGCCTACGACGGTCCGGCAGGGGCGTCCTTCGACCGCCCCACCGGACCGTAACGCCTCACGCGTTGACCACTCGCCGGGGAGTACGGGCATCACTGAGCCCCGAGCCCGGCGGGTCTACCGCTGGCCGTCGTGACACGAGAGTGGTGCGGCGGTTCAGGTAGTCATGAGTCGGTGGTAGTCCTCGACCTGCTGGGTCAGGTCGCCTTCGGGGATTCCGGTCCAGGCGCTCATCTGGGTGTAGGACAGGCCGCTTCTGAGTCCGACCAGCGTGAACTCGTACAGGGCCTGGTGGATCCGTGCCACGGCGTTGCCGAGGGAGGCCATGCCGAGCTCGACGCCGTCGGCGGCCGGCAGCGTCCCTTCGATCTTCAGCTCCGTCAGGTCGCGCACCGCGCTGGCGATCAGGTAGGTGACGAAGCTCGGCATGTCGGAGGGGACGCCTGCCGCCCAGGCCCGCTCGTGTGGATCCGGTGAGGTGCCGGCAGCGTGCTGGGAGCGGCGACCGGTGATGTACTCCCACACCCACCGGTAGGAGACCGGAAGCCTGCTGGTGCGAAGACTCAGCTCCTCATACAGCTCGAAGGCCGAGCGGTGTTCGGCAGGTGCCTTGGCCTGGTCTTCGTCCAGCAGCGCGTCCAGAAGCTGACGGGTCTCGTCCAGTTTCTCCTCGTCGGCCGTGAGCTCAAGCGGCAGCGGCAGCACGGTCGAGATCGCCTCCATGACCGTCTGGCGGGACACGCCGTGCCGGGCGGCCAGGGATCTCGGCAACCTCTCGCCGGCACGGTGGTCACGGCGGATCGCTTCGAACAGTTCTGTCCCTGGCTCGGCCATCGTCTACTCCCGTGTGTATGCAGGCTGGTTGGGTTCATGCGCGCTTCATGCTGCCCGGCCGGGTGCTGGCGTGCCGCCCGCGCTGCGACGAGCGGCGGCTGGCCGCCTGGAACGCGAGGTGGTCACGGCAGAGTGCCGCTTCGGGCCTGGTGCCTGGTGTTCGTGCACGCTGCAGACGTGGGCCGCTTCTGTCACGGCCGCCTGGTCCCAAGGGCTCAGCCGCAGCGGGCGGGCGCTGTCCGCGTGCCCGTCCAGCTGCTCGAAGCGGCGGGCTGCCTCGAGCAAGTCCGCTGCCCAGGACGGTGTCCCAAGTTCCCGGCCACGGTTCGTCCGGGCCGACGCCGCTGCCCTTGCGGTAAATACCTGCTGCAGTTGCGCGGCTGAGCAGCCGGTGAAGATGCGCACTGCCAGCGCCGCAGCGTGGACAGGATGAGCAATACGCGCATGGAGCCGGTGCGCGAGGAGCGCGGTGGGCTCGCCGGGCTCGGGCGGGAAGCGGCCAGCAGCAGGCAGCGGGAGCACCGTACGGCCCAGGCGACGGGCTGCCGCCTCGATCACGCCGCGGCCGTGCGCACGGCGTGTGGGCAGCAGGAAGCACGGCTCGCCCTCGTGGGGCGGGAACTGTCCATCCGTCTCCCACCACGCGAATCGGCCTGTGGGCGGCGGTGGAGTAGGAGCGCCCACAGCGCGGCGGGCCGCGGCCAGGGTGTGCCCCTCTTCGTGTGGGAGGGCGGTAAGGGCGGCGGCCAGGACGGGCGGGAGGGGGCCGTGGCACAGCAGGGTCAGGCGGATTTTGGTGAGTTCCCGCAGGGCGAAGAGGTACTCGAAGTGCCGTGAGCTGATGCGATGGGCCCGGGTGACGATGACATGACCGATGCGCAGCGCGAAGATCCAGGCGGCGACCACCCGCCAGGCGGTCTCGGTGTTGCCGGTCCAGTAGGTGCCTTCCTCGCTCCCGGCCACCGGGAGGTGCTTGCCCAGGCTGCGCAGCAGGTCGTGGGCCAGGGAAGCGGAAGCGCTCGCCACTGGGGTGGGATGGACGGTGATACGGCCCAGCGCAGGGATGTGGGCAGCCAGCGCGACGGCCATGAAAGCGCAGTCGTCGTCGGGGTCGTGCACCACGGTGAGCGGGGGCAGGCCGGGGCTGATGTGGCCGGGTGACCATGTGGGCCTCCACGGGCCGGTGGTCTCAGGCACGGCGGCCGGGCGCGGCAGCGGCATCACTGCGGCCCGCGAGGTGGTGGCGTGGCAGCGGCGGGCGTCGACGTGGAGCTGGCTGCGGCCTCTGCTTGCGTGAGGGGGTGGGCAGCCAGGCCGAGGGCGAACAACACATCCGGGTGGGGAGCATGCTGCCTGCCGGAGGGGGCGAGGAGGCGGCGGCCTGCCAGACGCGGGATCTGCTCGGCGGGCACGTCGGGAGGAAGGCCGCTGCCGGTGCGGTGCAGCAGGCGGGTGACGGCAGCGGCCTCACCGGGGGCGAGGGAGGAGGCGGTATGGCCGGCGCTGTGCAGGTTCTGCCGCTGCCTGGGGTCAAGCAGGCCGGGCACGCAGGTCAGGTGGATGGTGGTGTCGGTGTGGACGAGCCGGTGGGGGCTGCTGGGCTGCTCGAGGTGTGCGGCCAGGGCGGTGGCGGCCCGCTTCAGGCGGTGTGGGGGCCATTCCAGGGCGGAGGCCAGGTCGTCGGGGTGGATGCGGCCGGCTTCCAGCAGGGCGGCGTGCAGCATGGTGGCGTGGGTGGCCGCTTGCGGGCTCGGACTCGGGCGGGTGGCCTGCTCGGGGACGCGCAGGAGGGATTGAGGGGAGGTGTTCAGGGCGCGGGCGAGGGGGAACAGGGCCGCGGCAGAGAGGGTGTGCGGGGTGAGGTGAGTGTCCCAGTCGGCGGTGGGGATGCCAGTCAGCGCGGTCAGGTCCTCGTCGGTGAGCCGGCACTCCATGGCGCGCTCGCGCAGGAACATCAGGTCGAACGCAGCTGCGGGGGTATTGCCGGGTGGCGGGAGTTGGTCGGTCACGGGCGTAACTCCACAAGGCGCGGCAGGGCATCGGGGGCGGGTGGGGCGGGGGTGTGCAGGTGCCAGCAGCGGGCAACGGTGTGCCAGTCGTCCTCGGAGTGGGGGTGGACCAGGGCGGGGATCGGGAGCCCTGCGTCGGCGATGAGGGCCTCGAAGCGTGGCGTGGTGCCGAAGCAGTTCGCGAACAGGCCGTGGCCCGCGGCGGTGCGCGGGGTGCGGCGGCGGAATTCGACGGCGGCGCGCAGCAGAGAGCGGGCGCGGGGCGGGACGGCGTACATGTGCCGCGGCCCGGGAGGTTCGCCGATGTTGGTCCGCGAGTCGCGGTCGATAGCCACAGTGGTGCCGGCATCGTCGACGCTTGCTATCTGGGTCATCGACAGCAGCGACTTTGCGGTTCCGGTGAATAGGAGGGCGGCCACCGCGGCGGCGCGCAGCGGGTTGGGCAAGCGGAGGGTGATGCTGTGCACGATGCGCGGGGTGATGGGCACGGTGGTGATGCCAGGCCCTGCACAGCTGGTGAGGTCGTCGGGCACATTGAGCAGCACCGAGCGGCTGAGGAAGCCGGCCTGGGCGCCGCGCACGCGGGCCACGGTGTGCTGGGGACTGGGGCTTGAGCTGGCCAACCGTGCCAGGAAGAACCGCAAGGCTTCCATCTCTTGCAGGCTCCAGGCGGTCGGCTCGGGCGAGCCGTTGGCGGGTTCGGTGCCGCCGGCTGGGGATGACTGGTGTGGCAGGGTGCGGGCCAGCCAGGTGCGGGCGGCGGAGTAGCCAGCGCGGTACTGGGCGTCGGTGTGGGCGAAGTCGGTCTCGTTCTGGCGGCGCCAGCAGTCCGCACGGAAGGCCGCCACCGAGCTGCGGGGCACCGTGGGCAGCGGGTAAACGTGATCGTGCGGCGGCGGGCCGAAGCGGCGGCCGGTGGCGGCCGGGCCGATCTCGTCGAGGACGGCGGCCGGGCCGCGTGCGGTCACCACGTCCACCAGCCCGACGGCTGTGAGGTGTTCACGCAGGCGCTGCTCGTCGTCCCGCTCCGGGGCGTGTGCCAGGAGCGTGAGGCGGATACCGGTGTCCGCACGCCACGCGGCCAGGCGGCGCAGCCGCTCGACCGTCAAGCGATGGGCGCGCAGCACGATCGCCTCGTGCACGCTGGTGGCCAGCGTCCAGCAGGTCACCGCCCGCCAGGCCGGGTCGGTGGACATCCGCTCCGCGCCCTCGCGGGAGAACCCGTCGCGGCCCATGGCGCGCAGCACATCCAGCGCGAGGTAGGCGGGGCTGGTGGTGTGCGGGGTGGGGTCGGCGGTGATCCGACCGCGGGTGGGATCGGCCCACTGGTAGGCGGCCCGGTGCACCGCGTGGTCGTCGTCGTTGTCGAGGAGCAGCCTCACCGGCCACGCCGCCGGGGCCGCTGGCGCCGTGGCGGCCTGCGGGGCGGAGGCAGGAGGAAGCGTGGCTGCGGTCATGGGCGCCGCCCGCCGTCGACCCGGTCGGCCACAGCCTGCAGCATGCCCCAGTCGGGCTTCTTCGCTCCGGTGGCGGCCAGAGCACGCTGAGTGTGAAGGGTCAGCACGACCCAGCGGCGCAGGCAGCCATCGGCGAGGCGGGCATCCAGCGCCTTAAGGTCGCCGGGCGCGACGCTCTGCCACAGCGGGTGCAACGCGGGAACCGCCTTCGGGACCTGGTCGCGAGTGAGCGGCCAGATGTAAGGCCAGCCTGCGGTGCGGGTGGCGAGCATCCGCTGGGCTCGCAAGGAGCGTTCGCCGCGCGTCGCGGCGATCAGGACCACGCAGAGCCCTTGGGGCAGGTCGTCGTGCAGGAAACGCAAGTACTCGAAGCAGGACGCCGACAGCCGGTGGGCGTCCTCGACCACGACGATCCGCGGCTCCTGGGCCAGGGCGCGGCGAATCAACGTGTCGGCGGCCCCGGGGTCGGCGGGCGCCTCGCCGCGGAGGCCAAGTGCACGGTGAAAGGCGGCACGCAGGTCCGCCGGCGCCGGCTGGGCCCGGAAGTCCAGCGGCAACAGCTCACCAAGGCGGCGGGCGGCGGTGTGGACGGCGAAGGTCTTGCCGACCCCGGCATCGCCCAGCACGCACACAAACCGGCCCTGGGCGTAGGCGTCGGCGAGCGACTCGCCCACGGCGAGCATGCCTGGGGTGAGCAAGGTGCGTACACATGGGGCGTCGAGGAAGTGCAGGCCGGGTGGGGCAGCGTCTTCCATGACGGCGAAGGGCTCGGCTGCGGCGGCCGCGCCCCAGACGGCCGACGGCGGAGGTGGGGTGGTCAGCACCGCTTCAGGGCCCAGTCCACGATGCGGTCGTCGACCTTGTCGGCCTTGAAGTGCTCCATGCCCTTGATCACGTGCTTGGTGACCTTCACCCACTCACGGAATGAGCCGAGCGCGTACTGGGTGTCGACCCGCTTCAGCAGCGCCTCATCCGCGCCCCTCCACACCGGGTGCGAGTCGGGCACGGTCCTGAGGACCTCGTCCTCGGTCATCGCCAGGATCTCCAGGCGGATGTAGATCCGCGAGGCGAGCGCCGGGTCGCTCTGCAGCGTCTCGTACGCCTCCCGGCCGCCGACGAAGAGGATGGCGGGCTTGGGGTCACAGGTGTCCCACAGCTTGCGCAGGAACTCGAAGTTCTCCCGCCGGTACTGCTGGGCCTCGTCACACACGATCACATACGGGCGACGGGGCAGGGTCTCGCGCAGCAGCTTGTCGAACGCGGTCGGCGTCCCCGGCATCTTGCAAGAAAGGTTCATCTGGTGGAACAGCTCCTCGCGCAGGTCCTTCGGCCCCGGGCGGGAGCGGGCGAAGTCCAGCGGAAGGATCAGATCCGGATTCATCTCCTGGATCGTGGCCCGGGTGCCGAAGCTCTTGCCGAGCCCGGCGTCGCCGTAGACCACCGACATCGCCCGCGACTCGACGGTGTCGACGACGGTGTCCTTGATCTGCAGCAGCGTGTCGGTGGCGACCAGCGACGAGTCCTCAAGGCCGAGGAAGAACTGCGGGCGCAGATCCGGACGGCGCGGCGCCGCCGACTCGGGCGGCTGAGGTTGCGGCACGGTGGCGGTGGATGTCATGTGTCCTCCGAAGACGGGTCGGCGGGGGCGGGGGCCTGGCCGGGGCGTGCCCAGCCGGCTGGGATGGGGGTCAGGGGCTGGTACGGCTCTTCGCGCCGGCGGGGAGCAGCAGGCGCTCTCCCGCTGGTGCCCGCGAGCTCGGCGAGCGCCTCTTCTCTGGTCATGCGGGTTGCCTGGACGGGCAGTTGGGGTTCGGTAGCGGGCAGATAACGGTCGCGTCTGCGCTCACCGGCGCGCTGCAAGGCCCGGCGCAGGACAGCGCTGTGCTCCTGGCGGTCGTCAAGGACCTTGGCGCGCAGTTCCTCGGTGGCCTCGTCGCTGAGGAGCGCCCGGCCCAGGTAGCGGTCGCCGCGGAAGGTGTACAGGTCGATCTCGTGGGTGTGGTGCGGCATCCATCGCACCCGCACCTCAACCCCGATCCGGCCGACACCGTTCTCGGGCATGTAGCAGCGGCCCGCGAACTCCACCCCGTGACTGGTGATCTTCCGGGGTCGGTGATCGCTCTCCAGCATGAACGCGCGCAGCTCGGCCGGGGTGGGCTCGGGCCGGATCTCGGTCGGGTCGGCCAGCCACGCCTCAAGCGGCGTCACCCCGGTGCGCTTCCCCACGTGCTTGGTGTTGTGCTCGTGCACCCACTCCCCCAGGCACTCCACGAATGCCTCAAAGGCCAGCGGCGGGTCCGTCTCGCCGACGCGTCGGCGGTGATCGAGCCGGGGCGCTTTGGTGTAGCGGGGCAGGTCGGCGAAGAAGCGGGTCATGCTGGTGCGGTTCAGCCGCTCGATACCGCCTTTGTGGCGGGCGCTGTGCACCCGGTGCACCGGGACACCGAGGAGTCCGAAAGCCCGCCGGACGGTCTTGGACAGGAAGTCGGCGCCGCCGTCGACCCGTACGAGCTCCGGCAGTCCCCCGGCCGGCCCGTAAGGGGCCTCCCGCAGCACGGACGCCCGCACGGCCGCTAGGACTGAGCCGCGGTGCGCGGAGCCGGCGGTGACCGCCCAGCCCATCACATAGCTGGTACCGCGGTCCTCAAACCACGTCACCCACACCTTCGACAGCGTCTTGTCGGGCATCATCACGACAGTGGGAGCCTGCTTGTGATCGCCCTCCCACACCTGATTGCGGGCCACTGGAGGCCGCTGGAAGGCGGGATCGAAGCCGCGGGCGGCCGGAATGCCCTCCCGCAGACCCGCCATAAAACCGGGGTCGAGGTCACGGGCGATGGCGTCGTGCAGTGTAGTCAGCCCCACCGGCTCCTCCCTCGCCGCCTTGGCCACGCGCACCAGGTGCTCATGGGCGCGTTTGACGTTGCCCTGGTAGTCGGCGAGGACATCGATGATCTCGTCGGTGATCCGAAAGCGCTGGCGATCGGGTTTCTCCGGGTTGCCGGTCTCCTCGGCCTGCGCCAGCCAGCGCCACACCGTACGCACGCTCACACCCACCGCGTCTGCAACCAGCCGCACATGAGCGGTGGTCAACTCCCCCGCCCCACGCAGCCTGAGCAACTGCCGTACCGCAGCAGGCCGTAGCTCGTCCCGGTGCCGCCCCAAGCCCGCCTCTGCCGCCTCCGAGGCATCGTCCGGCGCCGTCACTGGTGACGGCACCGAGGCAGGCGGACGGATAACGGCACGATGATCACGTACAGCCTCCAACTACGAACAGCGCTTGTGAACAGGTCAGTTCAACCAGACGCACGTGTGTGACGTGCGTCTGATGCGAGGCTATGAGCTGCGCGTAGGCTTCCCGCCCAGCCGCTCACTCGGGCGGGTGACATCAGACCGTTCCACCACCGTTTCGATGGACACATACGCTAATCCACCCCTCCGAGCGGGGCTTGCCCAGCTACCGGGGGCAACGAGGGGTACGCGTGCGCACGGCGGTGGGCGTGGTGCGCACGGTGCACAGGAGGAACGCGCGCAGGTCAGCCCTCTGTGCGCCGGTCTTCCTACGCGGTGCGGGTGGGCAAGCCGCAGCGGTGGGGCGGTCAGAGCGTCAGTACTCGAGTCGTCATGCGGCGCCCTGATACGCCGCCTGCCGGACGATGTACGCGAACTGATCACATCGATACGCTGACGTGGTGGATCAGGATGTGACAGCTGGCCAGGGGGACGAAGCTCGGATAACCAGCCGTGAGCAGGACGCGGTGCGGGTACTGCTGCTCTTGGACGGCGCGTGCGAGCCGGTGAGCAGCGCGGACCTGGAGGATCCGCGCCTGGCGACCGCGGTGGGCGTGCTTCGCGCGCAGCTGCGGCTGCAAAAGCTGGACTTCTGGCTGCGGAACCCGGACTACCTCGCGGATGAACTGCTCAACGACTACGAGGCCAGCGGCGAGACGGTATTGCTCGACCATGCGGCACAGATCTTGGAGTCCGAGGAGCCGGAGGTCCGCCGGTATCCGATGCTGCGTCATCACTTCGGCGCCTACGAGCCCTTGGACGACGCGCTGGCGGTACTGCGCAGCGCAGGGCTGGTGGTGGTTCGGCGCCGCGGCACGGTGAACCGGATCCGCCAGCATGACTACTTCCTGCTGGATCAGGGACGCGTGGTGGCCCGGGACGTCGTCGGACAGGCTCCGGAATTCGTGTACTACGTGGATCGGGTCCGGCTGGTGCTGGACCTGGCGGATGGGTTGGGGGGAAGCGGGTTGAAGGCGAGGCAGTACCTGCAGCGCGAGTACGCACAGACCGAGCGCCGGACGCGGATCGGCTCGGTCAGTGCCAAGGCCCGGGCGCGGCTGGCCGAGTTCCGTGCCGCTGCCGCGGCGGGGGCGGTGTGATGGCCGAGCAGGAGTCGATTGAGGCGCGGATCGCGGCGTTGGCAGCGACCTCGGTGAAAGATGTCCAGGACGTGTTCGCCGCCTACGGGCTGCCACTGGTGAGCACGCCAGCGCGCCGGCGGTCGCTGCGGCTGAGCCGGTTACGGGTGGCAGGGGTGCGCACCGGTGTGGTGGCACCGGGTCGGTTCGACAGCACGATCCGGTTCGACGAGGGTGTGACCGCGTTGGTGGCATCCAACCTGCGGGGCAAGACCAGCGTATTGGAGTTGGTGACGTGGTGCCTGCGCGGGACGCCGCGGGAGCTGCAGAACGGCGTGCGGATGTGGCTGGAGCAGGTGGATCTGGACGCGGTGGTCGCTGGTCAGCCAATGGGGTTCCGCCTGGACGTCGAGTCCGGTGACATCGCCTCGGCCGTCGTGCTGGCGGGCCCTGAGCTGGACACGCTGGCGAGCACGCGTGTCCCGCTGCCTGAGCAGGGCATCACGGCGCTGTTGCGCGCCTCGCACGCCTCCAGCTTCACCGAGCAGGTCCAGGCACTGATGATGGACCGCCTCGATCTGCAGCCGCTGGTCAACAGCGTCAAGGGCACGTCCACCCAGACCCACGGGTGGCCTGCGTACTACGGTGCGATCTACCTGCCAGCGGGCGGGGACAAGGTGCTGCTCGGGGATCAGTCGATCGCCGGATTGCCGGGCCGGCTCCTTCAGGTGTTCCTGGACCTGCCCGCCACCGCAGCCCTGGCCCGGGTCAAGACTGCCAAGGACCTGCGCACTACTCAGGAGAAGCAGCAGCGCGCCGCCACCGAGGCCTTTACCAGAGCGGTGGCCGAGCAGCGTACGCAGGTCCAGGCGAAGCTGGAAGCCGCGCAGGAGCGGTTGACGACGGTTACGGCCGCCGCCCAGCCCGGGGCTTCGCTGTCGGAACTAGCCGGGCGTTGCAAGCAGTTGGCCACAGATGTCGCCGACAAGCAAGGCCAGTGGGAGGAGTTGATGGCCGCATACCGACAGGCCCGTGGAGAACGGCAGCGTGACGAAAAGCTGTTCAACGATGTGTCCGAGAGCGCGGTAGCCCGGCGGCTCTTCCACGGCCTCAACCCCACCGCCTGCCCGCGGTGCGACCAGGACATCGAGGAGGAGCGGCGACTGCGGGAGCGCCACGCTCACGCCTGCGCAGTGTGCGATCGCCCTGTTGAGACCGGCGAGGAGGACACTCCGGAGGACATCATCGCCGAGGCCGCGGAGCGGCTGGAGGCCAGCAGCGAGGCGGAGGAGGCCGCCAAGGACGCGTTGGAAGCCGTGGAGGCGGGCTTGCACGACCTCACCACGCAACTGGGCGCTGCAACCGCACAGTTACGGGCGGCCGAGTCTGCGACCCTGTTGCCTGCCGTGGTTGAAGCGCGCGAGGAGGTACTGCGCTGGGAGGGCGCGCTGAGCGTCATGCCGGAAGCAGAGCCGGTGACTGCCTCCGCTACGGAAAGTCGAGAGGTTCGGGTGCTCCGAGTCGGGGCCAAGATCCTGGAGGACGACAGCCGATCCAGCGGTGACGCGCTCTTCGATGCCCTGAACCGCGAGATCGCCGGGCTGGGGCGCCAGTTCGGCATCGTCTCGCTGGAGCGCGTAGAGATCGACCGCGCCGGACGCTTGAAGATCGTCAAGGACGGCATGGCTGAGGACTGGTTCAGCAAGCAGAGCGCTGGGGAAAGGCTGCGTTTGCGGATCGCCGTCGTCATCGCGCTGCTGCGTGTCGGGGCCGAGCAGGGCGTGTCCACCCACCCAGGACTGCTGCTAATCGATAGCCCCAAGGCGGAGGAGGTCCAGGATCTCGACGCGCACACCCTCCTTCGGGAACTGACAGTTGTTGCCGAAGAGAACAAGCTGCAGATCGTGCTGACCACCGCAGACCCAGAGCTGGTGGAAGAAGTACTGCCGAAGCGGTGCGTCGTGCAGACCAAGGCAGGCGAACCGTTGTGGTGACCGCTGCCTCGCTGGGTGGGGAGGGAGAAGAGTTGTGACCGAGACCTTGGTGGACCGTTTGGGCTCGCTCGCCGCCCAGGGCACGCCGATCACCTTTCCCTCCCTCGCCCTGTCTTGCGAGGCCGTCGCGGACCAGACCAGGGTTGCTGCCGCCGGACCGATGGCACCGCTGCTTGCGGAGGCGATCGTGGATGCCTTTGAACGCCGCGACGCCCAGTGGACTACGGCAGCAGCAGCGTTCCCTCAAGGCCTCGCCGCTCAAGGCAGCTTCCTGCACCTGACCGGCGTGCTGCAGACACTCCTCGGCAGCCCGACCGCGGCCGGCGCTTGGGCGAAGCAATTGAACAGCGCGCTGCTGAACGACCTTGCCGCAGCGGTGCACACAACCCCACTGGTGGCGGCCGCCCGTCTGGAAGGCGCCGTGAGGCTGGCCGCTGCGCAAGCGGTCACCCCCTACCGGGTGTGGGAAGCACTAGACGAACTTCCCCTGGACGGCCCGGACGACTTCCTCGAACGCATGCCGAGACTGCTCGGTGTCGTCCTGGACTGCTGGTCGGGTGAGGAGACCGTCGCTGCGACGATCCGCGATCTGCTGCAGCAACTTTCCCAGGATGAAGCAGCCGACGCCGATGCCTGGTTCGAGCTGGGCTGCGACCGTCTGCGCAGCGCCTTGTCCAGCGGTGATCTCAACCAGGTCACCTGTCATCTCGCCCAGGCCCGGCGTCTGTTTGCGACCACCGCAGCCGCGGTGGAAGCACGCCAGGACGCTGATGCCTACACCGCGGTATGTGACGCGCTGCTCGGGTTCGCCGCCGGCAATACCGTCCAGGTTGCCGACGCGACCGACGCCCTGGAACGCGCACTCGAGCAGCAGTCGGCGTGGCTGCACGGCACCCACCAGGCGCCGTGGCTGCAACCACGTCGTGCCGCTGAGGCCGCATGGAGCCACCTGCTACTCCAACTACACTCTGCAAGCGCCCTGTTGGACGAACCGGTGTGGATGGACTGCTGGCAGGCGCTGGACTGCGTGCTCGGTGTCTACCGGATCGCCCGCACCGTGCGGCCTGTCGGCCAAGGTGACAAGGACCTGACCGGCCTAGCCTCGCTGATCGAACCGGCCATCGAAGATGGCTTCCTACGCCAGCACAGCTTCCTCGCCGCGCTGCGGCACGCGGCTACCCACCCTGAGCAGCAACCCGCACGAGGGCTGGACTCGGCGACGGCGGCCGCGGTACTCGCGCGTCTCGACGCCCGCACCGCCACGACGTCCCCCGGCGCGAGCAGTTCCTCTGAGAGCGGTGAGGAGAGCGAGGAGCCTGGAGGGGCCACGACGCGTCTGCTCCGCCTCGCCCCGTTCCTCACCTTGGCCCTGGGCCCGCAGAAAGCTGCCGACATCGCCGCTCACCTGGATGACGCCGCACTCGCGGAGGTCGAGGCACTCGCCTACACCCAAGACGCAGCACGACTGCAGGCCACCGACCCGGTCATCGTCCCCCTTCTGGACGAGATCCTGGCACAGTTGTCCACACACCCCCACTTCACCGGTCAGGTGCGACACACCTTCACCGCGCTGGTTGACCAGACCCTGCGGTTCCTAAAAAGCCGCATCGACCTCACCCGCACCAACCTGCTCGGCTCCGGCACCAAGGGCCCAGACGGAAAGACGATTCCACCCTACGACTACCGGCGCAAGCGCGGGCCAGGGCAACGCGAACCCCTGGAAAGCGACCTGCAGCGCGACTTCCACCACTGGCTCCAGTCAGGCCAGCTGCACAGCATCGTCCAGGTCGAGACCGTCGACGTCGGCATGGGCCGCGCCGACGTCATGGTCCACTTCGGCTCCCTGCGCTACCTGACCGAGATCAAGAAGGACGCCACCGACAACACCCCCTCCTATCTGGAGGGCCACTACCTGAAGCAAGCCGCGGAATACACCAACACCAACGCCCCGTTCGGACAGCTCCTCGTACTCGACCTCACCGGCAAGTCCACCGGAACCCTGCGCCTGGACGAGCTGGCCTGGACCACCGCCCACCGCCCTACCGGCGCCACCATCGACCGCGCCATCGTCGTCGGCCTCGTCACTGGCAACCGCGTCACTCCCGCCGACTACTCCCGCTGACCCCAAGCAAACCTGCACAGCCCTCTGCTCGCATGCCGACGGCACCCCCATCAGGCGCGGGGGTACGGGGGCGGGTATGCACCACAGCAGACCATCCGCGACTGGAGCCCGCACACGGTGTGTCGGACCCAGTCTCACACGTGGTGCCGTGCGGGTCAGCGACGATAGTCACCAACCACGCTCAGGTAATACGCGTGTTGGGCAGGCGTCAGGCGCTGCCCCGACCAACCGTGGCAGAAGGCGCAGCCGGAGCCGTTCCACTCCCAGAAGCTGCCCAGTTCGATGAGTTGGGCCAGTGTCATCCGTTCCGTGTGTGGGGTAAGGGGGCGGGAGTGCTGGCAGTCTCCGCCCACAGCATGGGAGCGGCCTTGGTAGCGGCCGTTGAGATTGGAGCCGTACACCCACACGTCGGCCAGCGGCCCGAGCGCGGCGGGGTCCTGACGGAAGGGGTGCAGCTTGAAGCAGCGGCCGGGGAAGGTGAGCGCGGCGGCCCAGGCATCGCGTAGGCCGAAGTGGACGCTCTCGACCTCCGCGGCGAGGTGGCGCAGGTCGGTATCGCTGGCAGACTGCTCAGCCACCTTCAGGGCGATCGCGCGGTCACCGCGGCTCCAGCCGGACATCGCGCACTCCTGCTGAAGGTCGGACAGACTCGTAACGGCCGCCAGGCCGTCACCGCTCTCCGCCACCGCCACCATCGGCCCTGAAGCAGGCTGGTGGTGGGCGTCGGCCGGCGCAGGGGACGGGGCCGGGAGGGGCGCGTCTGGTGCCAGCTGGGGCGTGGTGGTGGGCGTGGCGGACCGGCCGCTGAGGTGGGCCTGGTAGGCGGCGGCGAGCTCTTCGAGGTCGTTCCTGCGCTGCCGGTGCAGGTCGACGGGTTCCTGCAGGCTGGTGTCCAGCAACTGCACGCCGCGCTGGAAGGCGTGAAAGCCGATCGACTCCCACAGGGCCGCGATCTTCGCTTTCGCCGTGGCACGGTAGGCGTCGGTCACCTCTTCCCTGTTATCAGGCCATTCGGCCATGCCGGGCTCTGCAGCCACCGCGCAGCATCCGCCAGACAGCCGACGGACGGCTTCGGCCGCGAACACCGGGCCCAAGCCGAATCCACGCCAGGGCTTGGACAAGAACACCCGGTCCAGGATGAGCAGATCTCCCACCGGGCACTCGATGGCCTCCTCGAAAGCCGCCGAGTACCCACCGCCGTCAAGGACGACAGCGGCAATGCTTTCCAGGTCACCCGACTCGGCGTCCGCGACCATCCATCGGTCCACCCCGGTGTAGTCGCGCAGCCGCCACAGCTGCAGATAGCCGACCTCACTGCCGTCCTTGATGAGCTGGTCGCAGGCTTCCGTGCAACCGCCTTCGCATTCCTCCTCCTCGTCGTGGAAGGCACGAATGGAGACATGCCAGTGCTCGAGCGTGTCCTCGTCCCCGTAGGGGACGGCAGGGTGTCCATGGGAGTAGATCAACCGTAAGTGGGCCGGGTCACTGGGGAGTTCAGATGCTGGACGGCGCGCAGTACTCATGACCGTGAAGGCTAACTGCTGGCACTGACAATCGGTCCGAAGCCAGGTGCTCGCGTACTCGGGCCTGCTCGTTCCGCCCGCCGGGCGCCGGGCCTCATGTCGTTAATCAACCGGGGGGACGACGGACAAGCACGGGGAGTGCCGCTTGTCCATGCTTCCCGCCTATCTCCCTCAGCACACGCCGCAACCCGACTTGGTGACTGCGGCCGCCCAGAGCAGGGTGCCGAACTGCTGGCCTGCCCACGATGGGCGATTGCCGTGTGGGCAAGTCAGGCTCCAGCCGTGGCAACGGCTCGTTTGCTGAGTGGGGACCACGCCAGGCCAACGCTATTCGTCGATCCGCTGAAGTTCGACGGCCCGACTGTCGCCGGCTGCAGAGAGACCATCGACAATGCGGCGCCAGTGGCTCAGCGTGAGGGCAGAGGGGGTTGCTGTCTCGCGCAGCTCAGTCAGCCAGTGGGTGACGAACCAGCAACGGTTGGCGAAGGCGTCGTAGCGGCCACTGATGATGTGTTCGAGCCATGTGAGCCCTGTAGTGCACTGCCAGGTGTAGGGGGTGGTGCGGGCATACTGGGCCAGTGCATCTGCGGCTTTGGGCTCACCGTTGGCAACGGCAACCCACCGTTCGGCCAGCCCGCTCAGGGCGTTGGGGGCGAGCCAGTCGCGGCGGGCACGCTCGAGGGTGTCGTCAGGGTTGGTGTCGGCGGGGCGCAGCTGGGGTGTCGGCAGGAGAACACCGAGGGCGTAGTCGGCCCAGTGGCCGTTCGCGTACAGGTCAGCGCCTGCATCCAGGTCATCGAGCGTGACTTTCAGTGCGTACGGCCACACGGTGGCAAGCTCGGCGCGCAGCTGCGAATCATAGGTGAACAGCAGGGCGAAATCCTGCAGAAGGTGGTGCAGGGCGTTGGCGTTGGCGGCGAAGGTCTGCAGATGCGCGGTGAGCGGCTCCGTTTCGCCTTCGGCAGTGAGGTCGATAAGGACGCGGGCCACCAGTTCGCGCGGCGTTTGGTCGTATCCGCTGTAGCCCTGGGTCGTCCAGTGGTCGAAGCCGCTGCGGTGTGCGTCCAGCAGGACAGTCAGCAGTGCGGCTGCCCGGGGTGTCAGGCAGGGGGTGCTGCGCGCGGCGGCGGTGCAGGCAATGGGCATGGCGAGCCGGTTCACCAGCAGTTCATCAGCGGGGACGGCTCGCAGGGTGTCGGTGTAGGGGGGTGGTAGGAACTGCGGCTGACGGCACTGGGCTTGCTGGTTCCACGGGCCGAGGCGGCAGTCGCCGAGGCCCGCTTGGACGGCGGCCCACACGGGCTCGTGCCGAGCGCAGCCGGTGTCGTCGCTACTTGGGCAGGGGGCGTTCCAGACGGGTGCGCAGCCAGCGACGAGTGTGGTACGGACCTCGTCGTAGAGGCTGGTGGCCAGGGCAGTGAGGGCTTCCTGGAGGCGAGTTGCGTCGAGGCCAAGGTGGTCGAACGGTGCAAGCAGCAAGGAGGGAACGGCTTTGGCGGCCGCGCGGTCGGCTGACATCGGATATGTCGTGGATTCGTCGCTCATGACGTCGAGGTGCGGGGCGATGGCGGCGGCCAGGACGGTGTCGGCTGCCCAGCGAAGGTCGTCATCCGGGACGACAAGGTGTGCGCGGGCGTGGCTGACGATAGCTGCTGCTGCGACCGCCGCCAGAGGATCTTGGGGGTTCAGGGGCCCGCTGGCGGGCGGATTAGCGGCGAACTGCCGGGCGAGCGCGATATCGGCCAGGAGGGTGTCTGCCGGCCAACCGTCGGGGTGGCGGTCGTGGTCGGTGTAGGTCAGTTCCAGGCGCAGTGCTTCGTTTCCTGCCTGGAAGTCGGCTGCCGAGGGGGCGAGCGCTTCGGCCACCGGGATGGGAGGCTGGTACTGCACCACGACCGAGCCATCCGGGGCCCGGCGGGCGGGATAGTTCTCGGGGCGGAAGACCGACGCCCACCCCTGGACGACGATGAGCTGGTCGCCGTCGTCGTCTGCGACCACCGCCTGTGCGTGGGCGAGGAGTTGGTCTGCGACGGCGGCGAGTGCGTCGAGGCGCGGCTGGTCGCCCGCAAGCATTGCGCGCAGGGTCATCTCTGCGGCGACGTCCCGCGGGGTGAGCCGACGCCGGTCTCTGCCGACCAGGTCGTCGGAGTCGGCTCCCTGCACGTGGAGGTGGCCTTCTGCGGTGGCACGGGCGAACTCCAGCGCCCACACGTCCGGGGAGGCAAGCCACGGGTCGAGGAGGTCCGAGGCAGCGTCACGGTGGCGGATGAGCAGGCCGACGAGGAGCCCCGGCATGGCCAGGTTATTGCAGGCCCGCAGCAGTAGCTGCACAACCACCTTGGAGGGAATGCTCAGCTGGGCGACGAGGTGATCGGCGAACCGTTCCACGGCGAGGAGCGCGCTCATGCACGGGTAGGGGCCAACAGTGGAGCCGCGATACCAGCCCCATACATGCTCGTCTCCGACGTAGTGCCGCATTCCGATGCCGGGGATGTCGAGGTCGATGCCGTCCGGGGCGGTACCACGGTCGTCGGGGACGGCGCCGAGAGGCCGGTACCGCGCGGGTTGCACGCGGATGGTTGCGGCGTGGTCGAGCATCCTGTTGATCATGTCGAGGGTGTCGGCGGGCAGCTTGTTCAGCAGTTGGAAGAAGGGGCCGTAGTACCAGGCGGCAAACGGAGGGCCGAAGCCGGAGTCGAACCCGTGCCGGAAGTCGCGGATGCCGTTGTCGCGCAGTCCGCCGGGCATGTCGTCCGGCTCGGGGTGTTCGATGTAGTACGCCTCGGTGAGGTCGGGGAGCAGCCGTGGGTGGGTTTCTGCCAGGCTGATGACGGCTCCGAACGACTCGATCGCCGGCTGCAGCCGACAAGGGTCGCTGGTTGCTGTGTCCCGCAACCACTGTTCGGTGCGATCGTCGGTGTCGGGGCCGAGCATGGCCAGTGCTTCGACCGCGAACTCGTCGTAGCGTGGCGGGTCTGCGGCAAGGATGCGATCACGCACTTGCTGGCGCAGCGGATCGGGCCCGTGGTGGTCGCGGGCCATGCCGCGCAGCCACGCCAGGACGAGCTTGCGGATGGTTTCGCCCATGCCGTGCTGGGTGTAGCGGTTGTACTGTCCGAGGTCTCGGTCGCCGCAGTAGGTGACCGCAACCACCGGTGCGAGCGCGAAGGGATCTCCGAAGGTTCCCGTGACGTAGCGAAGGTGCGCAAGGCGCAGGAGGGTCTGCACGCCGTGGTGGTCGTCGGCGGCGAGTTCGTCCCACACGTGCTCGATGGCCGTCTGCGCGTCGCCAAGGGTCAGTAGCGCTTCGATGGGGAGTTCTGCCCACCGTTCTCCCTCGGTCTGGCTGAGCTGGTCGAACTCGTGGCGCAGCGCCTGCCAGGCGGCTGCCCGGTCTCCGGCGAGGAGTTTGGCCTGGCAGGCGAGCCGGACCGAGCGGATGGTCCATCGTGGTGCTCCGGCCGTGTACAGGGGTGGCCAGCCTGCTGTGAGGAAGAGTCGGCACAGCGCGAAGTCGCGGATCAGGTCGGTGGCGAATTCGTCGCCTGCGGCCAGTGCGGGATTGGCCGGTGCCCGCAGGATTCCGTCGGAGCGCAGTTGCGCCCGCGCTCCGCCGCCCGGCGCTGCACCCGCGGGTGTGCCGAGTACGCGGTGTGCCACCGCTAGGACGGCCTGTTCGCGGTCGTCGGGCGAGGCACTGTCGGGTGGGTGTTCTTCGTTGTTGCGGACGAGTCCGTTCCAGACTGCGGCGAACACGTCGGCCTCGGACAGCAGGTCACTCGCCTCGGTCACGGTGCCGGCTCGTAGCAGGACGTCTACCAGGCCGGGACGGCCCACGAGCCACTCGGCTCGCGAGTCAGCGCTGAGCCGGATGAGTGATCGGAAGGTCTCAACGAGCTTGTGGCGCTCTGCCTGGGTGAGCCGGGCCACGACATGCTCGGCCGATACACCGGTGCCGCCTGCCAGTGAAGTGGCGGTCTGCAGCACCTCCTGGACCCGCTTCGCCCCATCGGTGCGGGTGACGGCAACCACTCCGAGCCCGGCCTGGAAGGCAGCCGCAGCAAGTTCACGCAGCAGGTCACGCCGGCCTTCGAGAACGGCCTCCGCACCGTCGACGACAAGCAGCCGCACGGGGCGGATCTCTCCTGCCGCCAGTACATCCGTCATCGGCCGTCCCAAGAGGTGCTCTACCTGCGTCCCCGAGGAAGGCAGGTCGCGCAGGCTGAGCGAGGTCACCGCCGCGCCCTCGTCGGCGAGCTGCTCGGCGGTGCGGAGAGTGAGCGCGGACTTGCCGACATCGGGTTCTCCCGTCACCACCAGGGCGGTCCCGGTCCGGCCTGCGTGCGTCATGGCGTCAGCGAGACGCGTTCGTTCCTCGTCACGCTCCAGCTCAAGGCGCACCTCACCGGCGCACAGGTCGGCCCGAATCCCCTCACGCAGACGGCGGGCCAGTCCGTCCAGCAGCGACCATGCCTGCTCGTAGGACGCCGACCTGTTCAACGGGTATCCGCTCAGCGCACGGCGCACCAGCGCCTGATCGACGCGCGCGGCGGACGAAGCCCAGGCGCCGGTCAGCTCGGCCAGCGCCGCGAACACCTTGTCCGCGGTCTCGGTGGCGCCGTCCGCTACCGCCCGCCGCAGTGCCGAGACCGTTGTGGTGCGGTCGGTCTCATCCATGCCTTCCAGCCGTAGCTGCCGCACCCGCAAGGCAGACAGCCACCGCCACGTCAGCTCCCTGGCGTCGACCTGCGAGAACGCGGCCTCGCCATCGGCAGCCGCGGCCACAAGGGCATCGAGATGCGTCAACCGTCGCCGCACACTGCGGTTCGTTGCCGCCGGCCGCGCAACGGCTTCGCGGAACTCCTGCGAGGAAGGGACGGCCTGCGCGATCTGTGCCAGCGTGTCCGTCTCGCGCACGGCGGTGCTCGACACGCCGACCGCCAGCGCGACCCTCCAGCGCCCCGCCGCGGCCTCCTCCCAGTGCTCGGTCACGATCCGAAGGAAGGACCGCACCAACGGCACCGAAGCCGTATCGCTCGTGGTTAGTGCAGGATCCCTGCGCACTCCGATCGAGACCCGACGCCCCCGGCCATCGGCCGTGCGGCCCTCCAGGACGACATCGTCAATCGGGCTGATGTCACTCGCCTGCAACCGCACGAGACAGGGAACGATGTCATCACCAAGCTCGCTGACCGGATCCTCGGTCAGGACAGCAGCGAGCAGCGTCGCCGCGTAACGGTGTTCCAGCCGGACACCGCCACCACCAGTCGAGTAAGGAGAGGCAGAACCGGTCGTCACCCAGCCATTTTACGATCAGTGGACAGACAAGGAGCCCGCTTTCAACTGCTGTACATGGCATGAGGGTGCGCACCGGCACTCCACGAGGCAACCGCCAGTGCCTTTGGGGGGCCGTCGGCTCAGTTATAGCCGAGAAAGCAGTCATGGCCATGTCACCTTGCCCCGCGCAGCAGGTGGAGACGCTCAGCAGGTAGACAGTGGCCACCACTGGGATTCTCTGGTCGCCACCGCACGCTGGACTGTCCTCACGGAGGAACCATGGCAGAACTCTGCAGAAGGAGGTTCGGCGAAGGCGACACCGACCGATACGGCTTCATGTCACTTTGAAATTCGGGATATTGACATCGTGATCAGCTCGTTAAAACATCCGCTGATCAGCGCATAGAGGGCTTCCCGCCGGTGACATGCGTAGCCGGACATCTCAGTGGCAGGTTCCCCGAACTTCACACCGCTTCTATCTCACCGCGACCCCGCGGATCCTGGCCGCGCCGCGGCCGCAGCGCGGCCGGGACGGCCAGGAGCTGGTGGTCGCCTCGATGGAGGCCGACTCCAGCACCTACGGGCCCAGGATTTTCGACCTCGGGCTGGCGGAGGCGGTGGAACGCTCGATCCTTGCGGGGTTCGAGATCGACGTGCTGGAGATCCGCGACCCGGACCCGGTCCTGGGGCTGTCCGAGGACGCGCTGCGCGGCCGGCGCCTGGCGCTGCTGCAGGCCGCGCTGCTGGAGCATGCCGCGGCCAGGAACCTCCACACCGTCATGACTTTCCACCAGCGGGTGGAAGAAGCCCGGGCGTTCGCCGAGCAGATGCCGGCCACCGCCGCCGAGCTGCACGCCGCCGAGGCATCCGAGGCGGCCCTGATCCGTGCAGAGGAGCTGCCGGCCTCCTCCATCGACGCCGAGCTGTACGAGCTGGAGGAAGGCCGGCACGTCCCTCCAGACCGTGTGTGGGCCGACTGGCTGTGCGGCGACCACCCCGTCGCCCACCGGCGCGAGGTGATCGGCCGGTTCGCCAACGGCATCAACGCCGCGGGCAAGCGGGTCCACCGGGCATTCCTCGCCTCGGTGCGGGCCCTGGGCGTCGGAGTCGACATCACCGGGCTGCGCGGCGTGGAAGCAGTCTGCATCGTCGGCTCCCGCACCTCCCAGGCCGACATCGTCCAGAACATCGGCCGGGCCCTGCGCCCGAATCCGGACGGCACCGTGAAGACCGCGCGGATCAACATCCCGATCTTCCTTGAACCCGGCGAGGACCCCAAGGACATGGTCGCCTCCGCCAGCTACCAACCCCTGGTCGACATCCTCCAGGGCCTGCGCTCCCACTCGGAACGCATGGTCGACCAGCTCGCCTCCCGCGCCCTGACCCGCGGCACCGAGCACCGGCGCCTCCACATCCGGCCGACTCCCCGCGGCGCGGGGACAGAGGGCGAGGAGTCGGAGGAGGCCGTGAGCGAGGTACAGCGGGAGGTAGACCGTGTCGACGCGGTGGTGGTCAACTTCGCCCAGCCCCGCGACGCCGCCGACATCGCCGCACTCACCCGATGCCGCGTCATCCGGCCCGAATCGCTGGTCTGGCTGGAGGGATACCAAGCCCTACGACGCTGGCGCGAGGAGAACGAGATCACCGGACTGCACGCCGTCGCCTACGACGTTGAAGCCGCGGCCGGGTCCACCGACGCATTTCCGCTGGGGCGGTGGGTGCACCAGCAGCGACGGGCGCTGCGGGCCGGCGAACTCGATCCCCACCGCAAGGAGCTGCTCGACGAAGCCGGCATGGTGTGGGAACCCGGTGAGGAAGCGTGGGAGAGCAAGCTCGCCACGCTCCGGTCCTACCACCGAGCCACCGGGCACCTTGCGCCGCGTCAGGACGCGGTGTGGGGCGAAGGCGAGGCGATGATGCCCATCGGGCAACACATCGCCAACCTCCGCCGCAAAGACGGCCTCGGCAAGGACACGGAACGGGCGGCGAAGCGCGCGGAGCAGCTGACCGCAATCGACCCCAACTGGAACTGCCCCTGGCCACTCGACTGGCAACGCCACTACCGCGTCCTCGCCGACCTGGTCGACGCCGACGGTGTACTGCCGGCTATCGAGCCCGGGGTGGTGTTCGAGGGCGACGACCTGGGCAAATGGCTCCAGCGGCAGAAGCAGCCGAGCACCTGGGCGCAGCTGTCGAAAGAGCAGCAGGAACGGCTGACCACACTGGGCATCAAGCCCGCCGAGCGTCCCGCTGCGGTCCCGACAGCAACGCGTACCAGCAAAGCGCAGCAGGCGTTCCAGCGCGGCCTCACCGCCCTCGCGCAGTGGGTCGAACGGGAAGGCCACCGGCCTGTGCCGCGCGGCCACAGCGAAGAAATCGCCGTACCCGGTGACAGCGGAGACGGAGAGGCCTCGGCGGTCGTGCAATTGGGCGTATGGATCTCCAACACCAAAACCAGGCGGCACAAACTCACCCAAGAACAACTACACGCACTACGCGAACTCGGCATCGAATGGGCATGACACACGCTGTCGCGGCGCGGGTTCCGTCGTCGGCGGTCTTCCGGGGCGGCCCACGGCCTGCGCTCCACGCGGCCGTCCGTTCGCGCCGCCTCCAGCCAGCGCCACACCATCCGCACACTCACCCCGCCGACCTGCGCGCCCGCACGCACATGCGCCGTCGTCAACGCCCCAGCCACCTCGAGCTCCAGCAGCCGCGCCACCAGCACCGGCCGGGACACCCTCAACCCCGCCGTGATCTCACCCCACGCGCCCGGCTCCCCCACCCCGCCCCCTTCCGCCCGCGCAAGACCGACACGGACCGCTGTGCCGCCGCGCAGCCCTCGGAAGGATCAGAAGTGCCGTTCTCAAGACAGTGGAACAGAGCGGGATGTACCGCCCCCACGACAGCCGCACCGCTACAGAAACCGCCCCACGACAGTGACCCCGCCCGTCCTCAGCACCCGACCATCGAAAACACCCAGCTCTGATGTGCCGTCACTGACACCCACCTACTGACACCAAACCGGCACATCGCAGCCCGGATCAGCCCACTCCACGGCACCCGTGGCGTACGTCCTCGTCCCGTCCGGCGCCACCGCGAAAACCCTCATCACCGGATTCGCCCGCTACCTCGGCATCCCCGTAACCACCCGCATGCCCCAGACCCAGATCACCGACGCTGTCTGCCACACCTAGACCCAAGCTGGCGTCCAACTCGTCCTCATCGACGCGATCCACCGCCTCAACCCCCGCACCACCACCGGCGCCCAGGCCGCCGACCTGCTCAAAGACCTCACCGAACGCATCCCCGCCACCTTCGTTTACGCCGGCGTCGATGTCGAAGCCTCACCCCTGCTGAACGGGCCGCGCGGCGCCCAGCTCGCAGGCCGCGCCACCCTCGTCACCTGCGGCCCCCTCCCCGCCCGCCACGGCACCCGCCAGCCCTTCCGCGACGTCATCACCGACATCGAGAACGCCCTCGACCTCACCCACCACAAACCCGGCACCCTCCCCCGCCACGCTGCTTACCTCCACCAACGCACCGCCGGCCGCATCGGATCCCTCACAAGGCTCATCCGCCAAGCCGCCATCACCGCCATCTGCGACGGCACCGAACGCATCACCAAGACAACCCTCGACGCGGTACAACTCGACCACCTCGCCGAAACACACCACCGCCCCACACAAGGCCGCTAATCCCGACCCGCCGAGCAGGCAGAACAGCCTTGACCAGCACAAACGCGCACCGGGCCTTTTCACGCTGACGCAACCTTCAACGAGCCCGGCCCCACTCAGAACAGAAGACACAGCTCACAGCCCCCGACCTCCCCGCCCGCCCCTCGCCGCTCCTCTCAACCAATCAGCAACACACCAGGCCAACCACCGCCCCGCACACCAACAAGCCCCCTCCGAGCGTCAACGGAACGGCAGAAACCGGGAATCATTCACCGCCCTCTCAGCCCCTCGGCATACGACGAGGGGCCGGACGATCCGTCCGGCCCCTCGGGCGTACTGCAGCCCTGAAAAGCTGCGTCATATCTCCAGAACACTCAGGCAGCCACCGATGCCGCACACGTGGCTTTGCCGTCCAGGTCATCCAGGTGTCCCCGCACCGCATCAACCGTGACGGCGTTTCAGCAGGTCAGAGGGAGGGATATCCCACGTTGTCTCGCGGAGGACGGGGGCTGTGGACGCCCGTTGAGCCGATGGGCAAGGTCGGTCGTGCACACCGGGCGGCGTGCTCCACCCCGCGCCGCCCCTCCGGTCGACCTACGTCAAGCAGACAAGCAGGGGAGAACTCCGTGAACACACGTAAGCGCATCGCCCTCGGTTTCGCCTCGCTCGCCCTCGCGAGCGGTGGTCTCGGCGGGGGTGTCGCCGTAGCCGCCGATAGCGGAGAAGCGGCGGCGCAGCAGCCCACGAGGGCGGCCGCCTGCATCAGCTGGTACGACAACGCCGGCCCCGGCGGCGCCTACCGCGGGCACGCCAAGTGCTCCGGCAACGTCGACGTGAGGGTGTGGGTGAAGTGCTCCGACGGCAGCACCCACACGAGCGCCTGGCGGTTCCAGTACGCCAAGGCCGAGTGCCCCTGGGGCCAGCGCGGCAGGTTCGCCCGGTACGACACGAGGCCCTCGCAGTCGTAGCCTGACCTGAAACCGACACGTCACTGCGTGGCGCCGGGTCCAGTTCGGGCCGTTACGCCGGGGCCCGTCGACGATTGGCCGGCGTCCACCCAGCCGCTTAGCACCAAGCCCGGACGAATCAGTCCGGCCGCCTCGGGGCATGGGGGTGTCCCGGCAGCTCAGGCCCACCGATCAGGGGACAGGGCCCTGCCTTTCGGTGCCGCCAGGGCGCTGGCTACGCGGTCCCGCTGCTGGCGAGCCTTCTCCTGGTACCGGCGCAGGTCTCGCCACCACAGCAACCGCCTCGGTGTAGGCGAGCCGACAGTGGTCGTCGATCGCCGTGTGCAGGCACGTGCAGCCGACGTTCCCGGTGCCGGGACCGATGCGGTGGGAGGTCCTGTGCGGTTTCGGTGCCGCGGTCGTGCATCCGCCCGCCACCACCGGTGGGATGCGACCGAGCTTTTTGACGTCGACGTCGACCAGGCCGCCGACGCCGTCGGCTCGTGGCGGACGACTTCGCGCAGTTGCTCGCCGGTGGGCGGATCGAGGTGGCGCAGGCGACCGAGCCCTCGCCGGACCGGGACCCGGTGCACGGTGGCCGCTGCCACGGTGATGCCGTGCAGCCTCTCCAGTTCGGCGGCGAGCCTGGCGGTCCCGTACTTGGTCTGGCGTCGCAGCGCCTCTACCAGATCGGCGAGGTCCTCGCTCGTGCAGTTGGGCTGGCGATGGGCCGGGAGGAACGATCGATCGGGCCGTTCTCACCGTGGACAAGCTAGCGGGCGTGCCGCTTGGCCAGGCAGCGGCGGGAGATTCCTGCTTGCGCAGCGTCGTGTGCGATCGGACGTCCGGACGTCGACCTGCAGACACAAGCGCAGACGTGCTTCGGGGGTCGGCGGTGCGTTCCGATGTCCCTGCTGGTGGCGCTCCTGGACTCGGCGGCCGCGTTCACCGGGAGCCCTGGGGTCTCGGGGCTCCCGGTGAGCGGCTGTGCGTGGCGTCAGCGTGCGAACTTTTCGATGGCCTCCGGGGTGACGGGGGTGAAGAAGTTGACGAGGTTGCCGTCGGGGTCGCGGAACAACAGCGACCGGTTACCCCAGGGCATCGTGGTGGGCCCGTTGACGAAGTCGGTGACGAAGCCGGTCAGGTTCTGGTGAACGCGGTCCACGTCGTCGACGAGGAACTCGGTGATCACGCTGTGGTTGTCCGCCGGGCGGGCGGAGCCCGGGGCGAACAGCGCGACGGTGCGGGTGCTGGCGATCGCGAGGGTTGCGCCCGCGGTCTTGATTTCGGCGAAGTCCTCGGTGGCCCATATCGCCTGCGTCCCTGTGGCTCGCTCGTAGAACTCGACGAGACGTGCGACGTCGCTGGTGATGATGCGGATCGAAACGAAGTCCATGGAATCTCCTTGGCTGTGCTGGAGGCGTGCACGCCGCAGGCTAGGAGAAATAGTGGACAGAATCGGTCCTGTATTGGCGTTAGGCTGCGAACATGCCACGACCCACCGGCCGCGTGCTGACACTGCTGGAGCTGCTGCAGTCGGGCGGCACCCGGACGGTGGCCGAACTCGCCGACCGGCTCGGCGTCGAAGGGCGCACCGTGCGGCGGTATGTGGACCAGCTGATCGACCTCGACGTGCCCGTGGAATCGGTGCGCGGCCGCTACGGCGGGTACCGGCTCGCCCCCGGGTACCGTTTGCCTCCGCTCATGCTCAGCGACGACGAGGCGCTGGCCGTACTGCTGGGCCTGGTCGCCGGCCGCCGGGCCGGGCTGACGACGACGGAGCGCACGGCGAACGAGACGGCGTCGGCGAAGATCCGGCGGGTGCTGCCCAAGCACCTCGCCCGCCGGCTCGACGCACTCCTGGACGCTCTCGCCTTCACGGATCAGCCCGGCGAGTTGGACCCCCCGGACGCCGGGCTCCTGCTCACGATCGCCGATGCGGTGCGCCACCGCCGGCCGGTCTCGATCCGCTACACCGACCGCGACGGACGGCGCAGCGAACGCACACTGCACGCGTACGGGATCGTCGCCCATGCGGGCCGCTGGTACGTGACGGGCAAGGACACCCAGGCCGGCGAGGACCGAACCTTCCGACTCGATCGCATCACAGCCGCAAGGGCCCTGCCCGGCTCATTCGAAACGCCCGTGGGTCCCGGTCCGGCAGAGCGCGTGTTGTCAGGATTCGCCACGGCCCGGTACCGGCATGAGGTGACCTTGCGGATCCACGGGACGGTTGAGCAGATCCGCGCGCACCTCCCCGCCAGCGTCGCGAGCCTGGAGGAGCACGAGCCCGCAGCCGGCCAGGACCCGGCGGCCGAGCACTGGCTGCGCGTCGAGCTAAGGGCGCAGCAGCTCAACTGGTTGCCTCGGATACTCGCCTCACTCGACCGGCCGTTCGTCATCGAGCGCCCCGACGAACTACGCGACCTCGTCATCGCGCTCGCCGACCGCCTCACGTCCTACGCCCGCCAAGCCTGACAGCGAGGAACCAATGCCACGAGACGGCACACCTAGGGCACCGCGGACCTGAAGGGCCACCTCACCGGCATCGACTACATCGACATGTCGTTCTGACCCCCACCGTGACCAGCGGGTCTGTACAAAGAACGGGTGAGCCGAAGCACGCTAGTTGTCACATAGGCAGGCTTGTTGTCACCGGCGATGACGTGGGCGCACGGAAGGTTGGCCGTTCTTGTCCTGTCGCACCGAAGCTGACGAATTCTCAGCGGATCTCATCCGTGTCGTCGGATTCTCACTGTTTCGCGTTCTGGCCTGGCCATAGCCGTGCGGCCGTGCGGACCAGGCCGGCCAGGGCGAGGGAGCGGCTGTGCGCGGGCCAGGCGATGTGGGTCACGACGGAGGGTGCGTCGGCCAAGGGAACGGCCGCGTGCTCGGCCCACAGCCAGGAGCGGGCGGAGTCGGGGACGACCGCCACCGTGCGTCCGAGGGCGATCAGCTGGGCCAGTTGTGTCTGGTTGTGGATCTCGGGGCCAGGGCCGGGTGCGTAGGTGCCGCGGGTGGGCCAGCGGGCGAGCGGCAGACCGGGGACGTCCCTGACATCGGCCAGGGACAAGGTCTCGCGGGCGGCGAGGGGGTGCCCGGCAGGCAGGACGGCGACCTGCCCTTCGGCCGCCAGCGCCTCGCTGTCGAACCCGGTGAGGGAGTTCCACGGCGTGTGCATGAGCGCGACATCGGCGCGTCCGTCGCGCAGCAGCTCTTCCTGCTCGCGAATGCCGCACGGCAGTACCTCGATCTCGGCACTGTCAGGCTCGGCAGCGTAGGCGTCGAGAAGCTTCCGCAGCAGTTCGTGGGACGCGGCGGCCTTCACCGCGAGGACCAGCCGGCGGGGGCCGCCGGGACTGTCGGCACCCCCGGCACGCCGGGTGCGGCGGACGGCGGCAGCGGCCGCGTCGAGAGCCGCCCGGCCCTCCTGCAACAGCACCTCCCCGGCACCGGTCAGGCGGACACCACGGCGGTTGCGCTCCAGCAGACAGACCCCCAGGCGCCGTTCGAGCTGCTGGATCGCCCGCGACAGCGGCGGCTGGGCCATGCCGAGACGCTCGGCGGCGCGCCCGAAGTGCAACTCCTCGGCCACAGCCACGAAGTACCTCAACTCGCGGGTCTCCAGGGTGTCCACGGCCGCAGCATACGCGGTGATACCTGCCGGGTATGACAGGGCACCGTACCGGTGTTGGCCGCACGACCCGCCCACGGGCCAACATCATCGGCATGAGCGAAACGACCACCGCGCTGGTGACCGGCGCGAACAAGGGCATCGGCTACGAGATCGCGGCCGGACTGGGCAGCCTGGGCTACCGCGTCGGTGTGGGAGCCCGCGACGCGACCCGACGCGAAACCGCCGTCGGCAAACTGCGCGCCGCCGGCGTGGACGCGTTCGGGGTGCCACTGGACGTGACCGACGACCGCAGCGTCACCGCCGCCGCGGAACTGATCGAACGACTGGCCGGACGCCTGGACGCCCTGGTCAACAATGCCGGCATCCCGGGCGAAATGGGCCCGGGATGGCTACAGGAGCCGACCACGCTCGACCTGGAAGTGCTCCGCACCGTCGTGGACACCAACGTCATGGGCGTCGTCCGGGTCACCAATGCCATGCTGCCACTGCTGCAGCGCTCCGCCTCCCCACGCATCGTCAACGTCTCCAGCAGCGTCGGCTCCCTGACCCGACAGGCGGACCCGGACACCGAGATCGGCCCCATCATGGCGGCCTACGCACCGTCGAAATCCTTCCTCAACGCCCTCACCCTGCAGTACGCCCGACAGTTCGCCGGCACCAACATCCTCATCAACGCCGCCTGCCCGGGCCTGGTCGCAACCGACTTCACAGACTTCCACGGACCCCGCACCCCCGCACAGGGCGCAGCCACCCCGATCCGGCTCGCCACCCTCCCCGACGGCGGCCCGACCGGTTCCTTCTTCGAGGACGACGGCGTCGTCCCCTGGTGATCACGAACCCGCCGTGGATTCCGCAGAAACCACATGCACTGAGAATCCCGGGCCGAGCGTTCTCATCGAACCTGGCAACCCCGCAGCTCAACACAAGATCCACAGACAAGCCCAACGCGACAGGACAGTTCTCACCGCACTCCGGGTCGGGCTGAGCGCGTCGTGTTCCAAGGGGCCGGGCAGATGGGGACCTTGAAGGCATGGTCTTCATCCCGCCAACCGACCCGGCCCCGCGGCTGTCATCCATTTCGGTCAGCCGCGGTCGATCCGGCAAGCCCTCTTTCTTGCCGATGTCCACCTCGGTCCAGAGGCGAACCCCTTCTACTCGTTGTCTTCGGGTACACCGGCGAGCTCCTCCTCTGAAGGGCCGACGCTCCAGGTCCTCCCCTGGCCGACCCGCGCACCAGACGCGGGCCCCGGCGAGCGGGCCGAGAAGTGGCCCGGTGTGCGGCATGGTGAGAGGACCTCATAGCCTGGTGAACGAACTCGGCCTGGCGTGCCAGGCCGGCAGCATCACGCCAGGGGGACCGTATGACTGCGTACTCACCACCGCCACAGGGGCCAACTCCCTACGGCCGGCAACCGGGCCCGGCTTCATACGGGCCGCCCGCAGGCCATCACGGCGGTCCGGCCCCCTACGGGCCGCCCGCCGCCGGTCCGCCCTTCCACAGTCAGCAGCCTGCATACGGGCATCCGCCGCTCCCGCAGCCAAGCGTCCCGATGTTCACGCCGACGGGACCCGCACGACGTCCTTGGCTCCGGCCGCTCATCGCGCTCGGCATCGTGAGCGTGGTCGCTGCAGGGTTTTGGGTATTGAACACGGTGGTCGACGACGGCAAGCCTCCAGCGCAGGAGGCCCGTTACGCGGGCGCCGGGGACTGTCTGGAGAACCGCGGAACCCACGCGGACCCGGTCATGTTCACCATCGCCTGCAGTGACACCAAAGCCGACTACAAAGTCATGTTCAGCGCCACCGCCCAGGGAAAATGCCCACCGGAATTCGACGAGTACACCGAGCGGGGAGGCCGGCAGGGCGACACCACGCTGTGTCTGACCGCGGTGCATCACTAGGCCGTATCAAGCAACGTTCGCCCTGCCTGTACGGTCAGGACATGGATGCCAGCGGTCAGCCCACTCTTGACGAGATCGAAGACCGCTTCGTTGAGCTCGTCGCGGGTCGGCTGTCCCGGGATGACGCCGACCGTTGGGCGGCGAGGCGGGTGATGGAGGACGGGATCGCCCGGGACGACCTATCCTGGTGGGCGCTGAACCTGCTCTACGGAATCGATCTCCCCGCAGGCAAGAACGGCGATTACCTGCACGACGACGAACAGGTTCGGGCATGGCTCGCTGAACTGAGGAAACACCGAGCGAAGTGAAAAAGCCACAGCGCCCTCCCCCGCCCGGCCGCTGCCAGGATCTGCGCATGGCCGAACGGGCGCGGGTGCGGGAGATCGGTGACGATGAGGGCCAAAGGCTGCTGCCGATCACCGTAGCGGCACGGGGCCCACATCGGTCTTCTACTCCCCGTCGAGCGCGGCGTCGTTTTTGTCGCCGAGCATCCCGCGCAGCTCGGTGGTGACGTCGAACTCATGGAGAAATTCCAGGGCGATGCGGTCCAGGACGTGGTGCGCGGCGGCGTAGCGGTCCAGGCCGTCCAGGAGGAGTTCGGCGCAGACGACGGGAGCGAGGGCGTACGGGTCGTCGATGCCGGCGCGGTGGGTGGCGGCGTCGATCAGGTAGACGCGGCGGGTGCCCCGGTGCTGGAGGCCCTCACCCTGCCCGTGTACGGCGGTGGCCCGGGCATCTGCGGCACCCGCGGATGCCCCGCCTGCCGCTGCCCGGTCCCCGACCTCGTTCAGGAGCGCCCTCTGTCAGCCCTGCATGCTCCAGATCTGCCAGTCGTCGGTGTGCCAGGGGCAGGTGACAGTGCCGCGGCCGTAGCCGAACATCAGGCTTCCCTGACCGGCGTCGAGACAGGCGGGATCGTTGCTCACCCCGTATGGGTTGAAGAACTGGAAGCTGTTGCCGGGGTTGGGGGCAGTGTTGCCGACCCAGGTCAAGTTCCACTGGTCATCGGGTTTCGTGTAGTCACAGGAGCCAGTCCGCAGCTGGTCCCAGCTCTGTCCGTCCCCCGCCGTGTAGTGGTTCCACCTCATGCACTGGCCGGTCGCTACGGACTGGATCTGCACCCGCGCGTAGTAGTTGTTCACATCGGAGTCGTAGGAGAGCACGTTCCATCGCTGGTTCGAGCTGCCGTTGCAGGATCCGAGACCGACGGCGACGTTGGCGCCGCCACCTTGCAGGCACAGACCGGTGTGGTGGTTGATGAGCTGGACATTGCGCTGGTAGGTGTTCGCGTGCGCGGTGCCGGTGCTTGCGGCCAAGGCTATGGTCGCGACGACCGCTGCGGTGAGCGCGGACTTGATCTTGGTCTTCACGGTAGCTTCTCCTATCGACCGGCTGTCCGTCAGGTTCCGGGATGCTGCTGCCCCTGGTCCGCCGAGTGGCGTCGGGCACGGAATCCAGGGAATCGGATGGCATGTCCGCGGTCGAATGATTCGATTTTTTTCGAAGACGATCGCGTTACGGGGGCTGTTCATGATCCGGATAAATCTGGGCGCGCATGGTTTGGGCAGAGTCCGGTTCGCCATGTCGCCTCTGGACGCGGCCAAGGATCTGCTCTTCGCCCTCGCCCGGTCCCCGCGTGTGCTCGGCGCGGGCTGGCGGACGCAGGCGGTAGACGCCCTGTCGGAACGACAGTTAGGGCTCCTGGCTGTTGTCGCCGGCGGGGGGCCGGGCGGTTACGCTCCCGACTTCCTGCGGCCAGAGCCCGCGGGATTTCAGGTGGACCTGGACAGTGCCTTGCATCAGGTGGCCACTACTCCGAGCGAGCGGATCCGTTACGAATTGACGGCGGCCATCGGCGGCCACTCATGGGGCCACACCGTGGGCCAGAGGCCGCCTCAGCTGCTCCTGACGGCTATGGACCGGGGCGAGGAGTATGTGGCGCAGCGTATCGCTGTGGAGCTGGAGCAGTTCTGGTGTGCCGTCCTGGCGCCCCACTGGCCCAGCATGCGGGCCCGGTTGGAAGGCGATGTCGCCGCCTGGGCCTCCGTGATCGCCCGCCACGGAATCGCGGACACCGTCAACCAGTTGGCACCCAACCTGGAGTGGCACGACGGCACCTTGAAAGTCCATTCACTCGCCGCCAGTTCCCACCGTCTGAGTCTCGATGCCGACGCCGCGATCCTCGTACCCAGCCTCTTCGCGGGGCGGGCGGTCTTCTGTGCCGCCGAGCCCCCGGGCGCGCCGGCTCCCCGCACACCACTGATCGTCTATCCGGCTGCGCAGAACGACTGTCTTCCGCCCTCGCGCGGTGACGAGCTGATCGGCACGACACGCATAAAGGTGCTGGCCGAGCTCGCCCAGCCCCGCACCACCGGAGAGCTCGCCCAGCGTCTTTACCTCAGTCCTGCGACCGTCTCCTACCACCTGCAGATCCTCCACCGCGCAGGGCTCGTGCAACGCACCCGCCGATCCCGAACCGTCCTCTACCAGAGGCTCGCGACGAAGCCTCGCCTCGCCGACGATCTCGAATGACCACGATGGGGTCGCCCACCGACTCCCCACCGCCCCGCCCCCCTGTCGAACTTCGGTGGATCAGGTCTTGGCCAGCGCTGCCGCCTGCCCCTGGAGGGCCTGTATCAGTGTCCTGACCTGGGGGTGGCTGCGGCGGGGGATCGTGGCAACGCCGAGGTGCCGGGTGGGAGCCGGCGGAGCGATCAGCACCACAGGACCGGGGCGTACTCTCACTTTGTGTTAGCCTCAAACTTTTGGATGGCTGTGACGGCTGGCAATTCCGCCAGTCCGGTTCCAGTTATTCGTCGGCTGCTCATTTCCTGCCGGGCCTTCCTCGGAACGTTCCGCATACGGAAGGCTCTTCATGAACCACCCGGACCACCTCGCCACCTCGCACGGCAACCTCGACCAGTCCGTGACCCTTCCCCCGACGGTGCCCCCGGTCGCCTCCTTCGCTGACCTGGAATTGCCGGCCGAGGTACTGCGAACGCTCACCGAGCTCGGCGTGCGTGAGCCCTTCCCGATCCAGGCAGCCACGTTGCCCAACGCCCTCGCGGGACGCGACGTCCTGGGGCGCGGGCGCACCGGATCGGGCAAAACCCTCGCCTTCGGCCTGCCACTGCTGGCACGGACGGCCGGGCGGCGCGCCGAGCCGAAGCAGCCCCTCGCCCTGATCCTGGTGCCTACCCGGGAGCTGGCCCAGCAGGTCACCGAAGCACTCGCGCCGTACGCCGACGCGCTCCGACTGCGGATGGCTGCGGTCGTCGGCGGCATGTCGATCGGCCGGCAGGCCGCTGCGCTGCGCGACGGGGCCGAGGTCGTCGTCGCCACCCCCGGCCGCCTGCACGACCTCATCGAGCGCGGGGCCTGCCGCCTGGGGCGGGTACGGATCACCGTCCTCGACGAGGCTGACCAGATGTGCGACATGGGCTTCCTGCCGCAGGTCACCGAGGTGCTCGACCAGGTGCACCGCGACGGCCAGCGGATGCTGTTCTCCGCCACCCTGGACCGCGACGTCGACCACCTGGTCCGGCGCTACCTCCACGATCCCGTCGTCCACTCGGTCGACCCGTCCGCGGGCGCGGTCACGACCATGGACCACCATGTGCTGGTCGTTCATGGCCCCGACCGTTATGCCGTCGCCACCGAGATCGCCGCCCGCGACGGCCGCGTACTGCTGTTCCTGGACACCAAGCACGCGGTCGACCAGCTCACCCGGCACCTGCGGGCCAGCGGGGTGCATGCCGCCGCCCTGCACAGCGGGAAGTCCCAGCCGCAGCGCACCCGGACCCTCGCGCAGTTCAAGGACGGCCAGATCACCGTCCTGGTGGCGACCAATGTCGCGGCCCGTGGCCTGCACGTCGACGACCTCGACCTCGTGGTCAACGTCGACCCGCCCACCGATCCCAAGGACTATGTGCACCGCGCGGGCCGCACCGCCCGGGCCGGTGAGTCCGGCCGCGTCGTCACGCTGGTCCTTCCGGGCCAGCGCAGCGAGATGAGCCGCCTGCTGGGAGAGGCCGGCATCGCGCCGACGACCACCAAGGTGCGCTCGGGCGAGGCGGAGCTGAGCCGGATCACCGGGGCCAAGGCCCCCTCCGGCACCCCGCTCGACGGTGGGCCCGCCGCAGGCCGGGCCAAGAACACCAATGTCCCCTTCCGTGGCCTGGGCACCAGCAAGGATGCCTCCCGCAGAACCGGCGGCAAGTCCCGCAAGGCCAGCGAGGCCCGTATGCTCGCCGAGGCCCGCAAGGCAGCCCGGGTGCGCCGCGGCGGCTGAGAGCCAGCCCTGATAGCCGGATACTCCTGATCACATGATCGAGAGCCACCAGCCCTGCCTGAAGCCCTCCTGTGAGTACGCCTACGAGAGGAACGCCCTCGGGGCGTGCCCGGTCGCGAGTGGGTACCCGCCGAGGCAAGAGCCGAGGAGGGACGGCTCCCAGGAGTGCGTGGTCAAGGACGCAGCCGGCAATGAAGTGAGACTGGTCGTGAATCCGTCCTAGGCAGTGTCTTCAAATGATCTTGAGTAGTGGATCACGGTCGGGTGATTCGTCGTCATGAACCGTCGGGCGCGGAGTGGGAGTTGTCCGGCAGCTGTTGCCCGAGCCCTTGCGAGGGCGGAAACGGCTGGACGACCGCACGGTGCTCAACAGGATCGTGTGGAAGTTCCGGACCGGGGTGGCCTGGCGGGATGTGCCCGAGCGGTACGGCCCGTGGGCGACGCTGCACACTCGCTTCCGCCGGTGGGCTTTGGACGGCACGTTCGAGCGGATGCTGCGGGCCGCGCTGGCGAGGGCGGACGCGGCGGGGGACGTCGAATGGCTGGTGTCGGTCGACTCCACCGTTGTCCGCGCCCACCAGCACTCGGCCGGGGCCCGAAAAGGGGGCTCCGCTTGGCACCTCTCATCGGCTGACACGCACAGTGTGCCGTCGTCCAGCTACCTCTACCCAGTGGGTGTGCGCACCCGCGGGGGCCACGGTCAGGCCATGTTGCTCAACGCTGGGACGGCCGAGCCTCAACCACCGGTCGTATGCGGCGGTGATCTCCTCCCACAGTGGCCGTGGGCCGGCCTGGGTGACGGCGAACCTGTCGCCGTGGTGCCCGTCGTAGTCGATGGTGGCCCAGGAGGGTCCGGTGGTGTCGGCTACCTCCAGGCGCACCGGGGCGTGGGAGCCGCTGGCATTCCAGGCGAAGCGGGCGCCTGGGACGGTGAGGCCGATGTGGAATTCGGTGTTCAGATCGCCGCCGGCGACTGCCCACGGCGAGAGCTTGGTGGTCGCGTGCTGCGTGGAGTGGTCGGCGGTGGTGGGGCCCGGGGTTGTTGGGCGTGGGCGGCGCATGGGCATGTAGGCCGCGAAGGGGTGGAAGCGTCCCTGTGCGCTGCCGTCGCGCGTCGTCGCCTCCAGGGTGCCGTAGCAGCACCATGCCGAGTTCCAGGGAGTGAGGATGCGTCCACCCTGAGCGGTCTGCGCTGTCCATGCCGGGGGGAGATGGTCGACCGAGAACGTCGAGAGGATGAGGTCGTAGGGGGCGCGGTCAGGCCAGCCGGCCGCCCCGTCGCCGCGGACCACCGTCGGCGTGTAGCCCGCCATGTGGAGGTTTCGCTCCCCCACCTTGGCGAGCGCCGCATCCGACTCGATGGTGGTGACGGCCTGGTCACCGAGGAGGGTGCACAGCAGGGCAGCGTTGAATCCGGTCGCTGTGCCCATCTCGACGACGCTGAGCGGGCTGGGGAGGGTGTGCAGGCTGGCGAGCAGCAGCGTGCGCAGCACCATCGACGGCATGGAGGCCGAGGACGTGGGCAGGCCCTCGGTGAACTGGGTGACCAAGGAGACGTCGGTGTACGCCGCCTCCAGCCAGCGGTCGGGCTCGACGGTGCGGTCACAGAGTTCGTAGCCACCTTGCCCGTCGCCGCGCCAGATGCGGTCCGGGAGGAACAGGTGGCGAGGCACCGTGCGCAGCGCCTGCGCAAGGACAGGCGGTACGGGATGGCCGAGGAACTGCTCTACCTGGGCCAGGAGTTGCTGAGCATGGGCGGCAGGTGCCGCGGGGGCGCGCACGGCGGGTTACTTCTGGTCCGGTGCCGGCGGCGGGGGCGGTGGCACCGGAACGGGGCGGTGGGGCTGATGTCCGTCGTCCCCGATGGGACTGCGGTGCTTGGCCTGAGAGGCCGGTAATGCGTCCACGGGCCCTCCGTGTCTCAGGTGCGAATTGCGGCACCCACCGTAGACAAGATCGGCGGCCGTGTGGAGGGCGCCTGGTGGTGGGCGCTGTGGGCTCACCGGTGGGGTTCGAGCGCGGTGCCCTGCGGACCCGTTGGAGCCCGAGTGGAGCCCGAGCTCCGCAAGGCCGCCCGGGCCAGCGCGGGCCAGCGCGGGCCGCACGAACTGCCCCGGGTCTCGCCGGCGTCGCGAGATGAACGGGTCTTCTCGGACGGCGGGTTTCAGGCGGTGCCTCAAGACTTCGGGTTGGTCTGGTAGATCCTCGCTGTGCCGAGGTGGAGAGACGATCCGCCGGAGCCGGCGAACCTTCCGGTCAGGGCACCAGCCGTGCCAGTACAGCCGCATGGCTCGTGGGCCGCAAGACACGGTCTGCCCCCCGTACGGCCGGATTCTGTAGGAGCATCGTGTAGCCAGGTGTCAGATGTCAGGTGTCGAGCGGGAGGCTGGATGTATCACGTTGTGGAGGGGCGGGCATGACGACGACCGCGTCATCGGACGGGCCACCGGAGCCGCAGCCGGCCGGTGACGGCGGCGCCCCTGCTGAGCCCACGGGACAGAGCGGGGGCTCGGGCGGCGCCCCGTCGTCCGCTCCCGCGCAGTTACCGCAGCAGAGCTCCGCCGACACGGAGGGCGGATCCCGGGAGAGCATCTGGGCGATCGCCGCCGACGCGATGGGCCTGGCCCCCGGAGCCTCACGGCGCAGGAAAGTGGTGTTGTTGCTGGTGACGATGGCGATCGGCCTCTTGGTCGTTTTCCGTGACACGCTGATTGACTACGTCATGATCAAGCCGAACGTGACCAGAGAGAACGATTCCCACAAGGAGTACGACGCCTCCCAACTTCCTTTCACGGTGTCCGTGCGGCCCGAGAACAGCGAACCCCGTCAATGGGCCGTGGTTCTCGACCGGGAACTGACCGCCGACGAGACGCGGAAGCTCACGTCCAGCAAGGACAGTGCGACCGCCTTCTCCTACCTGACGGCACTGGGTGGCCATCCGCTCTCGTACGCGCCCTTGCTGGAACACGCCCCCAAGCGGTACACGCAGCGGCAGACGTCGACCGGACGCATGGAACTCTCCGACACGTTCAAGATGATCGTGCTGAGCACCCGGTCCTCCGCCGTGATCATCGACGACTGGAAAGTCACCGACGTCACGTGCCGGAAGAGCACCGCGCAGACGGTCGTCGCCTATCCACCGCAGGGCGGAGCCGCCTACCAGGGAATCCGGCTGCACATTCCACCCCGTGCCGACGAACCGGTGCTGACCGACGACACCCAGGGACAGGGTGAGCCCTACTTCGGCACCCACTACATCGAGGTCGGAGGCGGCCAGCCCTCGGGCGGGATCCGCGCGGAGGCGATCGCGCCACCGGGTCAGTCGTGCGAGTGGGGCATCAGCATCCACTACAACGACTCCTACCAGAAGGGGCGGTGGGTCCAGCTCAGGGACGGCAAGGGCAAGCCGCTGCGCATGCGTACGGAGTCCGTCCCCGTGAACCCCCGGCAGCAGTGGGTCTTCGGCTCCGTTCCCTGGACAGCGTGCCACGAGAAGCCCAAGGAGCCGATGTGCGACCTTCTCTAGCCGGCAAGGCCGTGGCCCTCGTCGTCCTGGCTCTCCTGTGCGTCCAGGCGTGCAGCTCACAACCGAGCAACGAGAAACCGGACTCCAGGTCGTCGGCCCCGTCGGCGCCCTACCTGGGCAACCGCGGATACGCCCTTCCGGACAGCCCGTTCACCCGCAAGGACACGGTCGTCACCGCCACGTGCAGCATGGGGGCGCGCTATGCCGGCGTTTCGGTGCAGGCGTGGGATCCCGAGACATGGCAACCGCGTGCGGAGCGGCAGTTCCCCATTCCGAGCGACGCCGCGTTCACGAACTATCCGGGCGCCAAAGCGGTCAACAGCCCTCTCGTGGACCTCTGCGGGGTGAGCCCGGACGCACCGTCCCCCTATCCCGTGGACAGCTTGGAGTACACGGCTCCGCGGGCGCGTGCCCTCTTCGACCTGGCATTCACGCGTATGGCGGTGGTCCTCCGGGATCCTGGAAGCAAGACCACCAGTCACGTCGGCTTTGTGATGAGCGGCGCCAACCAGGACGATGTCGTCCGCCTGGGCGGGGTGGCGGGTGACGACGAGCAGAACGCGGTGATGTCACCCGACGGGCGCAGTGTGTGGTTCACGTACACGGCTGGCGGCAAGCAGAGGACCGGTTCGCGGTCCGTGGAGGGGAACCACCGTCTGTCGGACGAGGGCCCCGCCACCGGCCACAAGCTCCCCTTGACCGTCTCGGGTAAGCCCGCGCGGGCCGTCCAGGGAAACATGGTCCACCTCGCACCGAACGGCCGCCGGCTCACGGCGAACGCGCCGAAGGTTTTCGGGAACGTCTTCGACACCTGGAACTCCTCGGGGCCGCTCACGGGGGCGTCGGCCCGCGGCGTCACTCTGCTCAGTGGATGTGTCGGCGTCGTCGGCTGGATCGGCGACGATCGGGTGCTGTGCCGCACCTCGTCCGGCTCCTTTCGGGCCATGAACGCCCGCACCGGTCGCGCCGCAGGTGCCCCGATCGGCGTGGTCGGTCGGCACGACGGACGTGTCGCGGAGGGGATGGTGGTGTCGGCGGACGGGAAGAAGTTCATCGTCTCCGTTCACCTGCCCAACGGCCGGCAGAGGGAGGTGGCGGGGTTCGAGGATCCCGATTTCAGGGTGGTGCCGACCACGCCCGGAGGGCCGGCGATCAGCATCCCCAACGATCGCCTGAGCACGGACACGGTGTTCCTGGATTGGTTGTGAGGCCGCGTGCGGCTTCCGCGCGATGACTGTGGCTGTGGCTGGGATCAGGCCCGCCCAGCGATCACCTGGATGAGTAAGTCCGAGTCTGCGGGACCGACTCGGGTGCATGAAGCGAGGGTCTCGTTGATCCGTTTGTGACGACAGATCTCGAAACCCCCGCGACAGCACTGTACGTGAAGGTCGATGACGCTCTGGCAGGAACGCGGGCGGCCGGGGCGACCGCCTGTGGCACGACGACGTGTGGATCGTGGACTCCACCCCGGTGGGGTGCGACCGCTCCCGCCCCACCGCCAAACGCTCGGACCTGGCCGGCTGGGCCGCCTACTCCTACCGCCCCTCGCACTCACGGTTCTTCCGGGGCCTGCGGCCGTACCTGATCTTGACCACTGACCAAGACTTCGGACTTACTCATCTAGGGGGTAATGACCACCTGGTACGCCTCGCCGTCGAGGATGCGCTCGGACTGAACGTCACGGCCCAGCTGTCCCCCCGCGCCCGTGTTCTCGTCCTTGGGGACATGGGCCCTGATGCAGGGTGCCACCGGCTCGTCGCGTACGACCGTTACGCTCCACACACCGCCCACGTTGCGGGGGATGATCTCCGTGCACATGGAACCGATCGTTCCGCCCTCGCGGGATTTGGCGAAGGGGAACTCGTCACAGGAATCGTCCCGGACACTGGGGTCCCCCACGAAGGGCCTCGGGGGAGCCTCGCAGCTGTAGTAGCGCCTCTTGTCCGTCCTCTTGTCGTCGGCGTCACGCGTGAGCGGCTTCTTCTCGGTGCCGAGCCTGCCGTTGGTCAGGTTGTTCTGCGCCCACTCGTAGGCCACCGCGGCGGCCCCGTAGAGGGACTTGCCAATGGTCACCTGGGCCAGGTGGCCCGTGACGATGCAGCCGGGGTACAGGCCGACCTGTCCGTCACAGCGCAGTGAGGGTCCCGCCCAGTTCTGGGGGCTGGTGACGGGGTTCGCTCCGGTGCTCACCACCTCGGACCGGTAGGAGATCTGTGTGCGCTGACTGAGGCCGCCGCCCCGGACGGTGGAGTCGTAGGACAGCGTCCCGGTGTGGTCCTCCTCGCCCTGGTACAGCTCGATGTACCCGCCGCCCCAGGCGGGCGGGCCCGCGATGCACTGGGTGCAGTCCGATCGAAGGGAGACTTTCATCGCGGGAATGGTGGGTGACATCGCGCCGGCGAGGAGGGAGATGCTCTCCTGCCACCGCGTACTTGTGGGGCTCGGCTCGGACGCGGCCACGACCGTGAGAGCGGCGGTGCCGATCACCTGGCCGTCGGGGCTGACGAGCGCGTACACGATGTTGTGCCGCACGCAGTACGCGTGACGGGAGGAGACGACATCCACCGGTTCGGAGGAGGCGCACAGGGCACCCGCGCCGTCCCGAGGGGCGGCCGTGACGTGGGCGCGGATGCGGGCCAGGTCCTGGGCGGAGACGGGGGCCCTGTTGGGTGCAGGTCCACGCCGCGCCGCGGCGTGCGGGCCCGGAGCCGGGGGCGGTGGCGGTGCACGTGCCGTGGCCCTTGGGAGCCGACCGGCCGGCCGTCGACGGTGCGGCGGCGGCCGGTGAGGTGCGCAGGGCGAGGAGGGCTGCGGTCAGGGCGAGTGCGGCCAGTGCCGCGAGCAGGTGTCTGGCGCGTTTCAAAGGGTGGTCCCCCTGTTCGGTGGCGTACGGGTTCACCGAGGATCGAACCGGCGCGGCAACGGTCTGCGCCAGGGGCGGAATCGGCTCCTCCGTGATCGTTCGTGGCCGGTTGCGGTCTCACGCCACCAGCCCTGTGGCCGCTACATTCACCCCGCGAGCGGACACATATGCGAAGAGGGGGAAATAGGCAACGATGCGCCCTATAGGACCTGTTAGTGGGGTCGGTAGATCACTCATGGCGGTGACCGCTGCGGCGGTCGCCGCCATGAGTCTTGCCGTCTCCCCGGCTGCCGCGACACCCACCACCACGGTGGCTGCCGCGACACCCACCACCACGGCGCAGACACCCGCGCCCGGCGGCACGTGTACGGCGGCCGACCTCGGTACACGCCACCCGTACATCAAGACCAGCGAAGTGTCTCCGACGATCACCCACTTCAAGGGCTGGTACGTCACCCAGGGCACGACCGGCTACCAGAGCGTCACCACCAGCACCCAGACCACCATCTCGGTGTCCGTCGGCCTCAACGGCAACGTCCAGGGCAGCTTCGCCGTCGAGACCCTCGGCACCGTCGGCGCGACGCTGGGCCTGAACGTACAGGTCGACTACTCCTCCACCAGCAGCGTGTCGAGTACGGTCACGTGGAACTTCAACCAGCCCGGCTACTACGGCGTCTACAAGGGCACCAAGAAGGTCACCGGTACGTACGGAAGCCTCAACTGCAACCGCGTCCAACAGGGCGACGGCAGCTGGGCGTTGAAGTGGATCGAGGGGCCCGGCAGCGGCAGCTTCACCACCTACACCACCCTTGAGGAAGGCGCGGTGCGCTGCCAGGACAAGGTGCCCGCAGGAAGCATCATGGCCAAGGCACAAGAACTCCTCGACTGCGGCTCGGCCACCGCGAAGGCCAAGCACCCGGCGGGTGCGGTGGCGCCGACGGCGAAGCAGAAGCGGGACCACCTCGCGCAACGCCCGGCTCCCACCAGCAGCACGTCCGCCGAACACCACAAAGCCACCAGGCATATCGCGCGGGCCGAGCTCAACTGCGAGCCCGGCGCCTACAAGATCGCCGTGCCTGACAAACCCCTGTCCTGGGGCGCGCCGCTCTTGGCGGCCGACGGTGTCCGCCTGCGGCCCTCGACGATCTTCAGCGCCCACCTGGACAACTGGCGCCTGTGCAACGTGACGGAGAACCACGGGGTCCTTGAGGCGTCCCTGTGGAACTGGGGCAACGGCGGGTGCGCGACCGTCGCCGCGGAGAACGCGGCCACCGAACAGGCGGTCGTGCAGACGGCCCCCTGCACGGAGGACGACCTCCAGCGGTTCTACATCTACCGCGACGTACCCGGCAGCTCCAAGATCGGTGTGCAGAACAAGTACACCGGCTCCATGATGGGCCACGACCGGTACGCGGACGGGGAGTTCATACGCCAGTACTCCAGCGGCAGGCAGGACGGTACGGGTACGTACACCCTGATCGGAGTCTGACGGCCCACACCCCGTGAGCGGCCCCGCACGTGAACCCCGACCTCCCGGTTTCGTTCGGGGCCCTCCGCGTGCCTACTCCGAGTCCGGCCTTGGGGACCGCACCGCGCTGATTCCGGTTCGTCTTTCTCGCGGATGCAGTCGCCGGCGAGGCGGGGCGGGTCCGCATCGTGGTCGACGACGGCCCACCGGCCGAGGCCTCCGCGGGCGGCGGCACCTCGGTGGGTGCAGCTGCCGAATCCGGTCGCCCCGATCGGCTTGCCGTGCCGGAGATACTCGCGCAGGCCCTGACGGAAGGCGTCACTGGCATCGCCGTAGGCGTCGGCACTGACGATGTCGAAGGGCGTCCAGTCGATCTGTTCCCACGTTGAACCAGACCTTCAGCCCGGCGTCGGCGGCGTGCCGCGCCGCGAGGGCCAGTCGCCCGGGGTCGTCACCGGTGATCCGTACTGCGTCACAGTGCAGGTCGTCCGCGATCATGCGGATCTCGCGTCGTACCGCGCCGGCGTCGAAGACGGGCCGAGAACTCTTGCCGCCCGGAGTGAAGCAGGTGTCGTAGGTGATGCCTTTGGCTCGCATGGATGCTCCTGACAGTCGATCGAGACCTGTTGTTGCGTCTCACCGGGCGCTGATGCGGGTCGGTTCGGCAGGTGGATCACATGGACGGCTCAGGGTGCGTCCGGTGGGGCAGCTCGACGGCGGTCTCGGCCACGCTGGCACCTCGCTCTTCTCCCCGGAGATCGCCTCATACCGTGCTCGGTGATCCGAGCCGAACGTTAGGTACGAGTCGAAAAGCCGGTCAACGGCGCTCTCCTCTGAACCGTGCTGTTTGTGCTGGTCAGCCATGTAACTGGTGATTGCAATGACAGTGAGGGTCAATGCACGCCGAACGAGGGGATGTTGCAACGATCGGCGATCAGTGCACACTGTGGCCGAGACTCCCCGATCAGAGGAACGGAACCCGATGCCTGGACGCAGGCTGACCAGAGCCGACCGGCAGCAGATCGCCGCCGGGTTGGCACAGCGCCTGAATTACGCCGACATCGCCCGGCGCCTGGGCCGTCCCACCTCGACGGTCAGCCGCGAGGTCGCGCGCAACGGCAGACCCGCCCGCTACCGCGCGGAACTTGCACAGCTCGCGACCACCCACCGAGCCCAACGCAGGCCGCAGCCGCCCGCGTCGGCGCAGCGGACCATCGAGCACCTCGGCCCCGACCCCGACCCCTACGCAACGGCTGCGTTCGTCACCGACCTCACCGCGGTACTCGTCGAAACCGGCCTCCCGCGCACCGCCGCCCGCGTCATGGCCTGCCTGTTCGCCTCCGAGACCGGCAGTCGCACCGTCATCGAGATGACGCAGCACTTGCACGTCAGCGCCGCGACCATCTCGCAGGCGGTCCGCCTGCTGGAACGACAGGATCTGATCCGTCGCGGCCGCGACGACCGGACCCGCCGCCACCGGTATTTCCTCGACGACAACGCGGGCTTGCGGACCGTCGTGGCCAGCGCCGCCGCCAATCAGCGGCTCGCCGCCACCGCGCTGCGCGGCGCCGAAGTCTTCGGAGCCCAGACCGCTGCCGGAGCCCGGCTGGCCCTGGCAGGCCGATTCCTCGAACGCCTCGGCGACGACCTCATCCGCTCCGCTGAAAAGCACTGGCGTGACATGGTTGGTGACGGGGTCGAGAAGCACACCCCGACGATCCACACCTCGACGGAGTAGTAGGCGACCTCACTTGCCCAGACGATGACCAGGCAGCAACCGAGAAGCCCAGGGCTCACGACCGCAGCCATCCTCACCCTGGAGGATCAACGCTGAAAAGGCTTAGCGGCCCGAAGCGCGGTTGATCGGCCAGCAGGACGAGGATGCGTTGGATGCCCATGACGAAGTCGGCGACCGCACACGGGTAGTTGGCCGCAGGCGGGTAGTTGTGGGCGCGGGACGAGCCGGCGGCCTGGTCTTACACGTCGGCCAGTTCACGGCCTGCTTCGGTGAGGACGTAGGCGTACCGCTCGCTGCGCACCAGGCGCTGCAATCCGCATCGCGCAAGGGTCCGACGGACAGCGTCATGAAGGGACGGTGGCGTGGCCGTAGGCATAGCGGAGGTACGCCACGATCATGGCCCGTCGATCCCTCGTGGCCACGGCTACGGTGGGGCGGGGCGTACCCAATGCCTTGGCTTCAGCCTGGGGGCAGTTGGGGGCTGAGCGGGTGCGGCGTCGGTGTCTTGCGGTGTTCTCCGGCTGTGCGGCCGGTTTGCTGGGCGGGGATCTGGCGGACGCATTCGATGAGGTAGTCGCCGGTGTCCGGGGCGAGGGTGACGCCGTGGGTCTCGCTGCGAAAGCCGGGGAAGCGCCGGTCGAAGGATTCCAGAGCGGTCAGGTAGCGCAGCAGCGGGCCGTCAGGGGCCCCGGTGTTTTCGCCGGGCATCAGGACGGGGATGCCCGGCGGGGTGACAGTGACCATGGCGGCGGCCACCCGGTCGGCCGCGTCGGCCAGCCTTACCCGCTCGGTGCCGCCGCGAATGAGGCGCTGGTAGCAGTGCTGGGGCGGGGTGACGGGCTCGGGCAGGTCCTGGAAGGCGGTGTCGAGCAGCTCGACCAGGCGGGCATCGCGCAGGTGGTGGTGCATCTCCTGGCACAGTTCGCGCAGGGTCTGGCCGGTGTAGCGGTGGGGGTGGGCGGCGACCAGCTCGGGCAGCACCCGCTCCAGAGGCGTGTTGTGGTCGTAGAGCGTTTTGAAGTCCATCAGGGCGTCCATCAGGGTTCCCCACTTGCCCTTGGTGATCCCCATGGAGAAGAGGATGAGCGTGGTGTAGCTGTCGGTCTTCTCCACCACGATGTTCCTGGTGGCCAGGTAGGCGGTGAGGACGCGGGCGGGGATGCCCCACTGGGACATCTGTCCGGTGGCGTCGATGCCGGGGCAGGTGAGGGTGACCTTGATGGGGTCGAGCAGGCAGTAGCCCTCGGTCAGGCCGGTGAAACCGTGCCAGTCGGCGTCGGGCGCCAGTTGCCAGCAGGACGGTTCGGTGCGCAGCAGTTCGGGCGGTGCGTCGGCGAAGGGCAGACGCTCGCCGGTGGCCGGGTCGGTCACGGTCTCGGGTTGCCAGACGCCGAAGAACCAGTCGGGCCGGTCGCCGGCGGCGGCGATGCGCCGGGCGACGCGTACGACCGTCTGGCGGAAGCGGATGGCTTCGGTCACCGCTTCGTCGATGAGGCAGCGGCCCTGGGGGCCGTCCATCATCGCGGTGGCCACGTCGAGGGAGGCGATCATCGGATACAGCGGTGAGGTGGTGCCGTGCATCATGAACACCTCGTTGAACCGGTCGTGCTCCACCGGCGCCCGGGGTGCGGGTTTGATGTGCACCATGGCGCTCTGTGACAGGGCGGCCAGCAGCTTGTGGGTGGATTGGGTGGCGAAGACGGTGGGGCGTTCGGGGCCGGGGAAGGTGTCGGGGCCCACCGCCATGCCGTAGCGGCCGGCGTACAAGGGGTGGAAGCGGGCGTAGGCGAACCAGGCTTCGTCGAAGTGGAGCCGGGGGGTACTGGGTGCGAGGGCCTGGGCGACCTGGAGAGTGTCGTAGCACAGGCCGTCGTAGGTGGAGTTCGTCAGCACCGCGTACTGGGCCTCGGGCGAGACGGCGCCCTGGGTGAGGGGGTTTCGGCTGGTCCGGGAGGCAACCGACGGTGCCTGGATCTCGGCGGGCGGCAGGGGGCCTGCCAGTCCGTAGCCGTTGCGGGTGGGGACCAGGTAGACCGGCCGGGCTCCGGAGAGGACCAGGCCGTGCAGGACCGACTTGTGGCAGTTGCGGTCCACCAGGGCGATCTCGTCCTGGGTGACGCTGAAGTGACCCACCATCCGGTCGCACGTGGAATCACCGTGGAGTACGAAGTAGGTGCGGTCGGCGCCGAAGACGCGGGCGGCGTTGCGTTCCGCCGCACCGACCGGGCCGGTGTGTTCGAAGAGGGAACCGAGTTCCTCGACGGAGATCGACAGGTCGCTGCGCAGCAGCCGTTCTCCGAAGTAGTCGTGGAAGGCCCGGCCGACGGGGGACTTGAGGAAGGCGACACCGCCGGAGTGGGCAGGGGTGTGCCAGGAGTACTCGTGCGCGTGGTCGAAGCGGCGCAGTGCCTTGAAGAACGGTGGCAGCAGGTTGTGCTGATAACCGCGGGCGGCGCTGGCGATGCGGCCGGCGATGAAGGGTGCGGTGTCCTCCAGCGGCCAGATGTAGCCGATCACCGTTTCGGCCACCCACAGGGGCAGGTGTTCGAGGTCTTCGCCCGCCGTGACCAGGAAGACGGGGAGATTCTGGAAGCGCCCGGCGGCGTGGCGCAGTACCTCGGCGCCGCCTGTTTCACCGCCGTCTCCGGTGGCCCGGGGAAGGTCCCAGTCGACCACGGCGACGGCCATGCCTGCCTCGGTGCGCAGCACCGCCTGGGCATCGTCAGCTGTCGTGGCCCAGCGCACGTCGAAACCTCGGGCCTCCAACTCGTCGCGGATTCTGCGCAGTTGCTCGGCGGCGGCGCCTTGGCTCTCCGGCAACTCGTGTACCGCGAACAGAACCGTCCCGTCGGTCATAGTGGCCCCTCTGTTCTGCGCGTGTCGACGCATGGTCTGCTGATGCGTGCCCTGCCTGCTGGCCGAGAGACAACCGGAAGATCACCGGCAGCGGCTCGTTGACCGGTCGAAACCACTCCCATGAGGGAGATGGGAAATCACGTCCCTGACCGCGCCATGTGAACGCATGTGGCAGCGAAGTCCGGTGGGTCCGCCGGCTGTCGAGCGCTACGAATCCGCGGCAGGCCGACTGAGCCGGGGGCGAACCGGTGACAGTCGGCTGGTCGACTTGCCGACGTCCCGTCCACTGCTGCACCGGTAGCTGAGCCGTCTTCCTCTTCCTCATCGCGGCTTGCCGATGCTGGAGCAGCTCGACACCCTCGACGGGGAGGTCGTACCCGTACTGCAGAGGGAGTTCGCGTCACGGCGACCCGGCAGAGTGCCGGACGGCCCGACCTCACCCGGCGGTCGTGGCCCATCGTGCGTCGAACCGGCCTACTGCCGGCTCGACGCCGTAGCGGGGTCGCGCAGTGCATACGGACATCGTGCTACGGCGAGGGCTGCGCCGGGTTCGAAGGATGAACACCGCGAGGCAGCGGAACTCGCCTCCTTAGCCTTCCCGTTGCCGCTAGGAGTGGTTTGCATTTCGCTTGGCGTGCGCTGCTACTGGTCAGTGCTCTCGAGCTCGCAGGCGGCGCAGCATGCGGGGGTTCTCGAAGCCGACCGCACGGGCGGCGGCATCGACCGTGGCGCCGTGGCTGATGAGGTGCTCGGCGCGTTCTAGACGGAGGGTTTGCTGATAGCGCAGTGGGGTGAGGCCAGGAAGGGTGGCCCGTCCCCACGGCCGGGCCACCCCTTCGGGGCTTGTAGCTGTCAGGCGGGCTGCGCGGCGGGCGCCAGGGCAGGGGCCTGATGGGCCTTGCTGGTCTCGCGGAGGGTCAGCAGGCCGGTGGTCGCGATCAGCGCAGAGGTCTGGCCGTGGATGCCGAACGCGGCGGCGATTGAGCCGTGATGGGCCAAGACGTTGATCATGTCGCCGAACGGGGCGACGGCCTCCATCAGCAGAACCCAGCCCAGGGCGCGGCGGTGGCCCGTCACCAGCAGGATGCCGATGACCAGGCCCATCGAGAATTCGCGGGTGCCCTTCATGATGAGGAAGCCATCGCCGTTGCCGGCGGGCCAGTTCGGTAGGCCAACGCCTTGAGTGGACACCTCCGGGGCCAGGATGAAGGACAGCCCGAGGTAGAGGACGAACAGGGCGCAGGCAGTGGCCAGGACGGTGTTGACGTTCTTCAGTGACATGGTGCTTCTCCTTCGATGTTCAGCCCGGGACGGGTCAGGGTTCAGCGGCGGCCGTAGCCGGGCGGCCGCTGACGTGCGAGATGACGGGCACTGGCGTGACTGATCGCGCATCGCCGCATCGCCCGCGATCACGAACTCGATCCCGCCACCACCAGCGCAGCCGTGTCCCCTGGGCCGCCGTCGGCCTCACGACCCTGTGCTGCCCAGGGGGGAGGATCTCCATGGGATGTCCGTCGGGGTCGTGGAACCAGGTGCCCCTGCGGTCTTCGGTGCGCTTACTGCGAAAGATCTGTCCGGTCTCTCGGCATGCGGGATCGTCGTAGTGGGTGATTCCACCGTGCTGGAGGCGGGCGAGTGCGGCGTCCAACTCCCGTTCGCCGGCCATGAACGCGTAGTGGTGCGGCTCAAAGACGTCCATCTGGTCGTAGTCCAGGCTGACCTTGTTGGCCGGCGTGACCGGCGTGAAGTGCGCCACCGGCGGATCGACAGTCAGGCCGAGGGCTTCCGCCAGGAACTGCGCCGAGGCTTGCGGGTCACGGGTGGGGGCGATGGCGTGCTTCAGTTCCACAGTCATGGGGACTTCATGTCAGGGACGGGCTGCGCGTGGTGGGTTGGTTGGCGGTCTTGGCGACCCCGCGACATGGCGGGGGTGGGTGGATACCCAGGGGAGGGCATGGCTTCTCCGGCCGCCTCCCCTGGCTACAGCTGCCGCGTCATACGTCGATCTGCTCGAAGATGTGCGGGTACGACACGATGTCGTCGGGGAACTCGGCCGCCATGCGCTGGAACTCCGGGCTGCCCAACGCTGTCGCGAGCGCTTCGGTCGACTCCCAGACCGCGACGTTCATCAGGAGTTGACTGTCCGCCGTCCCCTTGTGCATTTGCAGGGAGACGAATCCCGGCTGAGCCTTCATGAACTCGGCCTGCCGCCGGAAGAGAAGCAGGAACGACGCGTACCTCTCCTTCGGGACGACGAAGGTGTTGGCCAGGACGATGGGCCCGGTCTTCTCCTGGAACTGCGCGAACATCGGCGTGCTCGGGTCGAGGCTCTGGAGCTTGGCCATTTCGGTACGTCCTCTCGCTATCGGTTGTCCACTCAGAGACATCGCGATCTAGACAACACGCTTGGCACCACTCGGCGTCAACGCGTGTTGGCAACGTGTGTTGGCAAACGTAGGGGTGCGATCCTGGACTGTCAACAGCCGTTGGCCTACATTTGTAGGCATGACCGGCACCACGGAGAACCAGCAGGCCGTACGGCGTTCCGACGCAACACGCGCAGCGATCCTCACCGCGGCCCGCGAGCGGTTCGCGGCGGACGGCTACGAGAAGGCGACCATCCGGGCCATCGCGCGCGACGCGAAGATCGACCCGTCGATGGTGATGCGCTACTACGACAGCAAGGCGGGCCTGTTCGCAGCTGCCGTCGCGATCGACCCCGGACTACCCGACCTGCCCGTCGAACCGCGCGAGGCGATCGGCCGTACGCTGGTGAGCCACTTCCTCACCCTGTGGGAGGGGAACGGGGAGCTCACCGCACTGATGCGGGTCGCAGCCACCGACCTGGCCGCCGCCGATCGCATGCAGAGCGTGCTGCGCGAGCAGTTGATCCCGTTGGCCCGCCAGGTGGGCCCCGATCCGGAGCAGGCGCCGGCACGGGCGGCACTGTGCGCCTCGACCGTGCTGGGGCTCGCACTGACGCGCTACGTGCTGCGGTTCCCGGCGAGCGTGGCGCTGGACCGCGACGAGATCGTGGACTGGCTCGGGCCCACGGTCCAGCGGTATCTCACCGCACCCACGCCCTGAAGAACGCGTCGAAGGGCACCCACCGCGCCCTCGGTCACGGCGGGTGCCCTCAAAGGGAAAGCTGAAAGGATCAGCCCTCCTTCTGCGGCTTGCGGGACTTGTCGCCGAGCATCATGACGCCGGCGGGCACGCAGCCGGAGGCCTACACGGCGCAGCCGCAGATCGCCGGGCCCCGCATCCCAGACGGGCGCCCGCCCCGGGAACTGCGATGGTCGTCGTTCACGACCCGACACACGCCTAACGCCGCGTCATTCGCCGGTGCCCTCGTCGTCCTCGTCGAGGTGGACGGTCCCGGCGCAACGTGGGAGCGGCAGACTTGAGTTGGTCGCTATCGATATTGCGGCCGCCCTCCAGCCATGCCCGATTCCCCATGGATCAGCGTGGCCCAGCTGCGACGGGCAGCCGACCCTCCTCCACGAGAGCACGGGCCTCATGGCGATCATGTCGACGCCGACGCTCAGTACGAACAGACTTGGCCCGGCGAAGTCAACGGGGCTCCGTCGTCGTTCAGCTGGTCGCCCGAGGTGACAGAGACGGTGATGCCGCGGGTGGCAGCGAGGCCAAGGCGTTGGTTTGAACGCACGGACCTGAGCCTCAGGGTCCGCGCCATCCCGCTGTCCCGTGCTGACGGAAAGCTCTGGAGGTGCCGTTCCAGATCTTTGCCACGTCGAAGTTACCGGTCGGCAACCTCTTGACGTCATTCTCGTGGGCGGGCGAAACTGCCGCCCACCGGTCGACATTGTCGAACAGGGAACGCGAGTTGGGGCAGCGTCGCCCCGATGGGCCATGCCTGGGTGGAGTCGACGAACAATCGGCGCTGCCTGTACGAGCGGCCTCTGGACATCGAGCACCCGCAGTCCCCGCACCGTATTGAGCCGCTCCAGGAGCACACACCGTGACCGACGCGAATACCGCCGGCCCGTTCACCGCCGCAACCGACCAGGGCACCGCCTACCTCGTCCCGGCCTTCTCCGGCCTGTTCGCCCCCTACTGGCGCTCCGACGCCCGCGGCATGATCACCGGCTTGACCCGCTACGTCACCAAGGGGCATATCGCCCGCGCGGGGCTCGAAGCCACCGCGTGGCAGACCCGCGAGATCGTCGACGCGATGCACAAGGACTCCGGCGTCGCCCTGATCGCACTGAAGGTTGACGGCGGAATGACCTCCAACAACCTGCTGATGCAGACCATTTCCGATGTTCTCGACGCGCCGGTGGTGCGCCCGATGGTCACCGAGACCACCTGCCTCGGCGCTGCCTACGCGGCCGGCCTGGCCGTCGGCTTCTGGCCGGACACCGACACACTGCGCGCCAACTGGCACCGCGCCGCCGAATGGACCCCCCGCGTGGACGCGGACACCCGCAACCGCGAACACGAGCACTGGTCCAAGGCAGTCGGGCGAGCCACTGGCTGGATCGACGAGGAGCACCGGAAGGTATGAGTTCTGCTGTCCCGGCTGCGGCAGCGCTCGCGACTGCCCGGCGCCGCTGTTGGCCGTCCCGCACGAGCTGCGGGCCGTCGGCACGTGGCGGCTGCCTTGTGGGGAGCAGGACGGCATCGACCGCCGCAGCACGGCACTCACCGTCGCACCCCACGAAACCCTCGACCTGTCCCGCCTCCCACGGGCCTGCCGCACTCCCACCGCCATGAGGACCTGATGACACATCACATAACGGAGGCGGTGTCCTGGTGCATTACCGCGGTCACACTCCCCGCGCTGCCGCTGCTGATACGCCAGCACCGAATCACCGCCACTCTGCGCCGTCACCTGACGAGCCGCGATGCCGGCCTGCTCGCCCGTGAGGAGGAGGTCCGGCACCTCGTAGAGGCTCGGCTGCCCGCTCTGGCCGAGGCATCGCTCGATACGGCGCGTACCGCGCCCGCGCCCGTACCGGGACCGCTCGACCCGGGACTGGCCGGAGCGACGTACGGAAGGAACCTACAGAGGATCACCGAGCAGTTCACCGAGGTGATGCAGGCCGCACAGGCCCGGGCGGACACGTCGGCGAAAGCGGCACTGAAGGCGGCGATGCGCGCCCTGCAGGCCCTGGCCAATGAGCAGCAGCTGGCGATCTCAGACATGCAGGACCGGCACGACGACCCGGACGTGCTCCAGGACCTCCTGGAGATCGACCACGCCAACGCGCAGTTCGGCCGGAGGGCGCAGGCCATCACCGTGCTCTGCGGCTCCTGGATCGGACGGCAGCGGGCCGCGTCACCGGTGCTCGACGTCGTACGCGGTGCGACGTCGAGGATCCGGGACTACCGACGCGTACAGGTCCACTCGCGGGTCGACATGGACGTGGCGAGCCGAGCTGTCGAGCCCGTCGTCCTCGCGGTCGCCGAGCTGCTGGACAACGCGGCGCGGCACTCCCAACCCAACACCACTGTCGAAGTCGGCATTCAGCCCGCCCACAACGGCGTCAGCATCGTCGTCGACGACGCCGGCGTCGGCATGGACGCACGAGAGGCCGAGGAAGCCGCGCGGCGCCTGTCCGGCCACGAGGAAATCGACATCAACCGGCTCGGCGTGCCACCGCAGTTCGGGTTCGCCGTCATCGGCATGCTCGCCGCCCGGTACGGATTCAGCGTCTCGGTCAATACCCAGTCCCCGTACGGCGGTGTGCGGGCCGTGCTCTTCCTCCCCAACGCGCTCCTGAACCGGGTGCGTTTCATGGGCCCGCCGATCCCCACGCAGGGTTCTGAGCGGCCGCCCGCTCCGGAACCCGCCTCCCCCCCGACGCCCGAGGCCGAAGCGGTCGGGGACGCGGCAGCCCAGCCGGGTCCGGGCAAAGCGACTGCCCGGCCGTCCGTGGAATCGTCACCCCTCCCCGAAGCGGAGGCGGCGCCGTCGACCACCGCGGGAGGCCTGCCCAAGCGCCGTCGCCGCACACCGCAGCACCAGGCGGCCGGCGATCCCGCGGCGCCGACCGGCTCCGATCCCGCGCTGGTCCGCCCCGCCGCCGAGGCCGCCTCACGCATGAGCGCGTTCGCCCGCGGCACCCGCTTTGGCCGCGACGCCTCTCCCGACAGCGAAGGGAATGCCCAGGAATGAACGGCCATACGGCAAACGAGCTCGGCTGGATGCTCGACGAGGTCCTGAAGGTCCCGAAAGCCCGCCACGCGATCCTGCTTTCCGCGGACGGCATGCTCCGCGCCCACTCCCAGGGCATCGAGCGCGACGAGGCCGACCGGCAGGCGGCGGCGTTGTCCGGACTGCAGTCCATCAGTCGTAGCACCGCCGAGTTCTGCGCACGGGAGACCTCCCCGTGGCAGCAGACCCTGGTCGAGTTCGTCGACGGGTACGTCTTCCTGGTGGCCGCCGGAGCCGGCGCCTATCTGGCCGTCTCAGCGGGGCAGGAAGTCGACATGGAAGCCGTCACCTACAGCATGCACAAGCTGGTCGACCGGCTCGGCAAGGAGCTGACCAGCCCGCCGCGGCTGAACTACGCACCCGGCTCGCCAGACGGCTCCGGTACGGCATGACCCCGGCTCGCCCCGGACGCGAGAGAGGACTCGTACGGCCGTACGTCGTCACGCAGGGCCGCGCCCATCCGACGCGCAACACACTGGACATGGCGACGCTGGTGATGGCTGTGCACGACCGTCCCCTCAACGGTCTGAGCCCGGAGAAGCGGCGGGTCATGGAACTGTGCCGAGGTGGAGCCCTGTCGGTCGCCGAAGTGGCCGGGCACCTCTGCCTGGCGGTGAGCGTCACCAAGGTGCTGCTCAGCGACCTCATCGACAGCGGCCACGTCCTCGCCCGGCCGCCCGTCCCCAAGGCCCAACTGCCCGACGCCCGACTCCTGCAGGAGGTACTGGATGGGCTCCGCTCCCGCTTCTGACCCGGTCTACGTCGCGGACACGGTCACGACCACGGTCAAGATCCTCGTCGTCGGCCACTTCGCCGTCGGCAAGACCACGTTCGTCGGCACCCTCTCCGAGATCCGGCCGCTGCGCACCGAAGAAACGATGACACAGGCCGGCGAACTCGTCGACGACCTTACGGGGACCCCCGACAAGACCACGACGACCGTGGCCATGGACTTCGGCCGCCTCACACTCAGTGAGTCCCTGGTGCTCTATCTCTTCGGCGCCCCCGAACAGAAACGCTTCACCCAGCTGTGGAGGGACATGCTGCAAGGAGCGCTCGGCGCACTGGTGCTGACGGACACCCGAAGGCTCGACCAGTCCTTCGACGTCATGGATCTGCTGGAAGAGCACGGCATGCCGTACGCGGTCGCCGTCAACCAGTTCGACGGCGCCCCGGTCCACCCCGAGACGGAGATCCGCGAGGCGCTCGACCTGCTCCCCGAAACTCCCCTGATCACCTGCGACGCGCGGGAAGCCGCGTCGTCCTCCAGAGCACTGATCTCGCTCGTCGAATACCTCCGGACCCGCACCCCTCAGGAGCACGGATGACGACCCCCCGCCCCACGCGCGCGGTAGCTCCTCCCGGCTGCCCGGCGAACGCCGTTGCGCCCGCGGTCGAGCGGCTGTACGGCCCGGAGTTCGCCGCTGACCCCATGGCCTCGTACACCCGACTGCGCGCCCACGGCTCCGCCGCTCCCGTGGAGATAGCCCCCGGCGTACGTGCCTGGCTGGTCACCCGCTACGAGAGCGCTCTGGAGGTGCTGCGCAGTCCGGAGCGCTTCTCCAAGGACCCGCGCCGATGGCGGGCTCTCGCCGACGGGACGGTGCCGGCGGACAGCCCGGTCGTGCCGATGATGATGTACCGACCGAACGCCCTGTGGACCGACGGGAACGAGCACAGCCGGTTGCGCGGCGCCATCACCGACAGCCTCGACCGCGTGGACCCAGGCGCGCTCCGGGGTTACGTGGAACACAGCGCCGACATCCTCATCGACCGGTTCGGAGGCAGGGGGCGGGCGGATCTGCTGGGCGAGTACGGCGCCGTCCTGCCCCTGCTGGTCTTCAACCAGCTGTTCGGCTGCCCGCACGGCACCGGGAACAAGCTGGTCGAGGGCATATCCGGGATCTTCGACGCCGATGCCGACTCCGAGAAGGCGAACGCCGTGCTGACCGAGGGCGTCACCGAGCTGGTCGCACTCAAGCGGAGACAGCCGGGGCCGGACGTGACGTCCTGGCTCATGGCCCATCCAGCGAGGCTCACCGACGAGGAGATGAGGCACCAACTCGTGGTTCTCATGGGCGCGGGCACCGAGCCCCAGCAGAACCTGATCTGCAACGGGCTGCGACTGCTGCTGTGCGACGACCGGTTCGCCGGTGATCTCGCAGGCGGCAGCATGCCCGTCGAGGACGCCATCGACGAGGTGCTGTGGACCGACCCGCCAATCGCCAACTACGCCATTCACTATCCGATCCAGGACGTCGAGCTCGACGGAACCCTCCTCCCCGAGGGCGAGCCCGTTCTGATCAGCCTGGCCGCCGCGAACACCGACCCCGCCCTCACCGGCGACCACCGGGCCGGCAACCGCGCGCACCTGGCCTGGAGCGCGGGACCGCACACCTGCCCGGCGAAGGGCCCCGCCCGCCTGATCGCCACGATCGCGTTGGAAAAGCTCCTCGACCGGCTCCCCGACATCGAACTGGACCTCCCCGTCGAGCAGTTGGAGTGGCGGCAGGGACCCTTCCACCGTGCCCTCGCCGCCCTGCCCGTGCGCTTCCCGCCGATCAGCTCCGCCGACCGCCCTTCTCGACGCGACGAAGGGAACACGAACCCGGCTCTGCCGTCATCGATCCCTCAGGCACCGACATCCCCGGCCAGGCAACCGGAATCCGCGGACACGGACCGGCAGCTCCGGTGGAGCGCCCTGACACGGTGGTGGCATGGGCAATAAGCCACCGCCCGCGCTCATGCGGCGGCTGAACCGGTCACCGGCTGGAGGAGTCCGGCTTCCGCGACCCCGGCGGCATGCCTGCGTATCTCTTCCGGCGCCTCGTAGATGCGGGCGGGCGGTCCCGGGCCGCCCTGGTGTCGAGAAATCCGGGTGGTTTTTTTCGTGCGGCTGATCACGCTCACCGAGGACTTCTACGGGCTGAGCGAGCGGGACGTCGAACTCGCCCGCAGATCCCGGCCGTGGCACGCCACCCTCAGAATCCCGGCGGACCGTCCGCCGTGCCGACCGTCCAGGTCACCGTCGATGCCCTTGCCGGCCCGGATGTGGTGCGGTTCTGACGTGCGCTGCTCGGCTATGCCGATCGGGCGAACGGCCCTGAGGACCTGACCGATCCACAGGGACCGACCAGCAGTCGGCGGCGCAGCGAGTCTTTGTGGGGCACACTTGGCCTGTCTCACGACACCATCCATGCGAAGGTGGGCGGCCCGTCGGTCCTGGGCCCAGCAGATACCCCGACCGACGGGTGGTGCCAAGCCCCTCAGGCCGTCACGGTGAGCGAGCCGTTTGCCCCAGGTCGGCGGAGCGCCAGCAAACGGGGACAGCTTCAGCCAGTCGCGGTCGACGGTCGGGGCCGGCCACGAAGTGGCAGCGAACTCGCGGATCTGGGGACTGGCGGGGACGCCTTCCACGGGAACCTCGACAACGCCAGGGGCGCGACAGCAGCGGCATGTGCCGGCACGGGCTTGTGTGCAACATCCGTGGTCAGCGGCCCACCACATCGACAGAGTGCCTCAGCCTCTGCCACCCGCTCTCGTAGGCCGTCCGGCGCTCGGCAGATTCGCCAGCGAGGGACGGCCACAAAAGATCCGAGGGTCCCGGCGTGGCAGCCCGCGGACGATTGAGTGGAAGCCTCGACCTCGCCGAGGGAGGCTGTATCCATGCGGACACTCTTCCGCCCGAGGACACCTCTCTCAGCAGTGGGCGGTCACAGTCGGTTTCTCTTCAGACTCGCACAGTGCGTACCTTTCCTGATCGTACTGCTCGGGCTTGGCATCGAGCTCTCGCCCGCGCACGTCGTGTACACCGGCCCTCTCCTCATCGCCATGCCGGCACTGGCGTCCCTGACGATGGGCCCGAAGGGCACGCTCGCGGCAGCCGGTGGGGCTCTGATCGTGAGCGTGACGACCACGACCCTGCACCAGGCCTGGGGTGACCAGCAGATCTACAGCAACCTCCTGGCTCTGGTCGTGGTGTCCGCCGCCAGTGTCATGACCAGTAACGCTGTGCGCACGCGCAGGCAGAGCGAACTCGACCGGATCCATCGCATTGCCGCAGCAGCACAACGAGCCCTGCTCCGTCCCGTATCGGCCCGTCTGGACCAAGTGCAAGTCGCCAGCATGTACCTGGCCGCCGAGGCGGGGGCACAGATCGGCGGCGACTTGTACGAGGCCGTTTCCACGCGGTACGGGGTCCGGATGATCGTGGGGGATGTCCGAGGCAAGGGGCTGCCAGCCGTGCGCTCGGCAGCAGCCGTTTTGGGCGCATTCCGGGAAGCAGTGCACTACGAGAACGACCTGGTGGAGGTGATGAACCACTGCTCCGCAGCGCTTAATCGGGACTGCGCCGTGCCGACCGCGCTCGGCCAAGAAGAGGAGGCAGACATAGGGGAGGACTTCGTCACCGCGCTGGCGGCTCAGGTGGTGCACGGATCAGTGCTCCAGGTGGTCAATTGCGGGCACCCTCCTCCGCTGGTGCTGCGCCAGGGCAAGATCGAAGCGCTGCACCCTGCCTCACCACGGCCGCCCCTGGGCCTTGAAGACATCATGAACGGCTCTACCGCTGGGCCGGACAGCTATGTCTTCGCACCGGGTGACCGCCTCCTGCTGTATACCGATGGAGTGGTCGAAGCACGCAACATCGACAACGACTTCTTCCCTCTCCCCGAAGCGCTGGAAGCAGCTCCTGCCTGTACGCCCCCGGACTTCCTGGAGTGGCTGCATCAGGCGTTGGTCCGCCACACCCGGGGGCAGCTGACAGACGACGTGGCGGTACTCGTCATCGATCGATTCAGGGACGACGCGGAGTCCGAAGCGGCTGAAGACGCAATTGCTGCCGGACCTCCACCGTCAAGGTGATGCAGGGCAGTAGAAGAAAAGGTCCACCCCTGGACCAGATGTTCGCGGTATGCCTGAATGTGCAGGCATACCCGATCGATGACCGCTTCGTCGGAGCGAGCGGCAGAGGGAGCAGCCGGCTTCGTCGTCGGATCTGAGTGTGCCGTAAGGGTGCCCCGGCGCATCTGCCAGCCTCGTATCAGCAGGGGCGGGAGTGGTACGCCGGCACCTCTGGTGCGGGGCTCTGCATGTCGTGCAGCCGAGGGCGCTTCCTTGCCCCCTGGCTGCACGGCAGGATCACCCCATGGGGATTCTGGTCATGGGCGGGACTGGTTCCTGGGGAAGCCCATCGTGGAGGGCGCACTGTCGAGGGGGGAGGTGACCACCTTCAACCGAGGGCTCTCGGGCCGAGACGCGGCAGGCGTGGAAGCCGTGCACGGCGACCGCACGAGCCACTCCGACCTGGAGCTCCTTGCCCAGCACGGTACTTGGGATGCGGCGATCGACACCTCAAGCTCCGATCTCTCACCTCAGGACGTTCTGGCCGCCGCGACTGCCCTGCGTCCGGTCGTGCACCCCCGCACCGCTGGGTACACATCTCCACCCTGTCCGTGTACGAGGGTTGGCCTCACCAGCGGCTTGGTGACGACTCGTCGCTCCTCCAGTGCCCTGCGGACGCCGACGAATCGTATGGATACACCGGCGCCGACGGCTCGCCCACCCACTACGGATTTCAGAAGGCCGGCGGTGAGCGTGCCCTGGCCCAAGCCTTCGGCGAAGCCGCGGTGTTCCTTCGCCCGGGCGTCATCCTCGGTCCCGGTGAGTACGTGGGCCGGCTGCCCTGGTGGCTGGAGCGGGCCGAGCGGGGCGGGCGCATCCGCGCCCCGGCCCCCGCCTAACAGCGCATCCAGCCGGTCGACGTGCGCGACGTGGCCCGGTTCGCCCTCGACCAGGCCGCCGGCTCGGAGCACGGTGGTTTCAACGTCGCCCATCTGGAGGGCATCTCGTTCCGCGCCTTCCTGAATGCGTGCGTGGCCGAGACGGGCGGCGCCGGGGCTCCGGTCTGGGCCGATCCGGCGGTCCTGGTCGACCAGGGCGTGAAGCAGTGGACGGAACTGCCTCGACGTGATCGGCAAGCTGTGCTTCGAGCCCTACCCTCGCCGTCGCCCAGGTCGTCGCCGATGTGCGGGCCATGGGCATCCGCGTCGCCGCCCGCGGCTCGGGCGCCGGCTCCATGGTCAACCACAGCCTCTTCATAGCGACAGCGAACCCTCTTGATCACCACCTCCTCTTCGAGCGCTTCATGTCCCTTCGACGCACCTCGCAGCCAGACATCGACATCGATGTCGAATCCGCGCGCCGGCTGAAGGTCTACGACAAGATCTTCGAACGCTACGGGACCGAGCGCGTGGCCGTCACCGGCATGCCCGAGACCTACCGCGCCCGCCACGCGCTGCGCTTCCCTGTCAAGTTGTGCGTGTCGACCCCGAGGGGATCGGCCGTGGTCCTTTCGAGGACGGCAGTTGGTCATACTGCACGGACTGCATCGAGGAGGCCACCGCTTCCGTCGGAGCCGCAGGAGCGCGAAACGGCTGGCACTTTCCTCAGGCGGCTCTGTGCCGCGGCTGGCTCGACGAGGGCACGTCGAGGTCATCGTGTGGGACAGCAGCACCACACTGCCGTCGGTCCTGGCGGCCGACCCGAACAACACGGCCTGGAGATCGTGATGGCCATCTGCCAGAGCTTCGCCGTCCACCGGGGGCCGGTGGGCAAGCGCATCACCGCAGCGATCTAGCTCTAAAACTGACGGAGGTTGTTGACAGATGGGTCTCTGATTCCTAGGAGACCTGCATGACCGAACGGGAACTGCAACGGCGTGCTCGGCATCGGCTGGCGGTGCTGCGGCACGTTGAGGAAGTCAGCGGCAGTGTGGCGGCGACTTGCCGCTATTACGGGATCAGCCGTCAGTGCTACTACCGGTGGCAGCGGCGGTACGAGGCCGAAGGCCTGGAAGGGCTTAAGGACCGCTCCAGCGCCCCGCACCACATGCCCACCGCCACGGGGCCGACGTCGTGGAGAAAATCTTGTGGCTGCGTCGTCAGTACCACTTCGGACCAGTCAAGATCGCCATGTACCTGCAGCGCTACCACGACGTGGCCATCAGCACCTCCGGCGTCTGGCGGATACTGAAAAAGGTCGGGCTGAACCGGCTGCCGGCCTCGCAGCGCTACAAGCGCCACACCACCCGCTGGAAGCGCTACGAGAAGCAGCGCCCCGGCCACCAGCTGCAGGTCGACGTCAAGTTCATCGAGCCGCTCGGCCAAAGCGGCCGCAAGAAGCGCTACTACCAGTACACCGCGATCGACGACTGCACCAGGCTGCGCATCCTGCGCGCCTACCCCCGCAACGACCAGAAGACCGCCGTCCAGTTCATCGACTACGTGCTGGCCAAGCTCCCCTTCGCCATCGAGCAGGTCCAGACCGACAACGGTCAGGAATTCGGCCAGTCCTTCCACTGGCACCTGCTCGACAAGGGCATCGGCCACATCCGCATCAAGCCGCGTACCCCACGGCTGAACGGCAAAGTCGAACGATCCCACCGCATCGACTCCGAGGAGTTCTATCGCCTGTTGGAGGGACAGGTCATCGACGACGTCAACCTCTTCAACATCAAGCTGCAGGAGTGGGAGGACTACTACAACTACCATCGCCCCCACGGAGCCCTCACCGGCCAGACTCCCTACGAACGCCTACGCCAGAAAGCCCAAGACCCACTGTCATAGGCGTCCGTCAGTCGCACATCTAGCTGGCCAACGACCCAGGCGGAGCCCCTGCCGACACCCACCTGACCCACGCTGCAGTCGGTCAGGGTGGTGTGGGCGGTGCCACGCTGGCCACTCGCTCCGAGCAGGGTTGGGACCAGCAGCCCCTTGTCGCCCTTCGCCGCCGCGGCGGCGAAGGGCCTTTTGCAGGAGCGATCGGTGTCGGATCACCTGCTGCTTCGGGCCAGTCAGGCGGTCAGGGCCTCGCCGAGGCCGTGGCATCGTCGGTGAAGAGTTCGTAGCGGCCGTGATCTGCAGCAAACGGGCGGGCTGGGGTTGCAGCCCGGTGACGGCGAGGCGGCCGCCTTCGGCGTGCAGGCGGCGGCGCAGCAGCACCAGTAGGTTCAGGCCGCTGGAGTCCATGAGGCCACGCCCGAAAGGTCCAAGTACAGGGTCTTGCTGCCCAGCGGGATGACGGCCGCGGCCTGGGCCAGTTCAGGACAGGTCTGCAGGTCTATCTCATCGGTCGGGGCTGGGTATATACGAGAACGAGTGCGGCAATGATGTGCAGACCGGATTCGCTGTTCGCCGACCGCGGCTACGGCGACGGCTCCGGCCAAGGTGCCTTGCACCCGGTACTGGGTTCTCGCTTGGCAGTGACGTGCGGATCGGGCCATGCCCACGGCTTGGCCAACGTTCCCTTGTCCTCCAGGCCGTAGCGCTCGTATTCCTCCGCGACCGCTGGCCGTAGCTTAGCCAGATACTCAAGGGCGAGGCTGTATCCGCTGTCAGCGATAGTGCAGTACAGCCGTTCGGCTTCCTTCAGGTCCCCTGCCGCCTCTCGCATCTGCGCAAGTTCCATCACGCCGTTGAGGTCCCCGCTGTCGGCGGCGGCGCGGGCGAGTCGTTCAGCCTCCTCCCGGTTCCCGACCTTCCGTATCAGGGCCAGAAGCACCAGGGCCGAGGTGTTTCCGTCGTGGGCGGCAGCGCGGGCGAGCCGCTCGGCTTCCTCCCGGTCCCCCGTCTCCTCTCGTAGCCGGACCAGAGACAGCACAGTGGAGGTGTTACCGCTGTCGGCGGCGGCGCGGTACAGCCGTTCGGCTTCTTCCCGATCCCCGGCCTTCTCCCGCATCTGGCCCAGATACACCATGGCCGAGGTGTCTCCGCTGTCGGCGGCGGCGCGGTACAGCCGTTCGGCTTCCTCCCTGTCCTCGGACGCCTCCCGCGTCCGCGCCAGTGACAGCAGGGCGGAAGGGTCTCCGCCGTCGGCGGCGGCGGCGGCGCGGGCGAGCCGTTCGGCTTCCTCCCAGTTCCCACTCTCCTCCCGCCACCGCACCAACTGCAGCAGAGCGTCGGTGTCTCCCCTGTCGGCTGCGGCGCGGTACAGCCGTTCGGCTTCCTCCCGGCGCCCCAGGCCTCCTCTCTCAACCGCGCCAGCGCCAGGAACTTCAGCGCCGAAGTGCTGCCGCTGTCGGCGGTAGCGTGGGCGAGCCGCTCGGCTTCCTCCCGGTCCCCGGCCCGCTCGCGTATCTCTGCCAGCGTCACCAGGGCAACCATGCCTCCGCCGTCGGCGGCGACGCGGTACAGCCGAACCCTTCGCCTCGGTGGCGTCGGCCCCCTCGTCGAACTGCCAGGTGGCGCGCTCGGGCTGCCCGGCCTTGACCAGGAACTGATAAGTGCGGATCTCGCTGCCGTTGCCGGCCGTATCGAAGGCCTGGGCGGTCACGAAGTTCAGTCCGGGCTTCTCCGGCAGGACAGCAATGGACGGGCTGAGGCTGAGCACCTGCGCCGAAATGGAGGACCACTGCCCCCAGGGCCTCTTGGAGCTGATGGCCAACTCCATGGCCGCAGGCGCGCTCATGGGCGGCGGTGAGGGACCCGGCGCTCGCATGGGTCTCCGCGGAGGTCGCGGCGGACCGTGCCACAGCTTCCTACCCGCCACCGAAGTTGCCCTCGCCGACGGCCAAAAGAAGAAAATCGAAGACGTCAAGACCGGCGACCAGGTCATAGCCACCGACCCTGCCACCGGCAAGACCACCACCCGCCCCGTCGTCGCCACCATCGTCACCAAGGACGACAAACACTTCACCGACCTCACAGTCAAAACCCCCACCGGCGACTCCAGCATCATCGCCACCGACACCCACCCCTTCTGGTCCGCCGACAAGAAGAAATGGATCAATGCCGGCGACCTTCGCCCAGGAACCCAACTCCGCACGCCCCAGGGCACAATCGCCGAGATCATCGCAGTCCGACACTTCCACAAGAAGCAGCAGACACACGATCTGACCCTCGCAGGCACCCACACGTACTATGTACTGGCAGGAGCCACACCAGTACTCGTACACAACTGCAACAGAGCTGGTTTGGATTTCACTGATGCTGAGAGACAGAAGGTTTACGACGCCAACTCCGCTAAAAATGGCGGCGAGTACCAGTGTGACTACTGTGGACAGACGGTGGAACGTCGCGCATCGCGAGATGCCAATGGAAACGCCATCAAAGGGAGGCCCGACGATGCCCAGATCGATCACGTAGAGCCGAGGGCCAGTGGTGGGCATGGTGGCGCCCACAACGGCGCAGTTGCCTGCCGTCGGTGCAACAGAGATAAGTCCACGAAAACCATGGAAGATTGGGATGATGAGCTCAGAGACTTCCTCGGGCCTTAGCGGCGGTGAGTCGGTGCCGGCCGGTAAGCCTGAGAAGCTGTACAAGGTCGCCTTCGACCTCCCCGACGATACTGCCGATTGGGCCCAGGCCTCTACGGAGCGGCTTTGGACTGGGAAAACCTCCGTACAGATGGAGGTCCAGATTCGGAATACTCCCTTCTACGTGAAGGGGATCTCCTTCGGAGACATTGTGCGAGTCAGAGCTGATCACGAGCGCAGAGAATTCGTGTTCGAGGAGTTCGTGTCAGAGGCCGGGCATTCAACGGTTCGCATCATTGTCAAGGATGACGACGCGAGGGACATGGTTGACACCATGCTTCGCAGCTTTGAGTGTTCCTGGGAGATTGATACGACAGGGAGCTTGTGGGCAATCGATGTGCCGCCGCACGTTGACTATGCCTCCATGAGATATGCCCTCCTTCGCGTTGCCAATGAAGGGAAAATCGGCATCGAAGAGGCTGCTCTTGCGAGGGCCCATCGCGATGGGCTCGGATTGCCGGAGCCTAATGGTTAATTGAGCTCGCGAGAATCCCCGCTGGATTTCGTTCCAGCGGGGGGAGGGATTCTGCGGTTTTGGACGACAACGGTGAGGGCAACGTCAGCGGACGACGGCTGTGGCGGGTGGGGCGTTGGGGTCGTCGCCGGTGGGGAAGCGGCGGTCGTGGAAGCGGATCAGGCGGAGCTGCGCGCGCTGGAGGAACCGACGGAAGGGGCGGGTGAGGTTGGTGGCGTCGAGAGAGCCTCCGGCGGAGTAGCGACGACGAGGCCTGGGTGGCCAGCCGGTTCCAGGCGTCCCAGGAGTGTGTCTGCACTACCCGCTGCCGCAGCGGCGGGAGGTCTCCCGGCCGCCCGCGTCGTAGGCGAAAGGCAGCTGACCGAACGGGTTGGTGAGGCTGATCGGCTGGTTGTTGGCATCGTGGGTCCATGTCGAGAACAGGCCCGTGGGAGTCGTGCGGCTGGTGCGACGACCCATTCCCGCGCCCGCGCCTTCGGTCAGCACTCACACTTCGACCAAGAAGCAATCGAGACAGCCATCGTCCCCCTCCCCCAGCGGCATCCAACACCCGCTGTCGGCCATAGAGACGGCCGGACTCCCTCCAGCCGCCGCCTCCGCATGACAGAGGCCGTACGGCACCGCACCCCCTCCCGCAGCCACCACCGCTCCGCATCCAGCGGATAGACATGCCTCGGAATGGGGAGAGACCAGGCGGCGCAGCCACAAGGAGGGAAGCTGGTATGGGGGCGGTGCTGTTGGCGGCGTTGGCCGCGGTCGCGGTCGCAGTCGTCGTCGCGGGGCTCGTGCGCGCCGGACGACGCGAGGCCCGGGCCGAGAAGAGGCGACTGGCCGAGGACGCACAGCTCCAAGCCCGCCGCTCCCTGGCTGCGGTGTGGGCGATGGACGACCGCGCCTTCGAGGAGTACATCGCCGAGCTGTGCCGCCGCGACCGCTGTACCAAGGTGGAGCGCGTGGGTGGCTCGGGCGACCTCGGGGCCGACGTGATCGGCTACCTGCCGGACGGCAGGAAAATCGTCGTGCAGTGCAAACGCTTCGCCAAGCACCGCTCGGTCGGCAGCCGCGACATCCAGACGTTCAACGGCACCGCCCGCGCCGAACACAGCGCCGATGTGCCGGTGTTCGTGGCGTCGTGCGTCTTCACCCGTCCGGCCCGGGAGTTCGCCGCGCGGCACGATCTGTGCCTGATCGATGTCGACCTGCTCGGCTTCTGGAACAGCGGTACCACCCTCAGCTCCCTGGTGGAACTGGACATCGGTCGGTCTGGCAACAACCGCAAGCTGAGCCCCGACCCCGACTGACAAGGACACCCACCGTGCAGGAGACCGAGCCCCGCTTACACGCGTGGCGCATCGAAGAGCGGGAGTACCGGCGCCAGGAGCAACGGCGCGGCCGCCGCTTCGCCTATCCCCACCTCACACCCGCCCGCACTGCGCTGGTCGTCGTCGACATGGTGCCGTTCTTCGTCGACGCCAACCCACACGCGCGTGGCATCGTCCCGAACATCCAGCGGCTCGCCGACCGGCTGCGTGCGGCCGGCGGGACGGTCGCCTGGGTGCTGCCCGCGCGCACCGAACGCACCCCGGTCAGCGACGAGTTCCACGGCCCCGAGGCGGCCGAGATGTTCCGTAACTCCGGCGGTAACGGGCCGCTGCCTGGCCGGCTGTGGCCGTGGCCTCGCCACCCGCCCCGGCGACGTCTTCGTGGAGAAGGGCGTACCGAGCGCCTTCTTCCCGGGCCGCTGCTCGCTCCCGGACATCCTCGAAGAGCACCGCATCGACACCGTCCTGATCACCGGCACGGTCACCCAGGTGTGCTGTGAGTCCTCGGCCCGCGACGCATCCACGCTTGGGTACCGGGTGGTCATGGTGGCCGACGCCAACGCGACAGGTCGCGATCAGGACCACAACGCCACGCTCGCCACGATCTACCGCTCCTTCGGTGACGTGCGCCCCACGGCAGAGGTCCTCGCCATGATCGAGGCAGCGCAGTAAGACCACCGCCTGCGTCTCAGAGCTCGGCAAGCAGGTGTTCCTGCGAGGGAGGCGATCGTGAGATAGCTCTCCGAACCGGTCACGGGGCGCTCGCGCCACCTTGCATGGCACTTCGGTGCCTCCCAGGTCCTGGATCAGGTACGGAGCCTGTTGGCGGCGTGGTTTGCGCCCTGATCGCCTGGCATTTCACGGGTGGCTCGAGTGGCTCGGGTGGGGCGTTGGGCTCCTCGGTGGGCGCAGCTCGGGCTTTGGCGGGGCGACCGGCGAGGTGGTCGTTGTTCAGGACAGGCCGCCCGGCTCCACATGGTTCCGGCGGGGGTGATGGCGAGGTGGGACAGGCAGGCCTCGCCGTGTTCGATGGCCGGGAACAGGCAAGCCGGTCCCGCCGAGGGGTGACTCGTCCGGCCGGCCTCAGCCCACCGCCTTCTTCACGAGCTCGCTGATGCGCTGTTCGTCGGCTGCGGTCAGCTGCTTCAGGGCGAAGGCGGTCGGCCACATGGCACCGTCGTCGAGTGCCGCCTGGTCGCTGAAGCCGAGCGTGGCGTACCTCGACTTGAACTTCTGCGCGCTCTGGAAGTGGCAGAGCACCTTGCCGTCCTTGGCGTAGGCGGGCATCCCGTACCAGAGCTTGGGCGTGAGGCTGGGAGCGGCGGTGGTGATGATGTCGTGGATCCGCTCGGCCAGGACGCGGTCGGCTTCCGGCATCTCGGCGATCTTCGCGAGCACGTCCCGCTCCGCTGCCGCCTCCTTCTCCTTCCTCGACGCACCGCGCCGCGCGGCCGCCTTCTTCTGCTCCTGCGCGTGGTCCTTCATCGCGGCGCGCTCTTCGGCGGTGAATCCGTTGTACTGCTCGGCGGTCGTGGCGGAGGTCTGGGTGGACGACTTCGTGGACTGCATGGCGGGGTTCCTCTCGTACGGGGTGGGTGGGGTGGGACGGGGCGGTAGTGCCAAGAGCTGCCGAATCAGGACGGCGTAGGGATGAGCGAGGCGGATGCGAGGGACATGGTGGATGAGGTGGGCATAGCGGATGCGGTCGGCATGACGGATGCGGTGGAAGCCGTGATTGTTTCGATGGCCATCACGTTGGAAGCTGCTTGGCGATCGGGGCTTCTCGTTTCCTGACGGGTGTTGTCCTTTGCTTCGCCACACGGGTAGGTGTCACCGCGACTGTCATCGCAGAGGTCGCATCGTGGGCTGCGCGGACTGCGTGGGTTGCGTCCACAGTGTCGGCATGGCGGGCCGCCTACATCGCCTGGCACCGGAATGCCCCCGGCGGCATACCGACCAGCTCGGTGAAGCGGGAGATGAACGTGCCCAGCGACGCGCAGCCGACCGCGAAGCAGACCTCGGTGACGTCAAGGTCGCCCCGCCGCAGCAGCGCCTTCGCTTCCTCGATGCGACGCGTCAGCAGGTACGCGTAGGGCGACTGACCATAGGCGGCCCGGAATTGCCGGGTGAGGTGGCCGGCGGACATGTTCACCTCGCGGGCAAGCGCCTCCACGTTCAACGGCTGCGCGTATTGCCCATCGATCCGGTCGCGGACACGGCGCAGTCGCGTCAGATCAGCCAGGCGCTGCGCTTGGACGCGCGCACGCCCCCACTCGGGCAGGCACATGAGACAACTCCCCCCCTTTCTTCTATCGTTCGTCGTTCGTGGTTCGTGTTCGTGTTCGTGTTCGTGGTTCGTGTTCGTGGTTCGTGTTCGTGGTTCGTCGACGTCTGCGAGCATCTGGGTGCTTACCGATCAGCGCAGCTCCTGGTTGCCGCAGGGTCGCGCAAGGCGCAGTCGCGGATGCCGTACGGCTGCTGCACGACCTCGCTATCTCTGGCCTGCGCCTGCTCGGACGTGGCGTGGAGGTCTGCGGTGCGCGGTGCCGCAGTGGTCAGTGTGATGTAGCCGTAGGCGCCCTTGGCCAACGTCCGGTGGCACCGCAAGAATCGACGGGTCGGGCTGACTGGCCGGGCCGAGGCTGATCAGCGCCATCTGCCTGCCCGAGGTCGTTTGCGGGCTTCGAAGCCGAGGACGTCGCGATGGAAGGCGAACGAGGCATCCGGGGCGTCGGGTGGGAGAGAACTCGTGTGAAGGGAAATGTCCATGACCAGAAGGTTAGAGGCGGCTGTGTGACCGTGCTTCTTGATTCCTGATCGCTCTGGAAACGCTCGAACCGTCACCGGCAGGTGAGCGCGGAGGCGCTTGTTTCCCGCGCATGCGCCGACGTCCCGTCAGCCCGTCAGCCCGTCAGCCGTCCACGGAGAGAGGGAGGAGGGAGGAGCCTAGGTTGGCCGGCTCTCGTCGTCGGGGTGAGCAGGTGGGGTGGCTCCGTCCCGGGACCGCCCTATCGTGGTGCCGGGAAAAGCTGTCGCAGCGGCGTTGTGTCTGCCTGCTGGCCGGGCCTCGCAGCGGGCGGTTGATCACTACACGGTCGTCGACGGATTCCGTTGGGTCCTCGAGGTCTGTCTGCGGCTCATGCTGGCGGCTCGGGGCGCTGGTGTGGGCGATGAGTGCCTGACGGCCGATTGCCGGGGGCCTTCTGCACAAACAGAGAGCCTCCCCCGCTCGTGTGCCACAAGGTTGCACGAGGGTTTCCCGATGCTTGCACGGTGGTTGCCTGCCGGCCGGGCTCACCCCGCAGCGAGCGCCCCGTCCACAGCCGCAAGCTCAGCCTCAGCTCGTCGGGCCGTGGATGCGGCGGTGGGTCAACGCCCACCAGACCTCCGCCAGGTCGGCCGGATCGCGCAGGCTGGTTCCGGTGATCTCTTCGAAGCGCCGGAGCCGGTTGCGCAGCGTGTTGGCGTGGACGTACAGGGCGCGCGCGGCGGCCTCCAGCCGCATGCCCTGCCGTAGGTAGGCGGCGACGGCCTCCTCCAACTGGGCGCCGTCCTCGCCCCGTTCGGTCAGCGGCGCCAGACGCAGCCGGACGAGCTGTTCGCCCACGTCCGGCAGCGCCACGACCGTGGCCCGCAGCCCCAGTTCCTCGTGGGTGAACACCCCCACCAGCCCGGAGCCGACCGCTGCGCGCAGGGCCTGGGTGGCCCGGACGAACTCCGGGGCGAGTCTGGACGCGGGCGCAGGTGCCCCCAGTCCCACCACCAGGGTGCGGCACAGTCCCTCGGGACGCGCCGCCAGCAGCCCCGCCACCTCCCCGTCCATCGTCGTGACCAGGGGTCTGCCCGAGGTGTCCCGGGCGAGCCAGGGGCGCAACAGATCGAGGGTGCGGGCCAGGGTGCCGTCGGCGGAGTCGGGGTGCCCGGGTGCGCTCGGAGCGGGGCCGGGGGTCGGGGGGCAGGCCGGGCCGTCGGGCCCGGAAGGGGCAGGCAGTCGGGCCCGGAACGCAAGGTGGAGTGCGTTGCGGTCGAAGGCGCCGTCCAGCTCCCCGCCCAACTCTCCGTACGGCGCTCCGTCCTGCGATCGGCCGTCGGTGCCGGTGTCGGCCCACCGGGTCTCGCCGAGCAGCAGCGCGCGGACCAGTGCCGCCCGCCGGCGGTCGGTCATCGTTCTTCGCTGAAGGTCGGTCCGGCAACTGCGGACGATGCGCAAGGTGGTCGCCGCTGTCCAGGCGCGGAGGGTCTCGGCTATCGGCAGGAGGTCTTCGGCGGTGCCTTGCCGGGCTGCCATCTCCTCGCTGAACCGCCGCCAGACGATGTCCGAGCCGATCCGGTAGGCCGAGATGATGTCCTCGACGGGCACAGAGCGCGCCAGGGCCGTCACTTCGGCGAGGTGCCCGGCCGGAAGGTCGTACGCCGGGAGGTCATGCGCCGGGAGGTTGGAACCCGGGAGGTCATGCGCCCGGAGGTTGGAACCCGGGAGGTGGGAGCCCGGAAGATCATACGCCGGGAGGTCGTGGGCCGGACCGCTGCCGTGTACCGCGCCCTGGAGTGGCCGGTGCCTCTGGCCGGACCAGTGCTGCACCAGAGCCAGGCCGTTGCGCAGCGAGACCGTCACCCGTGGCCGGAGCTGGTCGGGCGAGAGTGCCGCGTAGGAGGGGAGTTGGGCCCGCAGGGCGTGGATGACCTCGTTGGTCAGGGCGTCGATTGCGGCATGCAGTGCGGCAACGGCCCTGGGCACCCTTGTGGAAGTCTCCACCCGTCCCCTCCCGACTCGATGTATTTCCCCATGGCGAAAGCGATCATTCGTCGCCATGCTACGAGGAAGCCGCCCGAACCCCTACAGACGTTCGATCTGGGGACGACCTCTGTGCCGTCGTCAGGATCCGTCGGGGACCGGTAGGCGGCCCGCTCTTTTCCCACACCCCCCGCACCTTCAAGGATTTTCATGGCTGTTTCCTGGCGCCGTATCGCGGTGCCCGCCGCCGCGGTCGGCGTACTCGTCCCCGCCGCCCTCGGCACCCATGCCCTGCTCACCGACTCCAACGTCCCCGGCACACCCCCGGCCGGCATACAGGCCGCGGGGACCGCCGACCCGGAGGCCGCAGCGGACGACGGTGCCGCAGCCGCCGGCCCGCAGGGCGCCGTCGTCGCCAAGCCGTCCAACGCGCCTGCCGGCACCGGGCGTTCGGTCTCGGTACAGCTGGCGTCCTACGACGCCCAGCGCAAGCAGGCCGTGCTCAAGCCGTCCGCCGGCAAGAGCGTGCGCACCGGCGACGTCATCGCCGCCGCGCCCAACCGGCACGCCCCCTCAGGGGCGCTGTTCAAGGTGGGCAAGGTCACCGGCTCCCACGGCGGCGAGGTCCAGGTCACCACCGTCCCGGCCACCCTCCCGGAGCTGCTCGGCGACCAGAAGGTGGACCGGCGCGCGGCGCTGCGGCCCGGCGAACTCACCGTCAAGCCGCTCTCGTCCGGCGTCAGCGTGCGCAACCCCTCCCCCGGCACCGGCGGCCCGGACGCCCCGTCCGACGGTGCGAGCACGCCCTCCGGCGAGTCGAGCACGCCCCCCGACAACGGCCCGGACGCATCGGCCGGAGCCTCGCCGAGCCCGTCGGCCACCGCCTCCGACGCCGCCACCGCCTCCCGAACGCCGCGCAGTGGACTCACCGGCGCCGGTGCGGCCGCCAACGCTCCGGGCGAGGCGCTGTCGCCCGAGGCGCGGAAGAAGCTCACCACCCTGCGCCTGGGCATCAATGTGCCGCTCCCCAAGGGCGTTGAAGCCACCAGCAAGTCCCCGGCCCGTCTCTCCGGCGAGGTGACGTTCCGGCCGGAGCTGATCTTCCAGTACAACAAGCGCGGCGGGATCAACCTGCTGCCGGAGCGCGCGGCCATCGGGCTCGGCGGCTCCTACAGCTACGGCTGGCAGGTGCACGGCAAGGTGCGCGGCACCGCCGACACCGGACAGGTCTCGGTGCCGCTGGCCGCTGTCACCGGCCGGCACGTCTTCTGGGTCGGCCCGGTCCCCGTCGTGGTCAGCACCGAGGTCACCTTCAACTACCGCTTCACCGCCGGCGGTCGCATCGTCCTCGACGCCGACCAGCGCACCACCGGCTCCTTCGCCGTCGGCGCGAAGTACGACCGAGGCCACGGCTGGCAGCCGCTGAACGAGGCGCACCAGCAGACCAAGGGCGGCACGCCCCACGTCGAAGGCGCGGCCACCGCGACGGCCCGCATCGGCGCACACGCCCAGGTGTTCCTCTACGACACCGCAGGCGTCGGCGGCGACCTGTCCGTCCACCTCACCGGACGGGCCGCAGCCGCCACCGGCTCCGGCGGTGGCGCCCCGGCGTGGGCGCTCAGCGCGGGCTACGACCTCAAGACCCAGCTGATGCTGCAACTGAAGGTCTTCGGCATCCAGATCGTCGACCTCAGGACCACGCCGTTCGCCCTGCACGATGAGCGCAAGCTCTTCGGTCACGGAAAGCTGCCGCCGGCCTGAGCCACCGCCCGGCCCACCTCGCCCAGCCCAGCCCAACCCCAGTCCACACACGCCCCCTGCCCACAAAGGGGCGGTATCGACGGTCAACGGGCTGGGCTGGTGCGTCGGTTCGCAGCCCCACGGCACCTCCCGAGGCCCACGCCCGGAGGCCTTTCAGTGGAACATCTGGGCGCCGAGCGGATGGTGCTGGTCGAATCCGGGGAGGATCAGGAATGTGGCGCTGGCGGTGGTAGTGGTGAATCGCAGCAGTGCGTCGGAATCGTCCATCCGCGCAAGGGTGTGGGTGAAGGTGCGGATGTCGTTCTGGAAGCTGATGAAGAGCAGGCCGGGAGGGGGCTCGTCGGTGCTGTAGGAGCGGCGGAGCATCAGGCCGACGCCGACCACGTTGGGGTTGGCCCGGCGGATGTGGGCGTCGGCCGGGACGAGGTAGCGCCCGTCCGGTGTTTTGGCGCCGAGGTTCGGGTCCCCGGCTGCGGTCCCGCCGGAGAGGGGCACCCCGGTGGCTCTGCGCCGGCCGAAGACCGCCTCCTGGTCGGCGACGGAGAGCGCGGCGAACCGCGGCAGGTCGAGTTCCATGCGCCGTACTACGGCGATCGTGCCGCCGGCGACGGGATCCGGGCCGGCCAGCCACAGATCGCGTCGGTGTTCGGCCGCCGTGCGCGGACCCACGATGCCGTCGATGAAACCGAGCAGGTTTCGTGGCGCGGAGATGTCCTTGTGGACGGCGACGTTCGGACCGCGGCGTGCGGACTGCCGCCAGCGTTCACGTATCCGGTGGCCGGCCTGCTGCACAAGCGCGGCGGCCACGACCGGTAACAGCAACGGGTCGCCGGCGCAGATCTGTATCAACAAATCCCCGCCGCGTGCCTGCGGGGCGATCTGCTCGCGGGAGAAGCGGGGGAGGTCTGCCGCACCGGGGAGGGCGGGATCGGCCATGCGCACCAGTCGTGGGCCCACCCCGATCGTCACGGTCAGATCGCCCGGCGCCAGGCCCAGCAGTCGTGGATCGGTCCCCGCGGTGAGCGTGCGGACGGCCTGGCCGAGTTCGGCCAGCAGCGGGCCGACGGCCACGGCGTCGCCGAGGTCGGCCACCACCGCCAGGAGGTTAGGCTGAGCCGGTTGCGGGAGCGTGATGCCTGCCTGATGGCGGCCGGTTGGCGACACCTGCGTAGGGGACGCGGGGGAAGGGTGCCGGTCCGGCTTCGGTGCGGGCGAATCGCATCCGACGGTGAGCCCGGCGGCCGCCACGGCCCCGGTGGCACCGATGAACGCGCGGCGTGATGGAGAGGAGTCGGCTCGGCTCACGGTGTGGAGAATGCCATATCCCTTCCCTCGCGGGGCGAGTTCGTCGAATGCCATATCCCTTTTGGCGAAGGCGAGTTGGTTGACCTCCGGACAGGTAGGACTTCATGCCAGGATGAGGCCATGCCTCGTCTCCGTCTTCGCATGATGGTCGCGTTATTGAGCACACTGACAGGCGCACTCGCGGGCTGCGGGCCCAGCGATGACACATCCAGCCACGGCCGGCGCCCAACCGGCGCGCACGTAACAATCACAGTGCCCGCTGATGCCCCGACAATCTCGGACGCGGTGGCTCTCGCCCACCCCGGTGACCTGGTGCTGGTCTCATCGGGCGTGTACCACGAGTCGGTGAAGGTCTCCACACCTCGTGTCACTCTTCGTGGTGCGTCCCGGGACAAGGTCGTCATCAACGGGCGCTTGCAGCAACCCAACGGCATCGTCGTCACCGCGCCCGGCGTGGCCGTGCAGAACCTGACCGTCAAGAACAACACCCAAAACGGCGTCCTGATCACCGGTTCGGCGAAAGCAGCCGCCGGACTACCGGGGCAAAGCGGCGGCTACGACACCGGCCATGAACCCGTCACCTTCCTCAAGTCGTTCCTGGTCTCCTACGTGACCGCGACCCGCAACGGGCTGTACGGCATCTACGCATTCTCCGCGCAGAACGGCGTCATCGAGCACTCGTACACCTCAGGCGGGGCCGACTCAGGCATCTACGTCGGACAGTGCAAGCCCTGCCACATCGTGGTGCGGAACAACGTCGCCGAACTCAACGCGATCGGTTACGAAGGCACCAACGCCAGCGGCGACATGTACGTCATCGGCAATCGCCTGGTCGGCAACCGGGTCGGTCTGACCACCAACTCCGACCACCAGGAGAAGCTACTCCCCCAGCAGGGCGCCATCGTCGCCGGCAACCTGATCGCCGCCAACCAGCAGACGGCCACCCCGGCCCAGGCCGACGGCGGATGGGGTACCGGCATCGGCATCGACGGCGGCAGCGACAACCACTTCCTCCGCAACCGCATCACCGACAACCGCAACGCCGGCCTGGTCGTCACCGCAACCGCCGACCTGCCTGCGATCGGCAACCAGATCGTGGACAACACGTTCACCGGCAACGGCATCGACATCGGCTGGACGTTCCCCACCGCCACGCGGGGACGGGGCAACTGCCTGCGCGGCAACGACCTGAGCACCACCGTGCCCGCCCGCCTCGCCACCACCGCGTCCTGCCCGCTTGCGGCCCACTCGCCCTCGCCGGCCGGCAGGTGGGCGATGCCGACGGCGCCCGGCGGCATCCCGTTCACCGAGGTCGCAGCACCCGGTCCACAGCCGCAGTTCCCCCACGCCACCACTACGGGCGCCACCGCCGTCCCGGCTGCTCCGACCCTGCCGAATACGGCAGGCATCCCACTGCCGTCCGCGTCCCTGCTCGCCGCGAACGCGCGAGTGAAGACACCCTGAGCAGCGGCTATCGCGTCGGGGTGACTCCAGGCACCGGCCTGACCGGCACGTACTCGTGAGTGTCGAAATCGATGACTACCGGCTGCGACTGGGAACCCACCCTCACACGGACCCGGTACATGGTGCCGTCCGAGCCGACCCAGTAGCGCACGTTGCCCGCCGTGGCGGAGCGGTCGCGGGAAGACGGCCCGGTCATGACGTCCACCCGATGCCCGTCCACCTGGTCCGGCCCCCACCAGGCGGCGCCGTTCTGCGGCAGCAGTTCGGCGTTGTCCGGCCGGTCACTGCCCAGACCGAGCGCGATGGCCAGCGAACTGTCCAGCGCGCTGCCGGACAACTGCAGCGGACGGCTGTACCAGCCCGAGCGGGGCGGCGAGGCGGGTGCGTACGCCGGGGCGTTGCCCATGGGGTGAACGAACACCGAGGTGGCGCTCCACTCGATCAGCCCGTCACTGGAGGTGTCGCGCCCGGTACCGTGCACCACGCCGTAACCGACCTTCTTCTGGTAGTCGACCGACCCGGTGACCTTCAGCCCACCGGCGGTGCCAGGCACAGTGATCGTCACCGCGCGGCCGTGCGCCTGGAAGTTACGGAACCGTGTGATCGCCAGCCGGTTCGCCTCATCCGGCGTCAGTGCGCGCGGACCGCTGGAGCCGGAGCCGTGACCGACAAGGAGGACTGCGGCCACCGCGACGGCCGCTGTGCCGAGGACCGCTGCCACCCAACGTGGCCGCAGCCATCGGCGCCGGCCGGCCGCACGGCCCGGTCGAGCTCGCTGGATTCGCTGGATTCGCTGATTTCGCTGGATTCTCCCGCTCCGCACGCGGCTCGACAGTGGCACTCTTCCGGTTCACCCTCTCCACCACCACACTGCCCGGCCGCCGCGCCGTCGCGGCGACACTTGGCAGTCCAGTGACACACGACGCCAAGGCCGGCCCTTGCGGGCCGGCCGGACGGTGATCTGCCCGACCGCACCATGGTTTGGACCGCGGGCAGGCAGATGACTGTTGATGTTCGGTTCGTTCAGTGGTTCCGAGCGCGACGCTTCCGGCTCATGACCGTGACGACCAGGCCCGCACCCACCAGCAGGCCGACCAGGGCGATCATGCCTGGCAGCCCGGTCATACCGGTGTGCGCCAGCGAGCCCGTGCTCCCACCGTCCGGGCCCGGCTTGTTGGCAGGTGGCGCGGGCGACGGCGGCATAGAAGCCGGCGGCGAGACCGGCGGCGAACTCGGGCTCGGCGTCGGAGTCGGGGTCGGGGTCGGTGTTGGTGTCGGGGTTGCCTTGGGGATGTACACCCCTGCGTCGATGGTGTGATCGACCCCGCCCGGCTTGTCCGGCGCCGTGACGGGCGCGAAGCCGTTGCACAACCGCCCGGTGGTCGGCGGGCTCACATTGGAGTCATGCGCACGGTTGGCACCGGCCCGCGGGAGCGTGAACCGCAGCTCGCTCGCCGCAGGTTGACTGGGCACCTTGCTGGTGTCCGCGGTACACACGTCGAACTGCACCGTGTATTTGGCACCGGGTGTGAGCTGGTACGCGGCGCCGACACCACCGAAGTAGTACTCGCCGGCGGCATCGGTCCTGGTCGTGGCGACCTGCTTGCCGCCCGCGTCCAGCAGGTTGATCGTGGCTCCCGGCAGCAGCACTTCCGCCGGGTCCTGGATGCCGTTGTGGTCGCCGTCGAACCACACGAGGTTACCGATCTGGATCGGCGCGTTCGCCGCCGCGTACGCGATGTCACCGAGGCCGCCGGCCTTGCCGAACCCGCCTTGTTGCTGGCTGACGAACTGGAACCCGTTGGCGGTCGGGTTGTTGCCCGGGCCCTGACCGCTCGTGATGTCGTGGTACCCGGTCCCTGAGGTCGCGACGTTGACGACCGGGTCGAACTCCGTGCTGACGACCCACTGCTGCTGCGGGATATAGGCCACCGACCCCAGCGCCGTCTCCTGGTGTGCGTTGGCGTAAAAGTCGCCCGGGAAGTATTCGACGACATCGGCGGCCTGGCCGCCATTGTTCGCGGGGGTGGCGTGGTTGGGGCAGCTCCCCGTGCCTTCCCACTGGTACTCACCGGTGGGAGTGGCGCAAACCATGGTGATGTCACCACCGGACATGCCCATTTCCGGCGTGTCGGTCCCCGGGCGGGGGTCCAGCCCTCCCCAACTGAGCACGTCCATGAACCGGTCGCGGAAACCCAGGATCATCGAGCCGTCGCGGGCGAAGGCCAGGGAGGCCAACTCCGGCTGCGGATCGATGAAGACGCCGCCTGCCTTCCGGTCGTCCCACGTGTCCAGGCTGGTGTTCCACGGGTTCCAGTGGGTGGCCTTGTCGCCGGAACCGAAGACGCTACCGCGCTTGTCGGTGAGCGAGTGGGTCAGCACCGTGGTGAACCGCTTGCCGTCGTAGGTGTAGACGACGGCTTTCAAATCCGCGCGCTGCTGTGTGCTCTCCGCGTTGCACACCCCGCCGACGTACAGCGTGTTGTTGTGGACGGAGAGCCCGAACGGCCGCCAGTCGCCTGGGCTCGCACACCCCGGGTCCGGAATACGCACCGTCGCCTTGGGCTCCGAAGCGGTGGCTCCTGTCGCGTGGAAGCTCACCAGGCTGCGGGTCCGCAGGTTCACCGCGTACAGCGTGGAACCGTCCTCCGACAGGGCCAGGCCACCGATGCTCTCCTTGCCCGGGGTGTCGGTGAACCCGGGATCCTTGTTCAGGTTGGCGGCATCGTGCGGCGTCACCGCAGCGCCCGGCACCCGCGCGAACAGCTCCGGCGCACCCGAGCCGCTGACCGGCACCGTGTAGATCGCGCCACCGCCCTTCGGCCCGTAGGGGGCGTAGCGGCGGGCGAACGCGCTCTGGAACAGCCGGCTGCGGAACTTGTCGTACGCCAACCCGAACGTCGTGCCCACCTGGGCCTGGGTGGCCAGCGTGGCCGGACACGACACACCGGTAGGACACGTGCCTCGGACCTTCGTCCCGAACGCCACCAACGCCCGGGTGTCGGTTCCGTTGGCGCCGTTGTGGACCGGTACGAAGTACCGGGAGTCCGGCAGTGTGTAGTCGGCCGGGTCCCACACCCCCGTCACCACCGAGGCGTTCTTTCCGTCCGACACGTCCACGAACGAGGTGAAGCTGTCGAAGTGGTTGTCCGCCGTCGACGCAGGCGCCGCCCGCAGATAGCCGCTGTACGGCGCCGGGACGCTGACGTCGACGCGGTATCGGCCGCCGCTCAGCACGGTCGACCGCGACACCACAACCTTCCCCGTGGCGTCCGTGACGCCGGTGACCTCGTGCCCAGCAGGGTCGGAGATCTGCACCTTCATGCCCCGCTGCGGCACGTCCATCGTCGCGTTGATCACGCCGGTGCCGAAGAAGTCGCGCAGCACCTCAACCGTCAACGTGCCGTCGGCGGCCGAAGCGTCGGCCGGTGAAGCCGTCGCCCCGACGGCACCGCCTGCCACTAACAGAACGGATAACCCCATGCGCGCCAGCGGCCCTGCAAGCCTGCAGGCCGACCGGCGAGAGTCTCTGCCGACTCGATTCACGGCATCACACTCCACACTTCTCTTGTCAGGAAAACGAAGCGCCCGCTTCTCGCTGCACGTCCACTTCACGGACCCAGGAGCGGAAGCCTGTCGCGCACACCACGGAAAAGGAAAAGGGCCCACTGCTGTTGCGTGGGCCGCCTCGTGGTGATCTTTTGGCGATATTACCGATGAGTCGTAAGTGGCGGAGGCCAGAAAAAACGAACGTGCGTTCAGGACCCTGGGCGGCATCGCCGTTCATTGAGTGTTTTTGCAGCTCAACCACGGTATCCTCGCCCCCCGCCAACCTCACCGACCGCCATCGCGAGCAGCGCGCGATATTCTATGCGCTGAAGTCTCGCCGCCACCAGCAGAACCCTGAAATCCAACAGGACCCGCGATAGCCCCCAAGTCCCCAGAGAATGGCAGACGGAAGAAATGCGGCAGCGACGGTGTCGGCCGAATCCGGTCCCGGCGAGCGACTGGGCCCGAATGACGCGTCTGGAACATCACGCAAAAGCCTCGTGCCAGGAGGTAGATCCAATTACCTGCGGTGACACGGTGATGTGGCCGATTTAAGGGCCCACGGGCAGCGCATGATCTTCGCCCACACAACCCCCGATGATCACGCAGTGGCTGTTCCTGCTGCAGGCCGACAGCGATCACTCGTCGAAGTAGTCACAGTCGTCGCCCTGGACACGCGCCCCCAGCAACCCAGCGATCTCCCGCATCTTTTTGAGCAGAATCTCGTCCGGGTTCTTCACCACGACCCGACCTTCTCGCCAGTCCAACCAGGCGCCATGAGTGTCCCGTTCAGGGTGTGTGGCCATCTGCGCCAGACACTTGTACCGGTACTCCCACACCGCGTCCTGGCCGCGCGGAGAAGCCCGGGCTACTTGGACCGTCTCCAGTTCAGGGTCGGCAGCGACCACCGCCTCCCACTCCTGCGCGGCGATCAGCGCACCCGCTTCCTCCCACCACGGCGTACGCCGCGTGATGTACACGTCATAGCCCAACACCTCGTCGCGTTGCCGGATCGCCCGAATACGCTGACTACGAGCACCACCTTCCGCCCTGCGAGGCGCCGGATCTGGCGCCGCACGCTGATCGACTGGGAATTACAGGACGGCGGCCCTTGAGTTCGGCCTGATTAGGCCATTGCGCGTGGAACCTCCCCGTCCGCCGGTACCGGCGGCCGAGGATGAGCGGCCGGCGGGACCGAACCCGTCGCGACGAAGGGGGCTCCTCCATGAGACCAGGCCGCAGCAGAGCCATGGCCGCCACCGCACTCACACTGGGAGCACTGATCACCACAGCTCTTCCGGCGACCGCCGCGGAAGGCCCCGGCACGATCTCCCGCTGCACCCCTGCCCTTCATGTCCTCGACCGGCTGCCGGGCACCGGCGCCGGGTCCTGGGGCAGCGAGAGCGTCAACGACTTCGGCTCCGGCGGCCTGTCCGTCGGTCAGTCCGCGGGGCTGCCCGCCTACTGGACGGGAAGCACTGTGCACCGCGTCCCACTCCCCTCCGGGTACGACAGCGGCTCGGTCGCCGCCGTCAACCGCCGCGGCCTGATGGTGGGCAGCATCCGGGGCCCGGTGGGTGTCGCCGCCTTCAGCTACCGGGCCGGTGCCTCGGCGGTCCGTATCCTCCCCGGCGGCACCTATGCCGCCGACGTCAACGACCTCGGGACCGTCGCGGGCGGCAACGACAGTTCGGACACCGCCTACCTCTGGACCGGCGCCACCCTCACCCGCACCCTCACCGTCAAACCCGGCCACACCCGCGTACGCATACGTGGCATCAACTCCCGTGGCACGGTGATCGGATACTCCTGGTACTGGGACGGCACGAGCGATGTGAGCGGCAGCGTCGGGCTGGTCTGGCCCGGTGGCACCACAGGTCCGGGACGGGATCTCAAACCCATCGAGATCAACACCGACACGGACTGGTACCCGTCCGCCATCGACAACCACGGGCGCGTCGTCGGTGCACGCACCTACCACCACCAGGACCTGGCCGCCGAGACCTACTGGGACGCCCCCTACACCAAGGACGGCGTCCAGATCCCGGGGCTCCCCGCTCACGAGGGCAAGGGCTGGCTCAACGACATCAGCCCCAGCAGCGGCGTCGCCGTCGGCACCGCGATGTTCCCGTACGGCATCCCGCCGACCACCCCCATCGACCAGGCCCAGATCTGGCCGGGCTCCGGCCCCGTTCAAGCCCTCCCCAGCCTCGCCCCCGACGGCCCGGCCGGCGCCGAGGCGATCAATGACGAGGCCAGGGCGGGCGGTTGGGCCTACGACGGTGATCCGTACGACGGCGCCGGCGCCCCGCACCCCGTGATCTGGACCTGCGCTCTGGGCTAAGGGCCGTCCTGCAGTCCCCGGTGGACCACAGGGCGCCAAGTCAGCTGCGGTGCAACGCAAGGCGCACGGACATCGTCAGACTGGGCGTATGCGGGCGGCGACCCGACAACGCGGCCAGGCACCGCAGCGTCGTCGCGCGCCCCGCCGGGGATTACGGGACAACCTCAGTAACGAGTGATCGCGGTGGGCCCGGAAGTGGTCCCGATCGCGATGTGCGGCCGCTGCCGGGGCTCTGCCCAGGTCAGGATCCGGCGCATGGCATCCGCAGGCACGGAGACACAACCGGCCGTTGCCGCCCGCCCGTTGACGTGCAGAAAGATGCCCGCGCCCCGGCCGCGTACCGGCTTGTGGTAGTTGAAGCCGATGACGAGCGCGTGCGCGTACTGGGTGCCGTAGTCGGCGAGGTGCTCGGACTCGGCGGCGCGGCAGTCGGCGGGCAGTGGCTCGGCCCAGCGGTTGTAGGCACGCGAACGATTGTCCTGGCACCACCAGGAGTTCCGGTTCACCCGGCGGTACGACGCCGAGGTCCCGCTCGGCGCGGCCTTGATCCCGAAGCCGTAGGGAAGGTCGTACAGACCGGTGGGAGTGGTGTCGGTGCCCTGTCTGCGCTTGCCGCCCTCGACAAGCCCCTTCGCCCCGAACCGGGCGGGCGCGGTGCCGGCCACGACCCACTTGCCGTCCCTTCGGTCCCACCAGGTCAGCGTCCCCGTCGTGGCGCCGGGGCGGGGCGCGACGGCGGTGATCAGCTGGCCGCCTCCGCCGGTGTCGGCCAGCTGATCGGGCAGCGGCTGACCGCTACCGTCCGAGGTCAGGGTGAACAGGACGGCGCAGAGCGCGACGCCAGCAGGTACGACGGCCACGGCAACCCCCGAAGGGAGAGGGACGGAGGGACGGTTGCTCAGAAGTTACTGGGCGCCAGCGGAAGAGGCAGCCCGGGCAGGCCGTCGAGTGGGCTGGTCGGTGGCTGCCTGTGCGGGCATGCCGCTGCGGCCAGTGGCGACATGCCGTTGCGCCTCAGGATCGGGCGGCGGTGGAAGCGACCGGCGACCACTCAAGGCATGTCGCCCGTCACCGACGTGTCGGGACAGCACGGCTGGCGCCCACTGGAAAAGATCGGCACGCGTCCTACCGGTCGATCGTGAAGCGGTAAACCGTCGACTGACGCGCCCGGAAGCCGAGGCGCTCATACAACCGATTCGCTGCCGCACGATCCGGACGGGAGGTCAGGTCCACCGTCCGGGCACCCCGCTCCCGAGCGATCCGCAGGGCCTCCTGCGTGAGCATCGCAGGTCACCATTCGGTCGACGACTTCATGGTCAAGGGGCTTGGCAGTCGACGACAGCTGCGGCAGCAGCCGACTGAAGGCGTCGACGAGTTCCTGGCTCGCTTCCCGGATGATCTCCACACGGACGTCCATGCCGGGAGCGTATCCGGCGCCCAGGGCCCCATAAAGCGAAACGGCCTCGTCAGACGGCCTTGACGACGATGCCGGCGCCTTCGAGTGCGGTGACCTCGTCGGCGGGGGCTGTGGTGTCGGTGACGAGAGTGTGCAGGAGGGTGGCGGGGCCGACGTACGCGAAGGCGGTGTGGCCTAGCTTGCTGCCGTCGGCTGCGACGAGGATGCGGCGCGCGGAGGCGACGCCGGCCTTCTTCACTGCCGCGTCGGCGAGGTCGTAGGCGGTCAGGCCCTCGGCTGCACTCAGACCACAGCAGCCCATGACGGCAGTGTCGAAGCGCAGCGCCGCCAGGGAGGCGAGGGTGAGGGGCCCGGTGAGCGCACCCTCGGCGGCCCGAGGCTGCCCGCCGGGCACCAGCAGCGTTGCCGATCCCGGCCCCCCGTCGAGTACCTGGATGGCCTGCAACGACAGGGGCATCACAGTGACCGGCCGTCGGCGCAGCAGATGGGCGATCTCCAGGCAAGTGGTGCCGCTGTCGAGGAGGACGGTCTCGCCGTCGGCGATGAGTGCGGACACCTCTGCCGCGATGCGGCGCTTGGCATCGACGGCCTCGTGGGCACGCAGCGCGAAGGGCGGCTCCTCGCCCCGGAGCAGCAAGGTGCGTGCCCCACCACGGACGCGCTCGAGGACGCCTTGTGCGGCCAGTACGTCGAGGTCGCGCCGGATGGTCATCTCGGAGGCGCCGGTGAGTTCGGCGAGCTCCTGCACCGTGATCCTTCCGGATTCTCTGACGGCCTGCACGATCAATCCGTGGCGGTCTGCGTTGCTCATACCGCGATTGAACACTCCTCGAAACGAACAAGCAATGTGTGCGAAGCGACAATGTTCAAACATGTCGGATGTTCATTACGGTGGCTGTCATGAATCGTTCGCTTCGAGCTGCCCGAGTGGTGACCTTTGTCTACTTCGTCCTGTGCGGCACCACAATGGGAACCTGGGTGGTGCACATCCCCGCCATCGAGGAGCGGGTCGGCATCAGCCACGCGACACTCGGCGGACTCCTGGTGCTGCTGGGCGTGGGGGCCTTCCTCGGCATGCAGGCGGCCGGGCGTCTGACCGACCGGCTCGGCGCACGCATCGTCGTCCCCGCCACCGGCGTGCTGTGCAGCGCGGCCCTGGCACTGCCCGGTCTTCCCCGCGACCCATGGACACTGGCAGGTGCCCTGCTGGTCTTCGGATTCTGCAACGGCTGCCTGGACGTGAGCATGAACGCCCACGCCGTGCACGTGGAAAAGGCGTACGGCCGCCCCGTCATGTCGGCCTTCCACGCCACGTTCTCGGTCGGCGGTGTCCTCGCCTCGCTCGTCGGAGCAGCCACGGCGAGCGCCGGCCTGAGCCCGGCCGCAGGCATGGCCGCCATGGGAGCCCTGGGCATCGTGATCGCCCTGGTGTCGGCAGGCGCCCTGCTGCCGGCCACACCCAGCGCCGCCCACACGGACTCGATGGAGGACGCCGAGCAATCACCGGCCGCCGAGCGCCGCAGAACCAGCGGGCGCATCTGGCTCCTCGCCGCCCTGGCTCTGATGGTCATGCTGTGCGAAGGAGCCGCCAACGACTGGAGCGCGCTGCACCTGAAGGACATCCTCGGTGCACCCGCGAGCACCGCCGCCTTCGCGTATGGCACCTTCGCGGCGACCATGACGATCGGCCGGCTGCTCGCCGACCGCCTCGTCGCCCGGTTCGGGTCCATGGCGATCCTGCGCCATGGCGCGACCGCGGCCGCCGTCGGCATCACGATCGTCGCCCTCTCCCCGTGGATGTGGGCCGCGTTCGCAGGCTGGGCGCTGTTCGGTCTCGGACTGTCCGGCTGTGTCCCGCAGTTGTTCAGCGCAGCCGGGCACGCCGACCCCTCCGCCGCCGGGGCCAACGTCTCCCGCGTCGCCGGGCTCGGCTACGTCGGCATGCTCGCCGGCCCTGCCGTCATCGGCTGGCTGACCCACCTCGTCGCCCTGAACCACGCCTTCGTACTGCTGGCCCTGCTGTGTGCGATCACCGCAGTGGCCGCCGGAATCCTGTGCACCGAACCCGACCGCACCCCCGAGATGGCAACAAGCAGCCACTGAACACCTCTCTGAACACCCCAAGGAACCCGGAGGCACCCACCACCATGTCCACCGGCCGGAACATCGTGCTGTTCGACCTCTTCGGGGTCATCGCCCGTCACCAACGCCCGGGCGCCCTGGAAAAGATGGCCGCCCGCTGCCACGCACCCACCGGCGCCTTCACCACGGCCTACTGGGCCTGCCGCCCGCGCTACGACGCCGGCCACCAGTCCGCACCCGAGTACTGGACCGCCGTACTGCGACGACTGTCCCTGCCCGTCGACGCCGACACGATCGAGGAACTGCGTCTCACCGACATCGACAGTTGGTCACGCGTCGACGACCGCATGGTCGCCTACGTCCAGTCACTGCGCGACGTCGCCGAGGTCGCCTTGCTGTCCAACATCCCCGCAGACCACGCGGACACCTTCCTCATCGCGCAGCCCTGGCTGCACAATCTGAACCACGTTGCCTTCTCCGGGAAGATCAAAGTGGCGAAGCCGGCCCCAGCAGCCTTCCATCACTGCGTCGTCGCCATGCAGGCCGCGCCGTCCGACTTCCTCTTCGTCGACGACCGCGAAGAGAACATACGCGCCGCGCAAGCCACCGGCATGAACGGACACCTCTTCACCGATCGCGACGAGCTGGCAGCCGTCATCGACACCTGGCTGCCGACGCGACACCACACGGGGAAATAACACCCGACCTGAGACGTCGTGAAAGACCCGGGCCCGAGGGGCATTCCGCATTCCCTGCCGAATTTCGCGAGATACAGAGTCCGCGCTATGACCGGAAAGGGCACCCGACACACCCGGAGGCTTGCCGGACCGGAGCAGGCCGCGGTCCGTTGATACCGCTGATACCGCTGATACCGCGCGGACCGTTGTCAGTGGCGCCGGTGCCAGGGTCAGCATGACCAATGCCCTTGAGATCCTGAACGAGGCGGTTGATCGGTTGGGGTTCGCGTTTGGGCGGTGGGTACCGCAACTGTCAAGCTCCGCCAAGGTTCTCCCACGCATCACGTAACTACTGGCACGGCAGCCGCAGTCGCTGTGATCGGTTTGCTGTGATCGGTTTGCTGTCATCGGTGGCCCGGCTGCGAGGTCGGCTTCGCCGCCACACCGGACCTGGCCAGAGCGATACCCGCGCAGACGATGGGCGCCGATGTGCCGGTTCGGCCGCTGGATTTGCGCAGCCCACCCTGACGCGGGCGGTGCACGACCGACGGTACGCCTGCCCCTTGCGACAGCTCACGGGCCGGCGTATGCCGTCAGCTACCCCGAGTTGCGTGGAGTGCCCGCCTGCGCTGCGATGGAAGAGATTGCCTACGTCTCTGGATGACTAAGCGAGCTTTCCATTTCAGCTCATCCGCAATTCAGCTCAATCCGCAACGCCAGAAGGGCGGAAGTCATGCCCCAGGGAAACCTGACAGTCCAGGAACTCAAGGAACAGTTCATCCCACTCATGGAGCGGGTCGGGGAGGAGAGGGCCGAAGAATACCAGCTGTATTACACGGAGGGCGGCTCACCTCAGCTGCTTTATCAGGACGGCGCCGCGGACGGGCAGTGGCGCCTGACGGCGGAGCATGAAAGTGGGGATCCGGGCCTCCGCCTTGCCGATCTCATGCGAGATCAAATAAAAGCCGACCCTGCCCCCAACACTCCAGTCCGCGCGGGCAACGACGAGTCTCATCTGTGGCCTATCGACCATGTGGAACTGGCGCCGGAGAATCAATACGGCTTTTACCTCGTGCTGAACGAGAACGGCTGACCGCGAGAGGCCGTCTCCTCGCCGACCGCCCCGGCGGTTAGCCGCCTCCCCAAGGGTTGGTTTGTGAGACTGTCCCTGTGGCCCCGGCTCCCGGCTCCCGGCTCCCGGCTCCCGGCTCCCGGCTCCCTACCAGCCTCTTTCCAGGCGGCGACGTCAAGCGCGGCTGGCCGCCCTTCGGGGCGTAGACGCGTGGCGGGGTTGGCTGCCCGCATCACGCGGTCGGAGCGGAGCCGGCCAGTGATCTGCACCGGCAGATCCCTCAGCGAGCGGGCGATGCGGGCCGCTTCGTATCAGGCCTCCAGGACCAGGGCACGACGCAGCCGCCCGACATCGATCCGGTCCCGTTTGAGGCCCGCCGTAGAGAGCCCCGGGCCCATGGCGATGTTCGGGCGCAAGGGCGGAAGCGACCAGCGTCCTTACCGGACCGTCCGTGCACAACAGCGCGTCGCACAGCTCGAACAACGCCTCGCCCCACATGGTCAGACACGTGTACAACTCCATCCGGAAGCATGAGACTTCTGTACCTGTGCCTTGCGACGAAGCAATGGATCAGGCGAAGGCCGCCTTCACGTCCGCTGAGCTGCGGAAAGGCAGATCAAGTGCGAGGCCTGTCCGGCGTCGGATGATCGCCGCCGCTACTCAGGCACCCCGTCAACAAGAAGAAGTCGCCGCTCCAGTGCTGTCTTCCGGACCTCAAGCGCGTCAGCGTACTCAGAAGATGCGTACCACTCCTCGGCCCGATCCGCATCTGGGAACTCGACAACGACCACCCGCTGAGACGAGGGCCAGCTGCCCTCCAAGACTTCGGGTACAGCGCCGCGGACGATGTAGCGGCCGCCGTAGCGACGGATGGAAGCCTCCGCCAACTTCCGGTAGACGTAAGCCAGTTCCTCGTCCAGCACATCAACCTCCGAGATCACGTAAACAGGCATGCCAGCCATGCTGCCAGGCGCGTCAAGCGACGAATCCGGCCAGCATCTGGGTGAGACAGGCGCCCAAAGTTCCGGCGACCTCTACCAGCCGTGGTCGCGCCACAACTCGTCGATGAAGCTGTCGCGGTGCTCCTGCAGGAGTTGGATACCTTCGCGGCTGGTCCGGGCAATCCGCGTAGCTCTGGGGAGCAGTCGGAGATCGTCAATGCCGAGGATGACAGGCGTTCGCGCGTCCGGGACGTCTTTCACCTGAGCGTCATCGCAGTCCGCCCGCGAGAACCGTGCTGAGAACCGCGCGCAGGCTGATTGGACGGGTTGGTGCTTCACGACGCAGCCGCCCCGCCGTTCCGCGGAGGAGGTACGTTCGGCCCATGACGTACTTCGCGCAATCCGTGGTGGCCCAGTGAGTGGGTGGTGGAACTACCTGGAGGAGCGGACCCGCCGGGAGGTCGATGAGAACGTACTGTGTGACCGCCCGATCATGGCGATCAAGGTCGTGTGGGAAGCACTGCGCCCCCTGGAAGTGAGTCTGCGCGAGGCGGAGCAAGTGGTGCACGCGCGCTACGAAATGTTCGGCGACCGCGTGCGGCGCGCGCAGCCCGATCCGCTGGACGTGTCCTCACTGGCCACCCGTGCTGGCGCCCACCCGGGCCGGGTGGCCGCGATCGAGGCTCTCTGGGACGGCGACACCCTTCACGACTGGTTCGTGCTCCTGGTCGCGATCCTGGACGACCCGGCTGGGGAACGGCATCTGGCGACCGTCTACCACCGCCGCGGCGGGCCTCCGCCAGGTATCGCTGCAGACAAGGCAGGGCGTGCCTTGGCCCAGTACCTCGGTGTGCCGTTTCACTTCCCTTCCCCGGACGTCCCGGACGACGAAGCCCCACGTTGGAGGACAGTCCAGCGTCTGCCTGAGACCCCGTGACGGAGAGCTGCACATGGATCTCGAATGAGCCCGCGACCAAGCTTGGGCGCCGGTGCCTCTCCTTCTCGTGAACAGCGGTCCCGGGCCAATCCGACTGCTCCTGGATGATGGGCACTTGGGTCGAAATCCGTGGACAAAGCCACGAGGCTGATGCGCGAGGGCCAGCAGGCATCCGGAGGAGGAAGCCCAAGGAGGAAGCCCGCACCAGCATCCCCATTCCCATCGGGTCACCTCCACTCGAGCGGAGATGACCCGGCGCGACACCCCACTGCGACGAGCACGAGCGCGTGCTCTCCGCGGACGGAGGCGAGCCGCCAGCGGGAATCCCTGGAATCGCTCGCGTTCGGGGTGTCCGCGTTCGGGGTGTCCGCGTTCGGGGTGTCCGCGTTCGGGGTGACTGCGTTCGGGATGTCCACGTTCGGCGTGTCTGCGTTCCCGCTTCGAGGCGGGCGCCGTGCGGCTCATCGTCGCCGCCCAGGCACTGACACGGTCGCAGCGGCGCCGCTCCAGCACGAGGCGGAGCACGGCGGCGGCAGCCCTCGGTGACCGGGTCGGTATGTCAACGCTTCGGCGGTGGCTTGATCAGGTAGAGCCGGCGGGCCAGGTCCAGCGCGGTCAGCATGACGTTGGCGCCGTTCCAGCGGTACAGGTGCTGCTGCCCCCACACGGAGCGGTTGCCGCCGCTCGGGTCGGCGGCGTGCGCGTTCACGACAACCTCGGACCGGTCGTTCCAGTCATGGATCTCCGCCTCGTGCTCGCCCACTGTCCAGCCCTGCCCGCCCCGGATGTGCTGGGCGATCAGCCCGGGAATCAGCTGGAACCGCGCCCCTTCGGCCAGGGCCACGGCCAGCCTCTCGACACCGTCCTGAAGTCTGTGGTTGCTCGTGCCGGGGTCGTTGTCGAACAGTTGGCGTACGGCGTCCCTCAGGAGACCCCGGCCGACTTGGATGGTGGGGAGGTCGCGATAGGTGACGGGGAAGGGGAAGCGCGACCTTTGGGCGCCCTCGTACACCGTGTCCGGGACCATGTCTCTCCCGCCCTCGGTGAACGTGTACACGATCTGGCGGCCGTTCCCGCGACGCACGTAGAAGCCCAGCAGATAGTTGTCGGACCGGCGGAAGAGCCCTCGTACCGTGCTGCCCTGGATGTCGTCACGCTCGGCGAGCCGTCCGATGTTGATCGACTGGAAGGCCTCGGGGTCGGGGTTCCGGATCAGACGGCCGGACCCGGGCTGCCGGGCGGCCTCGTCCCCCAGCATCGCGCTGCGGATGTTCCCGACCGTGTGCGTGTAGAGGTTGGCGTACTCCTCGTCGCTGCCTGCCATCCTCTGCTGCGGCTGGGCCTGCGACTGTGGCCGGGCCCGTGGCTCGGCCTCCGGGCTGTTCTGGGCGACCGCGCTGCCCGCACCGAGCGTGCCGGCCAGCACGGAGACCACGACCGTAGCGCTGGTCAATCGCCGTCGCAGCCACCGGTGTTCGGCTCCTCGCTTCATCTCTTCTCGGCCTCCCATGTCAGGCCCAGAACTCGAACTCGGCGCGCAGGTTGCCCTTGGTGACCCGGCCTCCGTCGCTCCAGTAGAGGGCCTTGTACTCCTCGCCCTTGTTCAGATGCAGGCCGATCATGGTCGAGCCGTACGCGCCGCAGTGGGCGTTTCCGCAGACCCAGTCCCACGTGATGCGGTTGCCTTTGCTGTCGATGATCTCGATCCAGTCCCAGCCGTCGTACGGATCCCGCCCCGAGGGCGTCATCCATGTCACGTTGATGCCGGTGAGGTGGGACTGGTACCACCAGCCGCGGTATTGCGCCGGCGATACCTCGCTGATCAGGTAGTCGGCGTTGAGCACGGGGTACTCCGCCCCGCGGGCGCCGGAGCCCCCGCTCCGGTCCTTCGGCGGCTGCCAGTGCTCACGCGCCGAGTCGGTCGCAGGGGCCGCCTGTACAGCGGCCTTCGTCGACTTGCCGGAATCCTCCTGTGGCGCCGCGGAAGCCGTCCCCAGCGCCACCACGGACACACCCGCGAGCACCCCAGCCATGACCGCCGCCCGCCGCCGGGGCGTGTTCACCCCGGCGTATAAGGAAGAAACCTTTACCGTGCCTCGCGTACGGAACAACATGCCTACCCCACCTTGGCGTTGATCGGTGATCGATGCGCCGGAAACGCTAGGGAGTGGCGTTCAACGTTGCTTTGACGATCGCTCAACGCGAGCCTGCCTCCATGCGCGCAAGGCATGACGATGACGTCGCAGAACTCCGCCTCAACGTCCTGCCGGTTGTTCGGTAGCTCGGCCCGCCCGATGGGTCGTACGGCCGACCGGGAAGCCCGACCCGCCAGGCAGTATTCAGCACCACGTCAGGCGACGTTCGACTACCGGGACGTTTCGTCTCAGCGGCCACCTTTCCAGGGCGGGACAGGGCAGGACAGAGCAGGGATGGGACGGGAGCCCGGGGCTGTTAAGTGCCTTCAGTGCGTTCAGTGCGTTCAGTGCTTTCAGGAGAGCGCGGGGGACTTGCCGAGTTTCTTCGCGGCGGCGGCGCGCCGGGCGAACACCCGGTCCTGGGAGTCCCTCATCTCCCGGAGAGCCGCCTTCCGCTCCCGCTGTGCGAGCCGGTCCAGATACAGGTGGCCGTGAAGGTGGTCGGTCTCGTGCTGCAGACACCGGGCGAAGTAGCCCCTGCCCTCGATCACCAGCGGGTTGCCGTCCTTGTCGCGGCCGCGGACGACGGCACGGTCGAGGCGGGGCACCACGCGGTACGGACCAGGGACGGACAGACAGCCTTCGGGTTCCTCCACCAGGCGACGGTGTTCGGCGGGTACGTCGTCCAAAACCGGGTTGGCGATGTGCCCTACATGGCGGACACCCCACTCATCGGTGATGTCCCAGACGAACAACTGCAGGTCCACGTCGACCTGGTTGGCGGCGAGCCCGGCGCCCTCCGCAACCTGGTTGGTGGCGAACATGTCATCGATCAACTTCGCCAGCTCCGGCGTGCCGAACTGAGTCACCTCCCGACACCGTCGACGGAGTACGTCCTCCCCGACCACGGTGATCCGACGCACCCCACCCCGGTCCACCTCCGGAGCGAGCCGCGGATAGGACTCGACGGGCACCCCTTGCACACGCACCCGGTGATCCTGTGCGGTGTCACCGAACCCAACAGCCATGAATCCTCAACGCCTTCCGTGAGTGCCGCAGCCACCCGGACCGAGTTGCCGGCCCTCCCGACGGCTTGCCAAGTCCTTTGCAAAGTAGCACCCTTTGCAAAGTGAGCGAAGAAAACCGTCGACCCGCACCCGCAACTCCCCTGTTGGACCGTGCCCGCCGGCTTCTCCCCGACCATCCCGTACGCGTCGCCCTGCTGGACCTGCTCGCCGAAACGGGCACCCTCACCTCCACCGAGGCCGCCGCCCGCCTCGGACACAGCTCTGGGCTCTGCTCGTTCCACCTGCGCCAGCTCGCCCGGTACGGACTGATCGAAGAAGCGCCGCACCAAGGCGGCCGAGCACGGCCGTGGCGGCTGCGGTGGGAATCCACCCACCAACCCGACCAGGAAGAATCGGAAGAGCCGGAAGAGTTCACCACCCTCGCCCGCGGGCTGGAGGACGAGAGCTTCCAACACTGGCTGGCTCACCGGGACCAGGCGCCGGCCGAGTGGCAGCAGGACGAGTCGTTCAGCGCCGTGCTCCATCTCACGCCGGCGGAGATGGCTGAACTCGCCACATCCATCCGTCGACTGCTCGCCGGCTACCGCGACCGGGACCACCGCCCCACTGCGCGCCCTCGAAACGCCGTGGCCGTAGCCGCGATCACCCGGCTGTACCCACTGCTCGTCGAAGGATCCGGGCGTCACCAAAACCCGTGCTGCAACTCACAGTTGATGAATCCACCAGAGGAATCCACCGGTGAACGAACGGAGCGGAAAGTGACCGTCCTTGGCCCCGGGTGACAGGCGTAGGCGCGGCCCCGGGTGGCAGTCGGAGGCACGGCCCCGGGTGGCAGTCGGAGGCGCGGTGCCGGGTGACAGGCGTAGCCGCGGTCCCGGGGGCCGGCGCAAGCGCAGGCGCATCAGTCCATTTTTGACAAAATCGGGTTCAGTCGGAACAGCAGCCGCTCTTCGCGCCCGTGGTGTCCAGGCGGCAGAAGCACGACGCCTCGACGGGGACGTCCGCGAGTGCGGTGGCCACGGTGAGTTGTTGGGCGACGATGGCGGCCTCTCCCGTTCTGCCGAGCCGCACCAGGCACTCGTGGAAGCCGTGGAGGGCCCAGACATTTCCCGGATGCTGCGAGGACCTGGGCAGGGTGTTGTCGAGTCCGAGGTCGGCTCGGTAGACGGCCTCGGCCTCTTCGACCCGGCCCTGTTCGAGCAGGAGCGCCCCGTAGGCGTGGCGGGTCGGCTGCATCCAGCCCCACGGTTCGTCATAGGGCAGGTTGTCGTCGAGTTCGATGGAGCGTTCCAGGGCGGAAAACGCCAAGTCGTACGCGCCGCGGCGGTATTCGAGCTCACCGTCGAGCATGGCGGAGGCGATCGCCAGGATGTCCCGGCACGTATTGTTGAACAGCATCCGCGTCTGGGGAACCCGTCCGGCCGCGTGGCGGAACATTGCTCGTTCGGCCTCGGCCTCGGCGGTCGCCCCCCTGGCGGAGTGCGCCACTCCGCGTGCGTAGTGCAGCATCGCCGTGGTGACGCAGTACAGCTCCGGGTCGGAGGGCATCGGCAACGCGAGGATCTCCGCCCACCGGCCGAAACGGATCAGCACATGGACCCGCATGGCGAGGAAGCCCTCCAGCCAGTCGGCCATGGGCGGGCTCTCCACGCGCAGCAGTTCTTCGGGGATGGACGCCTCAAGCTGCGCGGCCGTCTCCAGCGCCGTCCTGGACTGGCCGAGGAACATCGCACCGTAGATCTTGAAGTGGTAATTGTGCGAGCGGTACAGCGTGTAGAAGTTCATCGCACCGGCTCGGCTCAGGTACCTCTCGTCGGCCCTGATCGCATCGCTGTTGCCCGACACGACCCGGCGGTAGTCCCCGCACAGCACGTCCAGATGTGAGGGCATGTGGTGCAGGTGGCCCGCATCCGGCACCAGTCCCCGCAGACGGTCGCCGATGGAAAGAGCCTGCTCCGGAGTCGGCGACATCTCCATCAGGTGGATGTACAGGTGCAGTACGCCCGGGTGGTCGATGCCGCTCCCGGTCAGCAACGCACGGTCGAGGACGGCCTTCGCCTCCATCGTGCGCGCGCCGACGGCAGGCTCACCCGTGCGCAGGTCCCACAGCTGCCACGGGGTGAGGTTCATCAACGCGTCCGCGTAGAGCGTGGCGACGTCCAGGTCGTCGGGAGCGAGTTCGTATGCGGCGCGCATGGCCTCGGCATAGGGCGCGTTCCAGACGGAACAGTCCTTCGCGGGGTGCGAGTCCGGGTAGCGCTTGCGCAGTGCCTCAATGAGCGCGCGCTCGGTCGGAGTGGCCCCGTCACACAATGCGTGGGCTCGCTCGACGGCGCTGTGCGCCCGTTCCACCGAGCGTTGCAGATCGGCGTCGTCGAAGAACTCCCAGGGCTTGTTGTAGTTGGGGCCCAGGGCGTACGCCATGCCCCAGTACGCCATGGCGCAGCCCCGATCCGCTGCCGCCGCGGACTCGAAGCAGGTGACCGCCTCCTCGTGGTTGAAGGCGTAGCTCCATGCCAGGCCACGGTCGAACCAGAGCTGGGCTTCCGGCGAACGTGTCGATACGCGCCGGGTGACGGTCCCGAGGTCGAAGTAGTCCATGAGACCTCCTGCAGAGGATTCCGACTCGCCGCCAGTCCGCCTCCCCGCGCGCAGGCGCCGATCAAGGCTTTGCGGTCAGCCTCCACGCTCGATGAACAGCACAAGCCCGCAGCGGCATCTTCCCGCTCACAGCCGGCGCAGACAGTCACCCCCAGTCCCTTTTCCGTGATCTACGGCGGCTCAGCACCCCACACGAGACAGGGCAGCTCCATGGCAGCTCCATCCCCATCCTCGACACACCTCGGCCGGCGCCGCCCACGCTTGCGCTGGGCCACATCAGCGTCGTGGCCCTGTCCACCACCGGACGGACCCGGGTGCCTGGACGAGCGCGGCCGCTGCCCTGTCTCGACGAGGCGCGCCGGCTCCTGGCCGGTCACTCCCCACTCCCAGGGAGCTCATTTCGACTGTAACCCGGGTTGACCAGCTCCTCGATACGGTTCGAAGGCCATGCCGAGGAACGCCCCTGGGCGCACTCGGCCACCACTTCAGGCGCTCCAGCTTCGGCGATGCCGTAGGTCGACTGCACCCGGCCCCAGCGGGCACCCCTGCCAGTACCCCTCCCAAGGCGCCCAAGAGTCACAGTCGAGCCGTCCGGGGCGGGTAGCGAAAGATGACCGCACCAGGAGCCACTCCCCCATGGAACTACCCACCCCTACGACGCGACCGCCCCGAGATCGTGATCGTTGTGCCTGAGCGCCTAGCAACCCTGTGGTCGGCGGACCTCGCCCGTGCCCAGTGTGATCACGGTCCGAGGCTGCATGGGCCCCTCGCCGCGTCGGGAGAGCAGGACCACCTCCTCGACCACCGCCGCCAGCGCGCCGAGCCGAGCAGCACACTCGGCAGCCAGGCGCTTCGGGTCCTGCGTACGTCCGAGGGACAAATGCGGGGTGAAGCGGTCCTCGCGCCCCCGGCACAGTGGGAACCGCAGCGCCAGCTCCCGGCGCAGATGAGTCCACGGCGCCGGATCCGCCGCAGCCGGATCGAGCCACAACGTCGCGTAGTTCCGGTGCCGGAAGTACCGCACTCCGGCCAGGCGAGCCGTGAACGCCGTGCTCTGCGCCGCCCCGGCAGAGAGCAACGGCACGGCTCGCGCGAATGCCTCCTCCGGCACGAATCCGAACAGCAGATTCACATGCGGCGGCCACCGCCGCACCTGCGGATCGTGCTCCCAGCGGATCTCCTGAATCACCGGCCAGAGCTTCGGCGGCGGCAGCCATGCCACCGCCGTCCGGGCCGTCGGCGCCACCTCCAGCACATCCACCGGCTCGGCCCCGCCGTAGACCGGATTCCCATCCACATGGCCATGGTCCCAAATCGGGCTCGGACCACCACCCGGAGCCTCTACGACGTGCCGCGCGCCCAGGCATGGTTGATCACAAGGCACCGCCCAATTGCCGCGCCCGCCCCGGCCCTGAGGATCACGGCACACCCTGCCGACCGAGTCGGGAGGCGACCTCCGCTGCCGAAGTCGACGTTCACGAGAACGGGAGGCAGGCGGGGCCTGGGCCGGTGAGTTGGCCGGTCCGCGACTCTTGATCGATGCCGAGCGTGCTGATTGGCTGGCCGGCATGACTGAGCTCGGACCCGTCGCCTGGCCACCTGCCCCGATCAGGACCGAGAGGCTCGTGCTCCGTGAGCCCGAGGCCCGGGACCGTGCCGCGGTCATCGAGCTCTTGGCCTCGCCAGAGGTGGGCACCTACCTCGGTGGCTCTCAACCGCGTGACGAGCTCGAGCGCACGATGCCCCAGACACCCAGCCGGCGCCCCGGCCTCTTCATAGTCGATCTCGACGGAGCAATGATCGGCCGGATCACGCTCACCAGAGAAACGGGGCACCTTCGTCAGGCCGCCGGAAAGGCCGAGCTCGGCTACCTCTTCCTGCCACAGGCGTGGGGTTTCGGGTACGCCACCGAGGCCTGCGTAGCGGCACTTGACTGGTTCGCGGCCGCGCTTCCCGGCGAACCAGTGGTGCTCGCCACCCAGACCGCCAACGTCCGCTCGATGCGCCTCGCGGCCAAGCTGGGCTTCACTGAGGTGGAGCGGTTCGAGGCCTACGGCGCCGAGCAGTGGTTCGGCGAGTGGTCCCCGGTCACAACATCCGATTGAGCCCGCGCCCGACAGCGCGGATCCGCAACTCAACAGCACCGCCAGGCCGAAGCCCAGCGCTGCTGAACTCCTGAACATCCCACCAGGCAGAGACGGCCGAACGCCTCCCGAAACGCTGTCTATGCACTCGCTGTCGGCAGTCGTGGCATGCGACACGACATGGTTTCGAGCCGGCGCGGGCACCCCGCCCCTGAACCTCTTGGTACCGCTGGCCATGGCGGCGCTGTTCGCCGGGGCCTGGCTGTTGACCTGCCGGTGGGCGCCCCCCGTCGAGCGGCTACCGACTACCGCCCTGCCCCGTAAGGTGATTCCGGGCAGACTAGGGCCAATTCGCCGCGACTGGGGGCTGGTTGACGCCGTCTTGGGCTGGCATCCTCTCGCTTGGCAGTCAGGATGGCTGGACTTGGTCGAAGAGGGCGAGGGCTTCGGCGGGATCCGGGCTCACGAGGCGTTCCAGACCGGCCATCGTGATCTCTGCCCACCGGCCTGCCCGTGCCCACATCTGTTCCTCGAAGGCGCGGACGGCCTCGTCCAGATCTCCAGGACCGGCGGCGATGGCCTCGGCGAGTTCGGCACCTTCCAGCATCGCGAGGTTCGCGCCCACCCCCAATGGGGGCATCAGGTGGGCGGCGTCGCCCAGTAGCGTCACCCCGGGGACGTGGGGCCAAGTGTGGGACACGGGCAGGACGTAGAAGGGGCGGTGGACGAAAGCGGTGCCGTGGCGGAGGAGGTCGAGGACGGGAGCGGCCCAGCCGTCGAACAGGGCCAGCAGGCTCGATCGCACGGCCTCGACGTCGGCCAGGTCCAGTTTCGTGTGCCAGTCCAGCAGCGCGCGGAACTTGGCGTACACCTTGACGTGGCCGCCGCTGTTGCGCTGAGCGCCGAGGGAGCAGTTCACGCCGTACGCAGCGACGGAACCGTCGCCGATCAACCGGGCGAGGTCGGGGTGGCGGGTGTCGGCGTCGTCGAGGGAGGCCTCGACCGAGGTGACGCCGGTGTAGTGCGGCGTCACCGACGAGACCGCAGGGCGGATCCGGGACCAGGCGCCGTCCGCGCCGACTACGAGGTCGAATGTCTCCTGTCGCCCGTCCTCGAAGTGGACCCGCACGCCGTCCCCGGCCCCCGGCACCACCTGGGTTACGCCGCTCCCCCACTGGACATCCAGGGTCCCGAGCAGCAGATCGCGGAGTTGCCCGCGGTCGATCTCGGGGTTCGCCCGCTCGTCCGGACCGGGTCGCCAGTCACGCAGGACGGTGCCGTCCGCGTCCAGGATGCGCATGGCCTGCCCCTCGGGACGGGACAGCGCCTGGAACTCCGCCAGCAGCCCTGCCTTCTCCAGCGCGAGCTGGCCCAGCCCTTCGTGCAGGTCCAGCGTGCCGCCCGGGGGTCGGGCGTCGGGGGCGGGATCACGTTCGAGGACGGTGACGGGGTGATCGTGGCGGTGCAGGACGCGGGCGAAGGTAAGGCCGGCCGGTCCGCTCCCGACCACAGCGATGCGATGTCTCATACCGATACACTGTATTGATGAAAGACGCTGTATCGCAAAAGTAGGGTGTGACCATGACTGTCTGGGACCGGCCGGAGCCGCCGACTCGCCCCGTGCCGCTCGACCGGGAACGGATCGTCGCCGCCGCCATCGCGCTGGCCGACGAGGGTGGGCTTGAGGCGGTGTCGTTGCGCAAGGTCGCCGCCCGACTGAACGCCGGCCCGATGCGGCTGTACGGATACATCTCCACCAAGGAGGAGCTGTTCGACCTCATGGTGGACGAGGTCCAGGCCGAGATCCTCCCCGAGGAGCAGGCCGGTGACTGGCGGGAGGCGCTGCGCATCCTCGCCCACCGCACCAGGCAGGCCGCTCTCCGTCACGAATGGCTGGCCGACCTCCTCGGCGGCCGCCCGGCCCTGGGCCCGAACGGCCTCGCCGTGACCGAGGCCACGCTGGCCGCCCTCGACGGCCTCGCCGACATCGACACCGTGATGCGCGCCGTGGAGACTGTCAGCGCCTACTTCACCGGCGCGATCAGGCGCGAGATCGCGAACCTGCGGGCCGAGCGCACCACGAGCCTGTCCAAGCGCGACTGGCAGCGCGCCTCCGGTCCGCATGTGACGAGAATGTTGGCCACGGGCCGCTTCCCGGCGCTGGCCAAGGCCGTGCACGACGGCACGGACGTGGACGCCGAGACGTCCTTCGCGACCGGCCTGGACTGGGTCCTCGACGCCGTGGCCGCCAAACTCCCCCGGCCGCCGGCGTGACGCTCAGCTCTTGCCGAGTGTGAGCGAGGTCCGGGGCGGGGGTCGGGGTCGGTGTCCGCGCACCGTGCGGGCTTGCGCCGCCACCACTTCATGACGTTGGTGCTGCCATCGGGCGTCGCGAACGTCCGCTTCCGGAGACGAACTGCAGTAGGTGACGGGTCGAGCGGCAGGGTCGAGCGGCAGGGTCGAGCGGCAGGGTCGATCGACGCCTACCTCGCCGCCGCGGGCACCGGCCCGGACTGATGAACTTTCCCAGCCCGTCCGCGAGCCGCACCAGCATCCCGCTGATGCCCACGACCGTGTGCACCGCGCCGGCCAAGCGAACCCGGTCGCCGGGCCGGACCACGGGAGGCAGCCGGGACTGCGCTCACAGAACCCGCCCCGCCGGTTCGACCACGCTGTCAGGCCCCAACGCCCCCCTATCCAGGTCGACATGGGGGAGCTGGGCCAGTGCATGTGGTAGAGGACGGGCAGCACTTCCGGCCGGTCACCGACCCGTCCCGCCCCCGCGAACAGCGCCTCCAGAGCAGCAAACACCTGCTTCCAGAGCGGCAAACACCGCCAGCAGGCCCGTCACAACTCCGGCCGGTAGTGGCGTGGCTGGCGGTAGCCCGCCAGCCACTTCACGTTCGCCAGCAGCACCGCATCCACCGCCCCGACCCGCGCCAACCGCCATCCGGCCAGCTCACAGGCCCGCGCGGTCGCCGCGAATGCCTCCGCCTCATCCGGCTCGACGCGGTCGTCCGGACGGACGTCGACCACCAGGCCCTCCCCGTCCGTCTGGCCCTCCCCGTCCGCGTGGCGGGCGAAGAAGTCCGGCACGTGCCCGCGCCGCCTCCGGCGGGTGGGCCAGAACAGCCGGAACGGCTGGACGGCCAGTCCCATCATTCGCGGATCGAAGTCCAGCAGCATCGCGTGGTGTCGCTCAAGCTGCGACTCCACCAGCAGCGGGCCCCGCATCGGCGCGGCCGAGCACTGCCGTGTCACCGACTTCTGCCCCGCATACGTCCGCACCGTACGAACCGGCGGCAGCCGCCCGAACGGCTCCGCCCAGCACTCGGCCGGCCCGACCCGACGGCGTACACCGTCGACATCGACGTACTCGACCTCGAACCTCTCGGGCCCCACCGGCAAGACACCACGACACCCCCTCGGCGCTGTACTGATGCTGATCACGCAGGAGCCGCAGCAACAGCCCAACAGCAACAGCAACAGCAACAGCAACAGCAACTATGGCCAGGGAAACCGCCCAAACCGCCCTCCCGGGCGAAAGCCAGGTGAGACGGAACGGCCTCGCGTACACGAACCGCGGAGACCCACCAGGCCGACGGACAAGATCCAGTGAGACTCGCCGCTGTTCGCCGTCATTCAATGGAGGTGTTTGGCAGCGAATCCAGTCGTTCAGGCTTCCTTCTCAGCGGGCCTGGTCGCTCTTCGGTCCGATGCCTTTGACCCTGGTCGGAGTTCCGTCCGGGGCGAACGAGTGGTGGAAGCTGAAGGCGTGCGGCGTGGAGCCCTGGTCGTGGAGGTGCTCCAGTCTGGAAACCCCGTCCTGCCACGTGGGTATCACGCCGTCGGAGACCCACCAGAACACGTAACTCGGGTGTTCTGTCTTCTCGAACCAGTCGTAACGCCTGTTCAGCGCCGCACGGTGCAGGCCGGTGTAGACGGCGTCGAAGGCGGGGCGCAGGTCGGTCCAGAGTGAGAGGGTCGTGGCCAGGGCGGTGGTTTCCACCGTACGGCCCTTGCCGTACCAGGTCGGTACGGCGAACTCTCCCCATGTACCCCAGTCCGCCTCGAAGAGCGCGCCCCGGTCAACGTCTGTCACTTCAGCATGAGCGAGGTATCCGGGCTGCTGACTGATCTTCCGGTAGACGGCCTCACCAATGTCGTAGAACTCGCGCGTGAGAGGTGCGGGATCGGCGAGAGGTGACTTCAGGACGCCGAATGTGTACAGAGCAAGATGGGGCATGCGTCTCTCCCTGGTTGGGGGTGCCTGGTGTGGACCCTGTTCGGTGGTTACGCACGGGGGCGAGGATTCGTGGGGCGTGACCAACTCGTCCCATCGCGGGTGGCTCAGCCTGAAGGAACCCCCGCGCGACCGTGGGCGACCGCCGAAGACCAGGTGAAGGTAGCTTCCTCTGCGGGCCATGTCGAAGTTGCGTTTTCTCTGAGCAAGTGGCTTCTGGCATAGGCCCTTGTGGGAGCCGGGGCGGTGGCGCTGCCTGCCGTCGTGGAAGTCCGCATCGGCCCAGCAAATCCCCGTGAGAAAGAGACGGGATCACATGAACGATGGCAATCCCTTGAGTTCTGTCGTCAAAGCTCACACCCACGCCCGTGCCGGCGGACAGCGCGGCGCCCTGACACTTCACCCACCTCGCCGGCAGGCCGGCGGCTTGGTCATGCGATCATGCGATCGATTCTCGATCGACCGGTGCACAATCAACTGATCAGACAGCCGAGCGATCGAGCCATCAGGCATCGGGCATTGGGCATTGGGCTTGGGCTTGGGCATCGAGCGAGAACGGGAGTGCGGCGTGAACGGGGCTGGGGGGCAGGACGGGTCGTCCGTGTCCGACGAGGAGTGGGAGCGGTTCCTCCGTGAATCGGTGAAGGGTGTGGCTGGGGCACCCGTGGAGCCGTCGGCGCGCGCCCGTGAGGTGGAGCGGCGGTTGCGGGAGCGCTCGGGGCAACCGGAGGGCTGGCGTACGCACTCACCGGCCCGGCCCCGGCGCAGGACAGGCTGGTACGTGACCGGGCTGGTGGCGGCCGTGGTCCTGGTGGTCGTGGGGCTCTTCCCGCAGGAGGTCGTCGGCTGGTTCGGTGGCGACGGCGGCGGTCAGGAAGGGGCTCCGCTGGCCGCCGAGTCAAAACGCCCGCGGGAAGCGCCCGGCGCCGAGCCGCATCTGCGCCCCACCCTCGCCGAGCCCTTCCGGGGTTCGCCTGCCGCCCACTGGGCCGACGGAGCGGCAGGAATCACGGTGCCAACGGCCAAGGCGACCGGCTGGATGGACGCCGGCGAGGTCGAGCGGGCACTGCGGCAGAGTCGGGACTTCCTGGTGGCCGCGGGGCTCGACTCCCGCGTGCTGCGCGGCGAGCGGCCCACGAAGGCGATCGCACTGTTGAACCCGCACCAGAAGGACGTCCAGGAGTATCTCCGCACCTCCCTGTCGTCGGCGGCGCCCGGTGCCAAGACCAACCCGCTGCTGTTGTTCAGCCGCTTCCGGCCGGAGCAGGCCCGGCTGGTCGGTGACGTGGTCAAGACGCGCGGTCGGCTCACGTATCGGGAAGGGAAGCGGGGAGCGGTCCAGGTGACGGCGGACGTCACCTTTGTGTACCCGGTGACCCCGGCGGGCGACAGCGGGCCGAACGCCGAGGTCGTCCGTACGATCGTGCGACGCGAGGTGGTGATGAACTGGGACGACCCGGCCAAGGTCATCACCGAGCCGGGCACGATGTCCCTCGTTTCGTACGCGCTCGACATGACCAACGGCGGCTGCTCCGGCCCGACCGGCTACTTCGTGCCGCCCTTCGGCACGGCCGACGAGCAACGCGCCGACGATGCCCATCAGGTCGATCCGTACGACCGCAGCAAGCCGATCGACACGAGCAACGGCACGACGTCCGAGGGCAAGGGCAAGGGCTGCTCGACCGCCACCCGCTCCTAGTCCATGCCCGTCAAAGACCAGGCCTACATCAGGCGTGATGCGAAGGTGACGGCTGCTTCGTAGGACTCGGCGGTCTTGTCGTAGCGGGTGGCGTGGCCATGCCCCGCCACTGCCTGAGGCGGTGGGCAGGGCCCCTGGTGAGGGCCCTGCCCCCGCCACTGCCGGGCTTCAGGACGCGGAAGGTCTCGGCGAAAACGGCGGGCGTTACACGGACCTCGGAGGCCAACCGGCGTGGACGAGGATCAGGTGGTGGCCAACAGCAGACTCTCCCCGCTTGACGGGCGAAGGCCGTCGGTCCGGTCGGCGAAGTAGCGCTCGGCGAGCGCAGCCCCCGGTACGTGCCTGGCGTCTTTGAAGCCGGCTTCGCGCGCCAGTGCCAGCATCTCCTGCGGGGTGTAGAAGCTGATGAACGGCGTTCCAGACGCTCGCGCGCCTTCCTCGCTCGCCCGGAGGCCGCGGCGGTCGGCTTCGTCGACGAGTTCGGTCGGCAGCAGGAAGGTCATGGCGAGTGTGGAGCCGGGCGCAAGTGCGGCAATCTGGCGCAGGGTGGCAGCGGTGGCGTCCTTGGTGAGGTACATGGTGACGCCGGTGGAGACGATGACCGCTGGTCGGCCGGGATCGAAGCCGGCGATGGACAGCTGCTCGGACCAGGACGCGCCGGCCTCGAAGTCGACCGGTACCAGGTGCAGCCAGTCAGGGATGTCGTAGCCGAGTTCGGCCAGGCGGTGGCGCTTCCATGCCTGGGTGCCGGGCTGGTCGACCTCGAAGATCTGCAGGCGGGAGGCGAGCTCCGGCTTGCGTTGGGCGAAGGTGTCCAGGCCGGCCCCCAGAACGACGTACTGGGTCACGCCCCGGTCGGCCTGCTCAGCGATCAGGTTCTCGATGAAACGAGCGCGGGCAACGATGGCTGCCCGGAACCCCCTGGTGGCCTGCGGATCCATGTCCGGGCGGTCGCGCCAGTCATCGCTGGGGGCCACCAGCTGCAGGCCGATCTCGTCCTCGACCACATGCGGGGGTGGGTCGACTTGGAGGTGCAATGCCCGCCAGAGGGCGGTTCGCACCGCGGTGTTGTCCGGTGCCTCTATCTGCTCGTGCGCCATGATGTTCCCCCTTCGTCGCAGTCAGTTCTTGGCGGGAGCCTGAAGGCTCCACAGACGCCCGTCGGGATCGCGGACGGTCATCTCCTGGGTCCCGTAATGGGTTTCCTCGAACGGCGTGACCACCTCGACGACAGGGTCGGGACGGAACGCGTCTGCGGTCGGCGCTTTCAGCACGATCCGCGTCTGAGGCTCCTGGTCCTCGGGAACCTCGGCGATGAACACGTAGGGACCATCGCCGTTACGCAGCTGGCCGGAGCTGTGGTCCGTCGCGAACTCCAGCGTGTAGCCCAGCTCCTGGAAGAACTTTGCCGCCTTGCCCCAGTTGTGCGTCGTCAGGAAGACGGCCTCGATTCCTTCGGTCGTCATGTCAGGTCTCCTTCTTGGGTGGATGCTGTTGATTCCCGTGGTCATCGTCGAGGTAGGCGCGCAGCGCTTCGGCGACGAGCGCCGACAACGACATGCCCGACTCGATCGCGCGGTACTTGACCTGCTTGATCAGCCCCATCGGCAGGTACACGTTGAACTGCTTGACTCCCTCATCACTCACAAGTGAATGCTAGCATCCTAGCAAGCTAGATCACCATGTGCACCGATACGGCAATGCAACCCCCGAGCCGGTTCAGCACAACCGCGATGTACCGCCGGTCGAATCCCCGCAGGTCGTGGCAGCCGACATGCGCACCGACCGTCACCCGCTGGCGCGCGGCGAGGGCGCACGACGAGCGCGCACATGCGCGCCTTGGTGTCGGGGTCACCCGCGTGGAAGCGACGGGCGTAAGCGTGCGCTGCGCTGGTCTTTCGCCAGCCGTCGGAAGATGCTTGCGCCGTTTGGACAACTGTCGGTCCGTGGGGCAGCGCCCGGTCTTCCTCGGCGCGAGTGTGCCTGGACGGTCAGGGCGCGGCCACGGAGTTCCCGTTGTCCGCAAGGCCACGGGCCGCCGTGGAGACGACGACGGTGTTGGCGGTGACGATGACTGCGATGGCCAACCAGGAGGCAGCGTCGAGGTGCTGGCCCAGAACGATGAGGCCGATCAGCGCGGCAAAGACGGGATTGACGCTCATGAAGACGCCGAAGAAGTGCGGCGGCACCCGGCGCAGCGCCAGCAGGTCGGACACGAACGGTACGGCCGAGGAGAGGACTCCGGCTGCCAGCGCGCGGACCAACGCTTCCGGTGTCGGCGTGTGGTGCCAGAGCACCCACGCGCCCACTGGCAGGTACAGGCCACCGGAGACGAGCGCTGCGGCGGCCGAGCCTTCCAGGCCGGGCAGTCGGGTGCCGACGGTGCGGTTGCACAGGATGTAGCAGCCCCAGCAGACCGCGGCCAACAAGGCGAGGCCGATGCCCAGGTAGTCGGTGGACGGTGTGGGGCGTGCGAGTACGACCACCGCTCCCCCGGCGGCGAGGGCGGCGACGAGGTCGAGTCGGCGTCGTGAGCCGGTGAGGACCACGGTCAGGGGGCCCAGGAATTCGAGCGTGACGGCCAGTCCGAGGCCGATCCGTTCGATGGCCGTGTACAGCGACAGATTCATGCCTGCGAACACCAGCGCCAGGCCCAGTACCGGACGCCACTGCGCCGCGGTGAAGCTGCGGAGCCGCGGCCGGCCGGCCGCCCCGAGCACGGCGGCGGCCACCCACTGGCGTACGGCCACCACCCCTGCCGGGCCGATCACGGGGAAGGCGAGCGCGGCGAGAGCCGCTCCCGACTGGTTGGACAGTCCGCTGCCCAACATCAGCGCGATTCCGCCCCATCGATCCTCTCGTCGGCCGGAACCAGGCACATCCACGGGGTGCGAGGAGACGGGAGTGGCGTCGAGGGGGACAGGGGAGGGCGCAGATTTCATGCCCCAACAATGAGTGCTCGGCCTACATACATGAAGTGCAATCTCTGCGCGATCCATACGGTGGGCGTATGGATCGTCCAGGAGTGGGGATCGGCCCGCTCCCCTGCCCACGGGGACGCTCTCGGAGGCGGCACCCCGTGGGCGCCGCGAACAACGCAGCCCGAGAGCCAGCTCGAACCCGGCCTCGCCGTCGCGCAGATTCGCCGTGATCTCCGCTTCGCCCTGGTGATCTCCGCGATCCGGTCGAGCTCGCGCGCTTCAGGCGGTCGCGTAGAGGCGGGTCACGGCATCGATCAGGTCGCCGAGCCCATGGGGACGGTGGTCACGCCACCAGGCGAGCGCGACGGGAATGCGCGGGCCGTCCTTGATGCGGCGATAGGTCACGCCGGGACGCGGGTGATGGTGCGCCGTGGCCTCGGCGGTGGTCCCCACCCCGCGTCCGGCGGCGATGATGTCGAGCCAGCCGTCGACGTCGGTGGACCGAATGAACCGCGGCTGATGGTCGGTGCCTGTCCACAGCTCACCGCTGGTGGTCCCGACCCGGGGATCGATGACCACGGTGCGGTCCGCGATCTCGGCCATGCTCACCTGGCGGCGACGCGACCACTGCGGATCATCCGAAGCGAAGGCGACCAGCCGGCGTTCCAGTCCCACCACGAGGGAGTCGAACCGCTTCTCGTCGACCGCGCGTCGCACGATCGCCACATCGCACAGGCCCTCGGCCAGGCCCGCGGTCGGCGAGTTGTGCCGGACAAGCTCCAACGTCGTTTCGGCGTGCCCTTGTGCCCATTCTCGTTGCAGGGGCGTGGTGTGCTGCCCCAGAGCCGCCCAGGCGTATCCCAGCCGCAGGACACCGTGGCGCGAGGCGAGGAATTCGGTGAACCTCGCGGCCTCGGCCAGCACCCGGCGGGCCTGTGGCAGCACCTGCTGTCCGGTGCTGGTCAGCTCGCATCCCCGCGGCAGGCGACGCAACAGCCTTTCGCCAACGCTCTTCTCCAGGCCGGCGATGGTGCGCGAGACCGCCGCCTGTGAGACGAACAACTGCGCGGCGGCCTCGGTGAACGACCCCGCATCGGCGGCGGTGACGAAGAACCGCAGCTCTCGAAGGTCCCAATCCATAAGCAAAGCGTATAGCGCGAGCTGTCGCTGAGAGGCGGCCCGTGCCGCGGCGCGCGAGCCGTCGCCGCTGATCACGCCGGCGCCGCTGGGCGCCGCCGGCGATCACGTAGCACCGTCCAGGCCGGGAGATCCACTCGTGCGGGGCCGTCAACTCTGGGGTGTGATGCCCAAGGAATGGATGAGCTGAACCAGTTCTTCGCGGAAGAGCTTTTCCGGGCTGAGGGCCTGGGTCTGCAGGTGGCCGTAGATCTCCAATGACACCAGGCCGTGCAGGTGGCTCCAGATGCGCAGGGCAAGAGCCACGGCGGCCGGGGGCAGGTCGGGGAAGGCCGGGCGGACCTTGTCCAGCAGACCGGGGTCGAAGTCGGTCCATGCGAAGTCGCTGTCGCCGTAACGGGGTTCGGCGTGCGGCCAGGCCGCGGCCGCGAGGGCGGTGATCCCAGTGCAGACACGGTGGGCGGCTTCGGGGGCGGCGCCGCCCTCGGGGGGCCGGTAGCCGGGGACCGGGTCGCCGTAGATGAGGCGGAAGCCTTCCGGGTTGGCCAGCGCCCAGCTCCTGAAGGCGCCGGCCCATGCCTCGATCCGGGCGGCCGGATCCTCGGCGGGTGCGGCGTCCCAGGCAGCGTCCACGGTGTCGGCCAGTGCGGTGTAGACGTCGTTGATCAGCGTGGTGACCAGGTCGTCGCGGGTGGCGAAGTAGCCGTAGATGGCGTTGGCCGTCATCCCCATCTCGCGCGCGATGGCCCGCAGCGTGATCGCGTCGGGCCCGCCCGAGGCCATCAACTCCAGCGCGACCTCCTTGATCTCGGCGGTTGTTTCGGCCCGCAGTCGCGCACGGCGCCCCTTGGTGTTTCCCACGCTTCCCATGACTGCTCACTCTACAGCGTCCTTTTATTGTGCTCCGTATCCAAACTTCACGGCGTATAGTTTCTGCATGCCGCGAAGGGGCGGCAGCGTGAGCAGCTATCAAGGGGAGAGCCATGCACATCGGAGTCATCGGGGCCACGGGCGGCATCGGCAGTCGCGTCGTCACCGAAGCCCTCGAACGGGGGCACCACGTCACGGCCTTCAGTCGCGAGGCCATGCGGATCGACGACGACCGGAAGAACGTCGTCTGGAAGAGCATCGACGTTCTCGACGCCGACAGCGTCGCCGCCGCCATACCCGGCCTGGACGTGCTGATCAGCGGATTCCAGCCCGGAAACGCCGCCAAAGACATCGCCGACACCGTGGCCCGCTCGATCGCCGATCCCACGGCGTACGCCACCGCCGCGCGAGCACTCCTGAAAGCGTTGGAGAGTCACCCACGGACCCGGCTCATCGTCATCGGCGGCGCCGGCAGCCTTGAGATCGCACCCGGTGTCGTACGGGCCGACTCCGACGAACTCCTGCACGAGGCCCTGGACGCGATCGGCCTGCCGAGGGAGTACGCCGCCGCGGTGCGCGGGCACCGGGACGCCCTGAACGTCCTGCGCACCTCCAACCGGCTGTGGACCTACTTCAGCCCCGCGGAGGACATCGCGCCAGGTGAGCGGACGGGCCGGTTCAGGCTAGGCGGCGACCAGCCGGTCCTCGACGCGGACGGGCGCAGCCGGATCTCCATGGAGGACGCAGCCGTCGCCCTCGTCGACGAGGCTGAGCTGCCGCGCTTCGTCCAACGCCGCTTCACGATCGGCTACTGACCGAGGTCGGCGGACCAACGCGGCAGCTGCCGGGCGGCTGACCCTGCAAGCGCGCCGCCGTGCCGGTAGGACCGCATACCCGCCGTGGCGCGTTCGGCATCCCCATGGGGAAGTCCATGAACTTCTCCATGGGGAATATCGTGACCCACCACAGCCTGTCTGCCACAACACATGCCGCGCCGGTTCGGGCGAAGTCTGGGATGAGGCCTGGCGTGACCTGTCGGCACGTTCACCGGGCCGATGGCCTGGAAGGCACCGAGCCATTCGCGGCACGCGCGTGCAGGGCCGCGAAGTGGTCGAGGAACAGACCGTGAACGAACATGTAGCCGCCGCCGACCCGGCGGAGCAGGATCCGGTCGCTCGCGTACTGCAGGAACCGCACCCACCTCAGGGGGATGCGGCCCTGTAGCGCCAGCATCACCCGCAGGGTGTAGTGGTGCAGCCAGGCACGTCCTCCGGTGTGCAACGCCGTCAGGACGAACAGGGAGCTGCCGCACGTCAGCCCATCGATCAAGCCGAACAGCAGCGTCATCCGTGCCCCGAACGCCACTCCTGCCAGGATGCCGATGGCCGTACCTCCGGGCAGACCCACGGCGACAGCGTTCCTCAGAGAGCGACGCATTCCTTCATTCGGACTGATACGGGCCTCGCGAAGTTGCGGCGACACCCCACCGACCACCACGTAGAAGGTGATCGGCAAGGCCATGAAGAAGGCCGCAAAGATCACCGTGGTGGTCGGGCCCCACACGTGCATGATGGTCCCAACGGTGGCTGAGAGCGCAATGCCCCACGGCAGGGCCGAGCGCAGTTGCCGGCCGGCGTTCTGCCGCAGGGAGTGCAACGACCAAGAGATGCTCTCGGCTGGACGGATGGTTTTGTCGAACGCAAAAACGCAGACCAGCCCCCCGATCGCTGCCCCTGTGAGCCAGCCCGTCGACATGCCCGCCACATAGACGTCGTTCCCCAAGCCGAAGAGTCTGGCACCGAGGGTGTTGGCGTGGTCGATTGCGTACCCGGTCGCAAGAGCCATCGCCACACCGAGGAGAAGAGGGGCGAAGCATGCCGTCACGATCCTCAGCAGCGGGCTCGACAACCACGCAGGCTGCATCCACTCCACGTGGAACACGGTCTGATCGTCCTGGCTCATCTGATGCGCGAGTTCACCGAGCCAGCGGACCACGTGCTCGTCCTCGTAGGCACGACCGGTCGGCCTGCGGCGCAGCGTGTGCTGAATGTAGCTGTCGATCAGGTGTGAACGTCGGTCCGCAACCCGGCCTTCGGCCTCCAGTTCCGCTGCGGACAAGCCCCGATAGACCAGAGAAGCCACATTCAGCAGCAGCGGGGAGGACAGCAGCGACAGCAGCTGACCGTCGTGTTCAATGGCCGTGTGGAGCCCTGCGAGTTGAGCTCCGGCGCCGGCGAGGTGGGCGAGCACCTGGCTTTGCGTCAGGTCCCGGATCAGGACAGCCCTGTTCAGGCGGAGCCGCGAGCCGATGGCTTCGTAGTCCGCGACCCGCGAGCAGACGACGATTTGCAGGGGCCCATTCGCGCTGAGGAAGTCATTGATCGCCCGTACGCAGCCTTCGCGGCGGTCGACTCTGACCTCGTCGAGACCGTCCAGAAGGGGCAGGATCATCTCGTCGTGGAGCCACTGCCGGGCCAGTCTTCGCGGAACGGTGTACCGGCGGTGCAGCTCGTCCTCGAGCCATTGGCCGAGGGGACCTTCGAACTTCGCCCACGAGGAGAGGTTGAAAACGACGGGCATCGGCTGTTCACCGTCGGACTGCGCCCGCTGGAGCAGTTCCGCGGCTGTCTCAAGCAACAACGTCGTCTTGCCGGACCCGGGCATGCCAAGGATCAGCAGCGAGCCTCCGGACTGGTCGAAAACGTCGATGGCGGATGTTCCTGGCGGAAGCGCACGCGGCCGGTCCGGATCGTCGTACACCACTACGTTCCACGGGCGCTCGACGGCGTCCGAGCGGGTCTCCAGCCCCAGCTCGAGCCTCGTCACCACCTCCAGTGACTGGTTCAGGACCCCGTCGATCCAAAAGCTCCGCTGGCGCTGGAGCATCAGTCTCCGGTGCTGCTGGCGAACCGGAGCATCGGGTGCGGGATCCTCCTGCGGCTCGATCCATGCCTGCCATGCCGCAACCCCGAGACACAGCAGTGTCGTGATGCCGAAGGCGGCCCAGGCGAGCGCGGAGTTCTTCACCAGCCAGTCCGGCAGTTGATTGGGCACGAACTCGGTGGCAATCCCCGAGCCGGCACTGGTGCAAGCCAGCGCAACGGCAGCTACCACCCTCGTCCTGCGCGCGGCCACGACAGGCCTACCTGGTGTCCGGCATGTCGAATATCCCCCAGAAAGTACGGTGTTGGGGAGCGGATAGGTATGAGCACCTTCCGATGCCGCTACGCCAACTTCTACACTTGTATCTCCGCACTTACAGAGCGTCAATTCCCCAAAGGTGTGACGCCACGGCCATTCGGCGCGATCCGTTGAGCCCGTGCACGGCGATCCCCACGCCACCCACTGCCGCTGTCGGTGAGCTGTGTCGGAAGCTCGACCGGGACAACGCGGACATCCTGGCCGGAGGTGGGTTCAGTCCCTGCTGTTGTCCCAGAATCCCGGCTCGCTCCCGGACCGGGACGCGTTCCCGCAGGCTGATGGAACTTGCCGTGCGCGGACCGTGGCGCAGGCAGGGCATCGACGCTCACACCCGACTCGCCGTCCGACACGTCCCCCACCGCAAGGTCCGGGCCCCTGTCGAGCACGTAAGGAGACGGCTCCCCCCGCTCTCGCCGTCGCGGAAGACGCTCAGTCGAGACAGAACTCGTTGCCCTCGATGTCCTGCATCACGATGCACGACTCGTTCTCGCCATCGGCGAGCAGCGTTCGCACGTGTACCGCACCGAGCGCGGCCAGTCGTGCGCGTTCGGCCTCCAGCGTGGCGAGGCGCTCTTCCCCCACGAGTCCGGTGCCGGCCCGCACACAAAGATGCACCCGATTCTTGACGATCTTCCCTTCGGGAACGCGCTGGAAGAGCAGGCGCGGGCCCACACCCGAGGGATCACTGCATGCGAAGTAGACGACCTGATCCTCAGGCGGCAGCGCGCGATGGTAGTCCTCCCAAGTGGCAAACCCCTCCGGGACCGGCGGTACGACGTACCCCAACACCTCGCACCAAAAACCGGCGAGACGTGCAGGCTCTGCGCAGTCGAAGGTGACTTGGAACTGCTTGATCGATGACATCGGCGCACCATAGCAAAGGGACTCCGTTGCTCATCTCCCGGCGTGGATTCGGAAGTTGTCGGGTCTCCGAGAACGACGCATCCCTGGCGGCGCAGCCCACCGACCGGTGGGTGCCAGGATTCCAAGAGGGTGCCGCCGCCGTCGTGCCGCGGCGGCGGCAGCCCTCGCCGCGGGTTCAGCCCTTGCGGGGGTAGAAACGGCCGACGGCGTCACCGTGGGCCGTGCAGTCCATGTTGCGGTAGCGGTCGACGAAGGTGCCGGTGAGGCCGGTGAACGCGTCGTATGCCTGGTCCAGGGGCAGGTCTTTGCCCACCCTGAACCGCAGCTGCACATGGACGGACTCGCGGGGCTTCAGCGTCTTCGGGCCGGGGATGGCGCCGCCGGCGTTTCCACCGGCCTTGCGCAGCGTCTTCCAGGCGTGCTGCGAGGTGTCCCAGTACTGCAGATCGCCGTACGGGCTCAGGTCGCGCTCGCCCTCGTTGTAGACATAACTGCCCAGCTTGGCGCTGAGTTCGAAGGACTTCAGCTCCTTCGCCGAGGCGTTGGTGAGTGTGGCGGTGTAGGTCGTCCAGTGAGTGCCGAGAGTGATCGACTTGGGTATGCCGAACGAGCGGCCCACGAAGGTGTTGTTGTGGTACTGCCCGTAGGCGGTGTCGAGGTCGTAGCACGTCGGGATGTCTGCGGCAGGGGCTGCCTGGGAGGCGGGCGCGGCGGCCATCGCCACGGGGAGCAGGGCGGCCGTCGCGGCCGAGACCGACAGGGCGTGGCGCAGTTTCATGAAGATCTCTTCCCGGTTCGTCGGACCTTGGGAACCTTCGTTACCAATGTCTTTGGGTCCCAAGGCGGTGGGTTCGTGGGTTTCCAGGATCTTGGGGAAATGGTGCGGATTACGCCGTGACGTCCGTGACGCCCGGGCCGGCCAGGCCCTTCCGGCGGCGCACGCCGATGACCGCTCCCGCGCCGACCACCATCGCGGCTCCGCCGGCGAGAGCGATCGCCGGGAGCGTGGACGGGGAGCCGGTCGCGGCGAGGTGGGCGCCTCCCTGCGGGCTGAGGCCACCGGTGGAATCGGAACCACCTGTACCGCCGCCGGACGCGGCGCTGTGGCTGGGCTCGGCCGTGCCACCCGGTTTGCCCGGCCTCCTGGGCTTGGTGGTCGTCGGCTGCGTCGGCTTCGTGCCCGTGGGGAGGATGGTGAAGTCGTACCAGGCTTCCTTGGCCGAACCGCAGGAGCCGTCGCGGTTGCGGTAGTCGCCGGCGGCGAGCGCGTACCCGGTGCCGGGCTTGGCGTCCTTGACCACGCGGGTGCGCAGTTGGAGCGTGAGGGTGCTGTGCGGGCCGACGGCGAAGAAGCCGAACAGGTCGTCGGGCTCCGCGTCATGGAAGGTCTTCCACCGACCCGTCTTGGCGTCGCGGTACTCGGTCTCCAGCTCCCAGTACGGCCGGTCGACATCTTCGGCGGAGGACACCAGCAGGAAGGGCTGGACCTCCGCCAGGGGCTTGCCGGTGGTGTTGGTGAGCGTCATGGAGAAGGGGGTCCAGGCGCCGCCGGCAGTCAGTTGGTGCGGCAGCCCGTGGACGGCCACGTGCAACTGGTCGGACTCGAACGCGCAGGACTTACCCGCACCATCGGAATCACCGGCGCCCTTGCCTCCACCGGTGGCACCACCCGCGCCGGTGGTCTTCTCAGCGGTCCCTTCGGCGGTCCCGGCAGCTTTCGGCGGCTTCCCCGGGGCGGGACGGGCGGCCCCGTCGCCGTCCTGGGATGCCGAGCCACCGGCAGCAGCGGCTTCGCCCGGGCGCCGCGGCTCGTCCGGGTTACCCGTTCCGCCGCCGCTCGTTGCGGTATCCGCCGGCCGGTCCGCCGGTGTTGGGGCGTCGGGTAAGTCGGGAGAGGCGGGCGTGCGGGGACCGGGCTCGGACACCGGCTGCCTTGCGAACGCGGCGGCGGGCGCGGCCAAAACGACGGCGGGCGCTAACACAGCGGCCGCTGCGGCGGCCGTCAGGGCACGGCGAATCTTCATCCAGCAGACCTCTCGGATCATCCCAAGTGCCGCCTGGGCGGCACAGGTTGACGTTCGGCATGTTCAGGCCATGCATGACCCATGGTGTGCATCAGTGCGCATGCAGACGTGCGTACATGCGGACACCTGCGCCTCATATAGGACCACTCGCACAACGAAAAGGTTCCACACTCAAGTCACTGAAGCGGCGCATAAGGTGGGAGGTATCCTGGGATTTCCGTTAGGTCCCCCTCTTCAAAGATCGTCGAGTGGCGGAGCACGGCGGGCTGGCCAGGGCAGTACGTCGCGTACCGGCATCCGGCACCTCGTGGCAGACAGGCAGGGTCAGACTCAGACACCGACGGCTTGCTCAGTGCGGGACGGCTACCTTCAGGTCGACCGGCAGGTGGCGGGGGCCGCGGAGCATGGCGTTCTGCCGGTACGGGGGCGGGTCCTGCCCCAGGCGGGCGGTGCTGAGGTACGGGAGCAGCGCGCGCAGTGCGGACTGGGCCTCGATGCGGGCCAGGGGGCCGCCGTAGCAGAGATGGATGCCGCTGCCGAAGCCGAAGTGCTCGTTGTCCGGGCGGGTGGGATCGAACCGGTCGGGCTCGTGGAACCGCATCGGGTCACGGTTGCCCGACGCCAACACCAGTACCACGGGCGTGCCCTGGGCGATCGTGGTGCCGGCGACCTCGATGTCGTCGAGGGGAATACGCTCCCGCATGTGGACCGGGGGTTCATAGCGCAGCAGTTCCTCCACCACCCGTGGCATCAGATCGGGCTCGCGCCGCAGCTGGTCCAGGTGCTCGGGGTGGCGCAGCAGGGTGAGCACCCCGTTGGTGATGAGGTTGACCGTGGTCTCATGGCCCGCGATGAGCAACAGCACCGCGGTTGCCGCGAGTTCCTCCTGGGTGAGCCGCAGGGCGGGGTCCGGCTCGTTGACGAAGTCGGACAGCATGTCGCCGGTCGGGTGGCCACGGCGCTGTTCGGCGAGGGCGACCAGGTACCCGCCCATCTCGATCCGCGCCTGATCGCCCGCCCGGGCCAGCTCGGTGGAGTCGTCCTCCGGCCGCACGTCGGCGGATGCGACCAGGGCGTCGGACCATGCCCGGAACCGCGGCTCGTCCTCGCGCGGCACGCCGAGCAGCCGGCAGATGACGGAGACGGGCAGCGGATAGGCGAAGTCGTCGACGATGTCGACCTGGCGCCCCGCCTGGAATTTCCCCATCAACTCCTTGGTGATCTCATCGACCTCGCCGCGCATGGCATCGACCCGGCCCGGGCTGTGCGGCGGGCCGAACGGCCGCATGGCCAGGGTGCGCAGCCGGTGGTGCTCGGGATCGTCGAGCCGTAGGAAGGGCGGCTTGTGGGTCATCTCGCTCTCGCCGCGGGACCGGGGGTCGGCACTCATGCGCGGGTCGTGGAGCAGGCCCGCGATCTCGTAATACGTGCCGATCAGGTAGCTGCCGTCGGTCTGCCGCACCGCAGGGCCGGCGCTGCGGAGTTCCGCGTACAGCGGGTAGGGATCGGGACGACTGGCGTAGTCGGTGATCCGTGCCAGCAGGGTCTGGGAGTCCAGGGTGCCGGAGTCCATGGTGGCGCTCCTTGGTGGTGGGGCGGGGCGTGGCTCAGCGCGTCGGCTGCACCACGGTCAGTCGGCGATCGGGCAGGTATCCGGTGAGCGCCACGGTGGGCCCGTGGGAGAGCACCTTCGGGTCGGGCACGTCGGAAGGGATCGGGATGTCGGCCGCGAGCGCACGGTCCGCCGCGCCGGACGGGGGCGGGAACGGCGCGGCCGTCTCGATCAGGTGCCGGTAGTAGTCGAGCGCCTTGGCCATGTCGACGGTGACCGCGGCGGTGGTCCGCCCCTGGTAGCCGTAGGCCATCACCAGCCGGCGCGCCTCCAGGGAGCCCTGGGCGATGACCACGTGGTCGGAGTAGGTGGGCACGCCCACCGACTTGATGTTGAATCCGAACTGGGTCGACCAGAACATCGGGATGGCCAGGTGCGGGCGCTGCAGCGGACCCGGGTTGACCATGTTGTGGGCCGCCACCTCGGCCTGGGCGACCGCGTTGCCCCAGTGCTCCAGGGACAGCATCTGGTAGCCGAAGAGCGGGTGGGGGAAGCGGGACACATCGCCGGCCACGAAGACGTCGTCGGTGACGATCCCGTACATGGTGAAGGCCCGGCAGCCGGCGTCGCAGGCGATCCCGCGCGGGCCCGCGGCCAGCCCGCACTCCGCGAGCCACTCCACGTTGCGCACGGCACCCAACGCCACGACGCACACGTCCGCATCGACGCGGCTGCCGTCGGACAGTTCCGCACCGGTGAACCGGCCGTTCCGGTCCCCGCGCAGGGTGGTCACCGTGACGCCGCACCGCAGGTCCACGCCGTGATTGCGCTGCATGACGGCGGCGAGCTTCGACAGGGTGCCGCCGAGCGCGCCCACCAGGGGCGCGGGGCCGCGTTCGGCGACCGTGACCTCCAGCCCGCGCTCGCGGCAGGCCGAGGCGATCTCCGAGCCGGTGAAGCCGGCACCGATCACCAGCACCCGCTGCGGCCCGGCTGTCAGTCGCTCGGCCAGGCTCCCGGCTTCGTCCCTGGTACGCAGCGTGAAGACCCCGTCCAGGGCGGCTTCCTGCGGGTTCGGCCAGGGCCGCGCACGGGTCCCGGTGGCGATCAGTACCCGGTCGAACGGCAGTGAGTCGCCGTTCTCCAGCTCCACCCGCTTCGCGAGGGTGTCCAGCCCGGTGGCACGCACTCCCAGCCGCCAGTCGGCGTCCGGGTCGCTTCGCATCGGCAGTCCGGTGCTGTCCGCCGCTGCCTTGCCGAGGAGTACCTGTTTCGACAGTGGCGGCCGGTCGTAGGGCGGATGGGGCTCGTCCCCGACCACGGTCAGTGAGCCGGCGAAGCCCTCCGCACGCAGCGTCTCCGCGGCCCGCAATCCGGCCAGCGACGCGCCGACGATGACGATGCGGCCGTCCTTGAGGTCACCGGGCACCGGCGCTCACCTCCTCGCCCAGGAGGATCGCCTGTACCGGGCAGGCCGCCGCGGCCTGGCGCACCCGTTCGACCTGGTCATCGGGGACGGCCGTGGCGTACAGCAACCCCTCTTCCCCGTGCAGCTGGAACACGTCCGGCGCGAGGAACACGCACTGCGCATAGCCCTGGCAGCGCGTGAGGTCCACAACGGTCTGCATGCTCACCACTTCCTCCGTCGCCTGAACCCCCTCGTTTCCAGCATGGGACGAGTCCGGGATGCCCGCACGGGCTCGGTGGACAGCCTGCGGGGCGGCGGTGTCGACGGTGTGGCGGGCGAGGCGCCTCTGACCGCCACTGAGGAGCTCCGCTCCGTACCGGCCGCTGACCGAGCGGAACCGCCGACGGAAGCCGACGGCGCCGCCCCTGCGTCACGGCCGTCGTCGGGAATAGCCTGGAGAAGGGCGGCATCGGCGGCTCCGTCGCCGGGGCCCAGCGTCCGTTTCCCCTCAGGAGCGCCCCGCATGTCCACCACGACCGCACTCAGCGAGCTGGCCGGCGACTACGTCATCGACCCCCTCCGTACGCGGATCGGCTTCGTCGCCCGGCCCGCGATGGGCGCCAGGGTGCGCGGCCGGTTCGAGGAGTTCGACGGCAGTGCGCACGTCGACGGCGACGACCCGTCGAAGTCCGGCATCCGGCTGGTCATCCGGGCGAGGAGCATCCAGACCCACCACCGCCTACGGGACGACCAGCTGCGCGACACCTTCTTCGATGCGGCCCACCACCCGTCCCTCAGTTTCGTCTCGACCACGGTCCAACCGCTCGCCCCCTCCGGCTTTCGAGCCACCGGTGACCTGACGATTCGCGGCGTGACCCGGCCGGTCACCGTGGACTTCGCGCTGACCGACGCCAGGAGCAACCCACGGGGCCGCCTCCGGGTGCACTTCAAGGGCGACTTCACGATCAACCGCAACGACTGGGGGGTGAACCGGAACGCAGCGACCCGGATACTGATCAGCCCAAAGGTGACATTGGAACTGGACGTGGTCGCCGTCCGACAGGGCTGACAACAACCCGTGTGCCGAAGGGCAAGTCCCGCCTCGGAGGCTTCCCTTCGTAGTGGCGGACGGGGCGGTGCGCCGGTCCCCCGCCGCTCACCCGGTGCGCCCCGGCGGCCGGTCTCCCCGCGAGATCCTGGAGGTGACCGGTGCGGCGAAACGGGCGGCCAGCGGGACGCCCAGAGCGATGAGAATCACCGCCACCAGCACCGGTCCAGGTCCGAAGAACCCGGTCACCGCCTTGGCGACGTCCCGCTCCGGCGCAATCGTCACACACCGATAGACCTTGGTCGAGCAAGCGGTCAGGACGTCCTGAAGGACCACTCCCCACATCCAGAGACCGGCCATCAGCCACCCGCCGAGCAGGCACGACGGCACAACGGCCAACTTCAGGAACCGGGACATGCGTTGCGCGTCGGGATCGCCCCGGTACCACTGCGCCCCGACGACCGTGAGCCAGCCGCACAGCAGCACGGCCGCGACGACCAACACGGCGAGGAACGACGGCACCAGCGGCATGCCGGTGAGACCGAAGCCGGCCACCCTCGTGTAGAGGGCGAGCCAACCGCCCGCCAACACCCCCACGGCCACGATCAGACCGGTGAGCGCCGACCGGCCGAGCCGGGCCGGACCTGCCGCGTACCACTGGTGACGCCACAGCGTGAACCCCACGAACAGCGTCAATCCCCATCCGACGAGCACCCCGCACACAATGATCGTGAAGGCCCCGCTCTCGGGCCCGTAGAACCGCAGCAGCATGTCCTGGAGTGTCGGCAGCAGCACACCTGCGACGGTCGCACCGAGAAACACCCGCCCCGGCGAGGAGGCCAGCACCCGGCCCGGTGCCTTGGCCACGCCCATCCGTTCGTCGCCCAGGGGGTGGTGGCGCAGCCAGGACCGCAGCCGTGCCGCGCCCGTTCCATCCGCCCGGCCGCGGTCCGCGCCGAGGGCGGCGAGCAGTCCGTCGCGGTCGGTCATGCCGGCGTGCAGGTCGGCATGGTGTTCGCGGACCCGCAGGTAGGCGCGGGCGATCAGCTCGCCGAGCAGAGTGAGCAGGAAGGCCCGGAGCAGGGTGACCACCAGGGCACCCGGCGTGGAGTTGCGGTTGAGCACGTCCAGGACCATGGCAAAGGCGATGAAGGCCCCGGCGAACAGGTTGGAGGGGCGGAACACCGTCACCAGGTGGTATGTCTGCAGGTCCCTGCCGCGCAGATGCGCCAGCTCGTGCCGGACCACCGTCTCGAAGATCCGCCGGCCGTGGTCGCCCTTCTCGCGCAGCACCAGCAGTTCCGGGCCGAGCATCAGCAGGGGCCGACGTTGCTGACCGGTGACGTACGCTCCCGACGCCAGCCGCCGGTCCACCATCACCACCGGATTCCGACTCAGCCGGGCCTCCCGGATGAGGCTCCCCACCGCCTCTGCGGCACCGTGGAACGTGGTCTCGGTCAGTGGCGTGGAACGCCGCTGCCGGCGCCAGTTGGTGGTCGCCCCGATCACGAGCCCGGGCGCGAGCAGCATCAGAAGGTAGTTCACCGAGCCGGTGACCATCGCGCCGGCATCCCTGGGACAGTCCAGGGTCGGGCCCGTGCACAGCTCCGTCACGGGTGCCTGCAACGTAGCCATCCACAGGGCGAAGAACAGGTCCTGGGCCAGGACCGTGACCACCAGCAGGAGCAGCATCAGCGACATATCGGAGGGGAACGCTTCGATGTCGAGGGAGCCGGAAGGGCGCGGCGGGTACGAAGGGCGCGAGGCAGCGGGCTTCATTGCGTCGGCTCCTCGTCCCCGCCGGGTCTCAGCAGCGCCAGTTCGCCGACCACGGCATCGGCGAGCACTCCGGCCTGGTCCGCAGGCATCCCGAGCGCCACCGCCTTCGCCCGCACCGACGCCCGTACGTTGGTCAGTTGCTCCGCGGTCAGCGCCGCGACGGCCACCGCCACCTCCTCGGTCTCCGCCCGGCGCCGCAGGCGTTGGGGCAGCCGGTCGAGCAGGGTCCGGGTCAGGCGCATGCTGCGGTTCTTGATCTCGTCGGCGGCGCCTCCCGCCACCGCGGTCAGCGCCCAACCGCTGACCAGCACCCCCACCGGGGTGACGGCCCCCACCATCTCGTCCAGGCCACTGCCCAACGGCGTGTCCCGCAGCTTCGGCGTACGGGCGCGCGGCCGGGAGAGCAGCGCGAAGGCCGGCAGCTCCTCGGGCGCGACCCGGGCCACCACCCGCCGGGCGAACTCATCGCGTGAGACACGGACGAGGTAGGTGTCGGCGTCGATGCTGGTCGTGGTGTCGATGTCGGCCGTGGTGTCGATGTTGGTCGTGGTCCCGGTCTCGGTGTCGGTCCGTAAGTCCGGTCTGTGCTCGGAGTGTTGCGGCACCACGTTGCCCCCTCATGGTTCATCCCTGCGTGGCGACCAAATGCCTTCAGTATGGCGGCAGTTGGCAGAAAGTTTGACGGGTAGAGCGGGTGCGGAACCGGTCACGGCCCGGAGGCCAGTCGGCACTCCGGCAATGACCGTAGGACTGTTGCGACTGGAGGGGCTGGTGGCCACTGTCGATGTCGTATGTGCCGCCGGTGAGCGCGTCGCTGACGGGCCTGGCGACAGCTCCCACATCGAACTGAATTTCGCATATGGGCAGTGCCGTAATCCCCCTTTTCGAGCAGCAGTGCAAGGTCTACGCTCCCGCTGGTACGCGTGGGGGCGCGGGATATCGGCCGCTGCCATCGGGGGGAAAGCATGGACATACGGCTGACGGTCCAGGGCGAAGTCCACAACGTCGCGCAGGAATGTCTTTCTCTCCGAAGGTGGCTCGTCCACAATCCCTCAGTGATCTCATCGGCCGAGGTGTCGTTTCCCCGCAGCACCCGGGTCGGTGCCCAGCCGGGTCTCTCCCTGGAAGAGATCAACGTCATCACTCAAAACGCATTCAACTTCGCGACGCTCGTCGTGGCGATCGCCACCTGGCGCCGACAGCGCAACGGCCACCCGCCGGTGACCATCGAGTGCCGACACGTCAGGGTGAGGCTCTCCGAGGGCACGCCGGAGGAAAACGAGGAAGCGATCCGGTCGCTGAACGCTCTACCGCCCGAGCCCCCCGAGTCCCCCGAGCCTCACGAGCCTCACGAGCCTTCGGGCGATGGCTCCACAAGCGATGACGGCGCAGGCGATGACGGCACTGAAGGGCCGGACAACGCGTGCTGAACGTGGCCCCCTCGGATCCGATGAAGTCCATGGCCGTATTCCTCGGTGACTATGACTATGACTACGACCTCACCCACGGTTCGGCCAATCTCCCCGGCCTCGCACGCAGCGTGCGGCGGATGCGGGAACTCTTTGCGGACCCGCAGGTGTGGGGCCTGCCCCCGGACCGGTGTGTGCTGCCCAAGACCCGTGAAGCGCTGTTCGACGCGATTCACGAGGCGGTCGCCCGTGCCACGGACACGGTGCTCTTCTACTACGCCGGGCACGGGCACCTGAGCCCTGACCTGGAGGAGCTGCACTTGGGCCTTTCCTCGTCGAAGCCCGAGCGCCTGGATACCTGGTTGCGGTTCCAAGAGGTCGCGACCGCATTGCTGAGCAAAGACGGAACGTACAGTGCGAGAAGCGCCCTCCGGCGAGTGGTGATCCTGGACTGTTGTTGCAGCGGTCTTGGGCTGCGCAGGATCCCGGATACGACACACGTCAAGGATTTTCTCGGCGTTGAAGGGACCTACCTCCTGACATCCACGTCAGGCAACGAGCAGAGCTTGTGCCCGCCCGACAGCACGTTCAGCGCGTTCTCCGGCGAACTGATCAGGCTGCTGGAGAACGGAATTCCCGGAGCTCCGGAGCTGCTGACGATGGACAGCATCTTCCTGGCCTTGCAACAAGGACTTCTCGCCCGTGGCGATCGGCGACCTCAGCAATTGAACATCGCCACCGCTGGGCACATCTGCATCGCCCGCAACCACGCCCCCGAAGAGGCCCCGGCCGCACCACAGGAACATGACGCACAGACATGGAGCGACCGGTCTGACCCGGTACTGGCGTCCTGGTGGGACGGCGTCATCGACAGCGTCCCGTCTCAGCCCGGTCGCATGGGGCGCTGGATGGCCCGGCAACGCGACCAGGGCGGGCTGCTCGCGAACAATCTGGGCCCTCACATGTACGAGCCCGCGAACGTGTGGACCACGTTCAGCAGGAGGGGAGCGGCAGCAACGACGATGGTCTCTCGGTACCTCACGCTGCCCAAGCCGGATGTGGACAAGCTCGCCACACGCTTCGCCGAGTACGCGGAGCTGACCCCCGACGTTGCCGCCATCTACCTGTGGCGGCGCCCGCCCAGTCCATGGGAGATGCGCAATCGCGTCCTCCTGGTCCACCGGTGCGCCCTGCGGTACCCGGCCGAGCTGGCCGGCGCCCTGAAAAAGGCATACGCCGCAGCGCCGCTGCGCACCCATGACCTGTGCGACGCGGCAGAGGTGCCTACCCCGCCTCTGGCCCTCACGCATGCGCTGCACCGGCGCGTGCAGGGCCCTTCCTGAAGCTCGTTCGTTGAGCTATGGAAGCCGTCGGTATCCGAAAGCGACTTCAGGACCGTGCACTCATGACGCAGGACATCCCGCCACTCGCTGCCGCCCTGCCACCGGCGCACGGGCAGGCGAACGCTTCAGCGCTGATCCACAACGGGGCCGGCGCCTATCTGCTACACCTGCGCGACGACATTCCCGGCATCTGGGAGCCGGGTGCCTGGTCTCTCCTCGGCGGCGGCCAAGAACCGGGCGACCGGTCGTTGGAGGAGACGGCCCGACGCGAACTACAGGAAGAGGCCGGCCTCAGCATCCCCCACCTCGCCCCCTTCGCCGAGGAGGAAGCCCGCGCCAGTGACGGAACCAGCGTCCCGATTCACATCTTCGTCGGCCAATGGAGCGGCGACCCCGCGGCATTACCGCTGACTGAGGGGGTGATGCTGCACTGGTTCCGACCCGAGACCCTGCCGCGCCTGCGGATGGCCCAGTCCACCCGCGACCTGATTCGTCGCCACGCCGAGATGTTCCCCGCCGCCACCCCGAGCGGCACTGGGCCCTCGACGACAGCTGTCGACCACGCCCCTGCCAGCCGGCGCACCCCTCGCTCCCACAGCGCCGTGCCGGCCGGGGGCGGCAATGCCGTGCTCAACGTCATCGGCGTACACCTCTATCTGGAGAACCCCGACGGCGAAGTGCTGCTCGGGCTGCGTCACCCCGACTCCACCTACGCAGGATCCACATGGCACTTCTTGGCCGGCCACTGCGAGCAGGAGTCCGCCGTTGCCTGCCTCGTCCGCGAGGCCCAGGAAGAGGCCGGCCTGGACATCGACCCACGCGACGTCGAGTATGCGCACGCTGTCCATCTCGTCGATGCGCCAGGCACACTGCCACGCATGCAGCTGGTCTTCCGCGCCCACCGTTGGAGGGGTAACCCCGAGATCCGCGAGCCCGACAAGTGCTCCCGATGGGGTTGGTGGCACCCGCAGGCACTTCCCCAGCCCATCGTGCCGTACACCCGAGCCGCCATCGACGGCATCCAGGCGGGGCGCCTCTACACCGAGAGGGGATGGTTATGACTGGTACTCCTCCAGGCGACTCCCGGCTGAGCACGAAGTCCGTCTCCTTGCCACATCAGTTCCCGTCCGCCACCGCCCTCCCTGATAGCGGTGAAGGGCCTCTCGCCCACGAGGTAGCCGCGGCGCGGGCCGCGATGGTCGCCGGCTGGAAGACAACGGCGGCCTCAGGCCCGGACCGGTGCGTCAGGCCCTGCTGGCTCTCCCGCGCGAAGTCCTCATGCCGCAGTCCTACGTACGGCGCAGTCAGCCCGACCAGCCCCCGCCCCGCGGGCCCCACCTGACCGACCTGCTCTCCGCACAGGGGATGAACCCGCGCCTGTGGACGATGTTCCCCGACGCCCTGCGCGGGGGCATCTCCAGCGCCCGATCGGTTTCGGATCACCGACCGGCATACTGGGCACCATCCAAAAGGCGGCCGGAAGCAGATAGCGTGAAATCCGACATATTTCGCATCAGTGCAAGCCTTGCAGCTGCCACCGTGACAGCATTCGCCCCGTCTTCTTGCGGGACAAGCAAACCCGTCGTCACTCCAAAGGCCGTAACTCATTCCCAATTGGTCGGCCGATGGGACGGGGAGCGGAAATGCGGATCGCCGATAGTTCGACTACGTGACGACTACACCTTTTCCAGCAAAGACTTTCCAGTCCAGTGGGACGGACCCGTGCCGGACGCGCAGGTGACACGCCGTTCATCCGACGGGAAATGGCATGGGGTCAACAAAGACCCTGGCCTGCCGCCCTATCTGGTACTTAGACCGTGTCCTATGTGGCGGTGGCTCGTTGTGCTGAACATGGGGCGGGAGGTGGAGTTGGATTGTTCCAGACGGGTTGTGGGAGATCGCGCGGCCGCTGATCCCTCCGTCGAAGGTGCGGCCGCAGGGTGGCGGCACGCAGGA